>CANOBV010000218.1 GCA_947564255.1 uncultured bacterium | reverse complement strand
TAGGCTCCTTCAAACCGGGACAGCTTGTTGTCGTCCATCCGGAACAAGATATCTTCCGGGAACCCCATTTACAGCAACTCGGAGCGGAGGGAAGAATCGCTGTCAACTGTGCCCGTCGTCTGGATTTCGGCAGGCAGTCTGGAAAATAGCAGCGGCAGGACGGCAATCATCAGGAAATGTAGGCCCAGCCACAGCAGCGCCGTACCCACCGCCGGCAGAATGATATCCAGGCCAAAAAAGTTGAAGGTGATGGTAATGAGCGCCAACCCCCAGCAGATCTGACCGACGGGCTCTTTCCACGGGCAGGGCGGCTTCAGATCCGTCAATTCCGACGGCAAGTGGGTGGAGTCCGTATAGAGCAGATGTTCAAATTTATCCATGGAATACACCTTCCAGTTCCGACTGCAAATGCTTACGGATGCGGTACAGTTTGCCCTCCACTGACCGAACGGTCAGGCCCGACTCGGCTGCGACCTGGGCAGTGGGCTGGTAGTAGTAATATTTACGAAGGAACAACTCCCTGTCTTTGCGGCTCAGCCGTTTTACCGCGGCCCACATGGCCTGGACCGACTCCGCTTTGAACAGGGACTGTTCCGGCCCATCGGCGGTATCCGGCCTGTTCTCGTCCAGATTGCCATCTTCCCGGCGGCGCTCATTGGCCCGGCGGCGGTTGAGCGCCGCATTGCGGGCTATGTAGGGAAGCCAAGTACTCAGCGCAGATTGTCTCGGGTCAAATGTACCGATGGAGTCCCACACCCGGAACAGCACATCGGACAGGCACTCTTCCCGGTCCCGCTCATCAGCGAGAATCGGGGTGATGATGTACCGAAGCAGAGGGATATACGCCGTTTGGAACCGCTCTATTGCCCTATTCTGCCCGGTTTGCAGGGCACAGACCAGCTGTGCGTCCTCCACGAGATGCCTCCCTCCTTTTTGTATCTATACTCTAATTATACACCTGTACACCAGGAACAGCAAGATCCCACGGAAATTTTCGGCAATGCCGTAACCCTGTCAAATAAAAAGTGCCCTGTGGATTTTGAGTTCCACGGGGCACTTTCGTTATCATAACTCCCACGATCAGACAAACTGAACTTCGATATTCTCAAACTACAACATCCTATCCATGTATAGGATATCGCAAACCTGGGTTCACCTTTGCCACAAGGTTCACAGCCTATTGATACAGCTTCTTAGAAGTCCACCTCGGTGTCGTAATAGCAGCACTTGAGCAGCTTCTCCATCTCCTCCACGGAGGGCTGGCGGGGGTTGGAGCCGGTGCACGCGTCGCCCAGAGCGTTGACGGCGATGTCATGGAGCCGCTCCAGGAACACCTCCTCGGGGACGAAGCCCTGGTCGCAGGGGTAGCTGTCCGGGCCGTACTTGCCGATGCAGTGGGGGATGTTCAGGTCGTCGTTCATCTGGCGCAGGTAAGCGATGAGCAGCTTCACCTTCTCCTCCACGGTGCCGCCGCCCAGGCCCATGAAGTCGGCGATATCGCCGTAGCGCTTGGCAGCGGTCTCATCCTTGGCGTTGAAAGCGATGACCTTAGGCAGGTACATGGCGTTGGCCGCGCCGTGGATGATGTGGGCGCCGTAGTCGGCGAAGGCGGCGCCGGTCTTGTGGGCCATGGAGTGGACGATGCCCAGCAGGGCGTTGGAGAAGGCCATGCCGGCCAGGCACTGGGCGTTGTGCATGGCGTCACGCTTGGACATGTCGCCGTTGTAGGAGTCCACCAGGTCGTGCTGGATCATCTTGATGGCGTGGAGGGCCAGGGGGTCGGTGTAATCGCAGTTGGCGGTGGACACATAGGCCTCGATGGCGTGGGTGATGGCGTCCATGCCGGTGTGGGCCACCAGCTTCTTGGGCATGGTCTCGGCCAGGTCCGGGTCCACGATGGCCACGTCGGGGGTGATCTCAAAGTCGGCGATGGGGTACTTGATGCCCTTCTGGTAGTCGGTGATGATGGAGAAGGCGGTCACCTCGGTGGCGGTGCCGGAGGTGGAGGAAATGGCGCAGAAGCGGGCCTTCTTGCGCAGGGCGGGGATGCCGAACACCTTGCACATCTCCTCGAAGGTGATGTCGGGGTACTCGTACTTGATCCACATAGCCTTGGCCGCGTCGATGGGAGAGCCGCCGCCCATAGCCACGATCCAGTCGGGCTCAAACTTCAGCATGGCCTCCGCGCCCTTCATGACGGTCTCCACGGAGGGATCGGGTTCGATGCCCTCGAACAGCTCCACCTCCATGCCGGCCTCTTTCAGGTATTCCACGGCCCGGTCCAGGAAGCCGAACTTCTTCATGGAGCCGCCGCCCACACAAATCATCGCCCGCTTGCCGTCAAAGGATTTCAGCGCCTCCAGAGCGCCCTTGCCATGGTACAGGTCACGGGGAAGAGTAAAACGTGCCATATGTATTACCTCCAATAATATATGCTGGGCAAATGGTCCGCCCAAATCTGTTAAGATTTTAACACATTATCCCGCCCATTGCAAGAGGCAATCGCATCTATTTGTCAAAATCTTCACAAATCATTTCTTAAGTGCTCTTAAGAAAAACTTTCAAATTTCTCCGCTTGCTTCTTAACCCTTTTTTGCTATACTATCTGTACCAACACGGGTAATACAGTTAGAGCAAATGACAACAGTTCGGAGGTAATCAATCATGGCAATCCTGGAAGTCAGTCATGTAAAGAAAGTCTATTCCACCCGCTTCGGCGGCCAGAAGGTGGAGGCCCTGGCGGACGTGTCCTTTCATGTGGAGCAGGGGGAATACGTGGCCATCATGGGCGAGTCCGGCTCGGGCAAGACTACCCTGCTGAATATTCTGGCGGCGCTGGATAAGCCCACCGCCGGGTCGGTGCTGCTGGCGGGCCGGGACCTCACCGCGGTGCGGGAAAAGGAGCTGGCCGCCTTCCGCCGGGACAACCTGGGCTTCGTGTTCCAGGATTTCAACCTGCTGGACACCTTCAGCTTGAAAGACAATATCCTCCTCCCCCTGGTACTGGCGGGGAAAAAATACCCGGAGATGAAGCGCCGCCTCACCCCTTTGGCTCAGACCCTGGGTATTGAGCCCCTGCTGGAGAAATTCCCCTACGAGGTGTCCGGCGGGCAGAAGCAGCGCTGCGCCGTGGCCCGGGCCCTCATCACCCAGCCTCAGATCGTGCTGGCCGACGAGCCCACCGGAGCTCTGGATTCCCGGGCGGCGGACAGCCTCATGGACCTGTTCACCAAGATCAACGCCTCCGGTCAGACGGTTCTGATGGTCACCCACTCCACCGCCGCCGCCAGCCGGGCGGGCCGGGTGCTGTTCATCCGGGACGGCCGGGTGTACCACCAGCTCTACCGAGAGAACCGCACCGACGGCCAGATGTACCGCCTTATCACCGAGACCCTCACCCAGCTCACAGATGGAGGTGAGCGCCTTGCGTAACGGACTGTACCCTAAGCTGGCGGCCCAGGGCATGCGGCAGAACCGCCGGTTTTTTGTCCCCTACCTGCTGGCCCTGGCGGGGCTCACCGCCGCCTTTTACGTCATGTCAGCCCTGTGCGCCGACCCCGGCGTGCGGCTCATGCGGGGTTTTGAATACGTCATGGTGATGATGCAGATCGGCATGTTCGTGGCGGGGATTTTGTCCACCGTCCTGCTGCTGTACATCAACAGCTTTCTGATGAAGCAGCGGAAAAAGGAGCTGGGTCTCTACAACATTCTGGGCATGGGCAAGGGGAATATCGCCCTCATCCAGTGCTGGGAGAGCCTGTATACCGCCGTGCTGGGCATCGGGGGCGGGCTGGTGTGCGGCGTGGTCCTCCACAAGCTGTCCGCTATAGCCCTGGTGTCCCTGCTGAAGTTCTCCATCCCTTTCTCCGCCTCCTTCTCCCTGTCCGCCGCAGTGCAGACGGTGGTGTTCTTCGGCTTCCTGCTCTTTCTGGCCCTGATCCTCAACCTGTTTCGGGTGCGGCTGTCCAATCCCATTGAGCTGCTCCACGGCGGCGCGGTGGGCGAGAAGGAGCCCAAGACCCGCTGGCTGCTGGCGGCGGTCGGGGCGGTCTGCCTGGGGGCGGGCTACTTCATCGCCGTGGTCACCAAGGACCCTGCCCTTGCCATGGCTTTCTATTTTCTGGCCGTCATCCTGGTCATCACCGGCACCTACTGCCTGTTCACCGCCGGAAGCATCGCCCTGCTGAAAATGCTGCGGAAAAACAAGGGGTTCTACTACCAGACCGGCCACTTCATCGGCGTGTCCGGGATGCTCTACCGCATGAAGCGCAACGCCGTGGG
>CANOBV010000217.1 GCA_947564255.1 uncultured bacterium | reverse complement strand
CTCCACGTCGGAGATCAGGTGGGTGGAGATGAGGACGGTGCCCTCCTCGTTGTAGTTGGTCAGGATGGTGCGCAGGATAAAGTCCCGGGCGGCCGGGTCCACTCCGGCGATGGGCTCGTCCAGCAGGTACAGCTTGGCGCTCCGGGCCATAACCAGCACCAGCTGGACCTTCTCCTTGGTGCCCTTGGACATAGCCTTCAGCCGGTCCCCCGGCTCCACCCCCAGGGAGCGGCACATGGACATGGCCTTCTCATACTCAAAATCCTGGTAAAAATCCCGGAACAGGTCGAACAGGTCGGTAGCCTTCATCCAGTCGGCGAAGTACATCCGGTCGGGCAGGTAGCTGACCACCGACTTGGTGTAGGGCCCCACGGCCCGGCCGTCCACCGCCAGCCAGCCGGTGGTGGGCTGGAGCAGGCCGCACAGCAGCTTGATGAGGGTGGTCTTGCCGCTGCCGTTGGGGCCCAGCAGGCCCACGATCCGCCCCGGCCCCACCTCCAGGTCCACCCCCCGCAGGGCGGGGCGCAGGCCGTAGGACTTATACAGCCCCCGGCACTCGATTAAACAGTCGCTCACAAAAACTCCTCCTTTATCAGCTCCGCCGCCTGTTCCCGGGAGTAGCCCAGGGCGGACATGGCCTCGAAATACCCCTGGATCACCGCCTGGGCCTCCCGCAGGCGGGCGGCATCCAAAATCTGCACATCCCGGGTGACCAGCCGGCCCGCCGTGCGGTCGGCTCTGGCCAGACCCTCCTGCTCCAGCTGGGCCAGGGCCCGCTGCATGGTGTTGGGATTGACCCCCGCCTCCGCCGCCAGCTCCCGCACCGAGGGCAGCCTGCTCCCCGGGGGATAGACCCCGGCGATGATCCGCCGGGCCAGCTGCTGGGCCAGCTGAGGCCAGATGGGCCGGCCGTTGTCCAGATTCCAGTCCATGGCGGTGCCTCCTCAATCTGTATTATACGCTTAATACAATAATACATTTCCGGCGGCTTGTCAAGCCTCTTTTAAAAAAATTAAAGCCGCCCCGATGGGGCGTTGTTTTAAGAAGTCCTGTAGGGGCGGCTATTAGCCGCCCGCGGGCGCATATTATGCGCCCCTGCAAAGGGTTTCTTATCTCAACGCCTTGTCAGGGCGGCTTTTTTGCGGTTTAAAGGAATTTTAATTTGTTTTCCCGGGAAATTGTGCTATACTATAGCGGATGAAAAATTTTCCGGTGAAAGGATGGACTGATTTTGGAACGGTTTGACATATGGATTGCCGGGGCGGGCTACGCCGGGGCGGTGACGGCCCGGGCCCTGGCGGAGAAGGGGAAGCGGGTGCGGGTCTTCGAGCGCCGGGACCACATCGCCGGCAACGCCTACGACTGCCTGGACGAGGCGGGGGTGCTCATCCACAAATACGGCCCCCACATCTTCCACACCAACAATAAAGCGGTGTTCGACTTCCTGTCCCGGTTCACCCAATGGCGGCGCTACCAGCACCGGGTGATTGCCAATATCCCCCGGGATAACCCGGAGGTGGTCCCGGCCCATAAAAAAACGGACGGCCGGTTTTTCTTCCCGGTGCCCTTCAACCTGGACTCCCTGAAAAACGCCTTCGGGGAGCAGGAGGGAGAGCGTCTGGGCCAGAAGCTGCTGGACGCCTACCCCGCCCAGAGCCAGGTGACCATCCTGGAGCTGCGGCAGAACCCGGACCCGGAGATTGCCGCCATAGCGGACTACGTGTACGAGCACGTCTTCGTCCACTACACCATGAAGCAGTGGGGCCAGAAGCCGGAGGACATCGACCCCAACACCACCGCCCGGGTGCCGGTGTTCCTCTCCCGGGACGACCGGTATTTTCAGGACGAGTTTCAGGGTATGCCCCTGGAGGGCTACACCAAAATGTTCGAGAAGATGCTGGACCACCCCAATATCGAGGTCCGGTTGGGGGTGGACGCCCGGCCCATGTTGGCGGAGGCCGACGGTCCTGTCATCTACACCGGCCAGGTGGACGAGCTCTTCGACTTCAAATTTGGCCCCCTGCCCTACCGGACCCTGGACTTCGTCTTTGAGACCTGGCAGGACCGGGACTACAGCGCCCCCGGAATGCCCTACCCCGACCCGGACCACCCCCTCCGGGGCGGCGGCTTCTACCAGACCCACGGCACCGTCAACTACACGGTGGACCGGGACTACACCCGGATTACCGAGTTCAAGCACCTCACCGGCCAGGACCTGCCCGGGGTGACCACCATCGTGAAGGAGTACTCCCGGGCCTACACCGGAGCCGAGGGGGAGACGCCCTACTACGCCATCATCAACCCTGAAAACAACGCCCTCTACGCCAAATACAAGGCGGAAGCGGACAAAAAACCACAGCTCCACCTGCTGGGCCGGCTGGCGGAGTACAAATACTACAACATGGACGCCATCGCCGCCCGGGCCCTGGACCTGGCGGAGCGGCTGTAACCCTTCCTGTAGGGGGCGGCCTCCGCGCCGCCCCGCCGGATTAACGCCCAACACAGGGGGCGGCGCGGAGGCCGCCCCCTACAAAAAACTGAAACAGGAGAAACAAACCATGGACAAGCTGATAACCTTTGCCGTCCCCTGCTACAACTCGGCGGCCTATATGGACCACTGTGTGGAGACTCTGCTCCAGGGGGGCGACGACATTGAGATCATTCTGGTGGACGACGGCTCCACCAAGGACGACACCCCAGCCATCTGCGACCGGTACGCAGAGCAGTACCCCCACATTGTCCGGGCCATCCACCAGGAGAACGGCGGCCACGGCGAGGGGGTGAACCAGGGCATCCGCAACGCCCGGGGCATCTACTACAAGGTGGTGGACTCCGACGACTGGGTGGATGTGGACGCGCTCCATCAGGTTTTGGACAAGCTGCGCCAGTTCACCCGGGACGGCAAGCCCGTCGATCTGATGATTGCCAACTATGTCTATGAGCATGTGGAGGACAACACCCAGCGGGCGGTGAACTACCGCAACGTGTTCCCTGTGGGCCGGGTGTTCAACTGGAAGCACATCGGCCGGTTCAAGCCGGGGCAGTACCTGCTGATGCACTCTGTGATCTACCGTACCCGGATTTTGCGGGACTGCGGGCTGGAGCTGCCCAAACACACCTTCTATGTGGACAACATCTTCGTCTACGAGCCTCTGCCCCATGTGCGCAACATCTACTATATGGATGTGGACCTGTACCGCTACTTCATCGGCCGGGCGGACCAGAGCGTGAACGAGAGCGTGATGATGGGCCGGGTGGACCAGCAGCTGCGGGTGAACTACCACATGATCGACTGCTGGAATCTGCGCCATGTGGCCCAAAAGAACAAGAAGCTGGCCAGGTATATGTACGACTATCTGGCTATTATGATGAGCATCTCCTCCATCTTCCTCACCATGGAGGGCAGTCCGGAGTCCCTGGGCAAGCGGACCCGGCTGTGGGAGTATCTGCGGACGGTGGACAAGGGGCTGTACACCCGGATGCGCTACTTCGCCATCCCCGCCGCCACCAACCTGCCCACCGCCCCGGGGCGGAAACTGTCGGTGGCCCTGTACCGCCTGGCCCGGAGGATCTACAAGTTCAACTAGAGCCGCCCCAGCTCCAGACCGATGGAGATGCCAGAGAGGAGAAGGGCCTTCTCGTGGCTGTCGTTCAGTTCGGCCCACTCGACTTTGAGCTCCTCAAGCCATTTTTCCGCGTCCGGGCTCAGGGCGCTGAGCCGGCCGGTCAGCGCGTCCGCCTTTTGCTGTGCCAGGCGGGTCATGCCGGCGGTTTCGCGCTGAAGACGGACGACCAGGTTTTCTTCCGCGTACTGCATGAGAATATCTAATAGGTTTTTCATCGCAATTCCTCCTGTTTTGCACGTATATGCAATCTTGCGGTATATTATAATTGCACGGGTGTGCAAAGTCAAGAGGGGTGGAGCAATTTTGTCTATTTTTTCTGAAAGACTTCTTCTTCTGAGACATGAAAATGGACTGTCGCAAAAGGAGTGCGCAAAAAAACTTCAAATCAGTCCCCGCGCGTGCGCCTATTATGAGGCCGGTGAGCGAGAGCCGCAATTATCGGTCCTAATCCGCATGGCTGATTTCTATAACGTCTCTCTGGACTACCTGGCCGGGCGGACGGATACGCCCTGACCCCCGTCCCGCCCGCAGGCGACAGCCTTCCCCTTTAGGGGAAGGTGGCACGGCCGCAGGCCGTGACGGATGAGGTCTCCCGCCCGCAGGCGGCAAGGCTCCTTTTGAAAGGAGCTGTCAGCCGCAGGCTGACTGAGGATTGTGTTTC
>CANOBV010000216.1 GCA_947564255.1 uncultured bacterium | reverse complement strand
TCCCAGTGCTGTCAGCAATCGCTATGTTAAAAAGGTATTTTTTGGGAATAGAAAACATGTGCTCAGAGGGCCTGCAGATGCAATCTGCACAGTTGCAGCGGCACTGGGAATGTTGTGCCACTTTAATATGGCGATGATAGAATGGATAGAGCTGTTGAGATACTGAATGCCTTTGTTCCTGAAAGCGAGAAGGAACTTTCCAAGGACGCCTCGGTTCGCTATGTAGTACGGCTCAGTTATTATGATGCCTGGCGCCGCTTTGGGCTTACAGATTCCTCTGTTATTGGTTTTTCCAGCTATTTCAACATGGATTACATACGTAACAATGGCAAACCGGAGGACACTCGCTTACCTATAGAATATACCGGGAACCCCGGCTGCCTGCAGGGTCTCATCGACCTCTTTGAGCAGGGCGAGAAAATGGAGGATCCTTACGCTTCTGAGTAAAAGGCCCCAATGCCCACCGTCTCCCCCTGGAACTGTTATACCCTTTTTTCTCTCTTTGACTTTTTGAATCCGCGCGGGCCGGTTCCTTTTTAAATTCCTCTTGACATTTCCGTTAAAATCTGTTACGATAGCTACACCGTCAGAACAATTGTAATAGGTGTACCCAGCTCCGTGTACGTTGCGCGGAGAGTGGCACAGCACAGCTTTCCGGCCCCCTCAACCGTGTCCGAGGGCGTTTCGGAGCTGGTGTTGTGCTTTTTTGTTCACCATGGAATTTTAGGGGGTTTCCCCTGCCGGAATGGAAAAGAGGTATCAAAATGAGGAAGAAAAACGCCGATAAAAAGAAGAGTGCCAGTATCCTGCGGTTCTATCCTTTTACAAAGGGGCTTCGGGGACAATTTATACTGGCCGCCGTCACGGTGGTCATATCGGCCCTGGCTAACTACATGACGCCCCAGGTTGTCCGGGTCACGGTGGACTCTGTTATTAACGACGAGCCCTTTGCCCTGCCAGGCTTTCTGCTGGGCTGGGTGGAATCTCTGGGAGGACGGACGGCCCTGCGGGAGCATATTGCCATCTGTGCGGCGGCGGCGCTGGTTTTCGCCGTCATTGCGGGGGTCACCAACTTTGCCTCCCGCATGGGGCTTGCCAAAGCCTGCGAGGGCACGGTGGAGAAGGTGCGCAACACGCTGTTTTCCCACATTCAGCGCCTGCCCTATGCATGGCACAACCAGAACCAGACCGGGGACATTATCCAGCGCTGCACCCAGGACGTGGAGCTCATCCGCCGGTTTGTCAGCGACCAGCTGATGTCTGTGGTACGCACGGTGCTGGCTATTGCCATTTCCCTGGCGCTTATGTTTATGATGAACGTACAGCTTTCCCTGATTGTGCTGGCCTTCATTCCTGTGGTTATGGGTTTCTCCCTGGTGTTTTTCGTCATCGTGGGAAAGAAATTTGAGCAGGCGGACCAGTGCGAGGGCCAGCTCACCGCCCTGGTACAGGAAAACCTCACCGGCGTCCGGGTGGTTCGGGCCTTTGGCCGGGAGCGCTATGAGATCGACCGGTTTAATAAGAAGAACAATGAATTTGCCGAGCTCTGGTCGAACCTGGGCAAGGTATTAGGCACCAACTGGGGCATCTGCGATCTGTTTGCCGGCACGCAGGTGCTGGTAATCATCGTAGTGGGCGTGTTTTTTGTGGAGAGGGGCGCCATTACAGAAGGCGAGTTCCTGGCGTTCACCGCCTATAACTCCATGCTGGTGTGGCCTGTCAGCAACCTGGGGCGTATTCTCAGCGAGCTGAGCAAGACCTCTATCAGCGCCACCCGCATCTATGACATTCTGGACGCCCCCGAAGAGCGGGACTGCCCCCAGCCAAAGACCCCGCCTATGGACCGGGACATTGTCTTTGACCATGTAAGCTTCGCATACGGAGAGTCCGGCGAGGTGCTGGAGGATGTGAGCTTTACCATCAAAGCGGGCTCTACCTTTGGCATTCTGGGGGCTACCGGCAGCGGCAAATCCACCCTGATGTATCTTCTGGACAGGCTCTATGAGCTGCCGGAGGGCCAAGGCTCTATCACCATCGGCGGGGTGGATATCCGGAATATCAAGCTGGAACACCTGCGCCAGGGCGTGGGCATGGTGCTGCAAGAGCCTTTCCTGTTCTCCAAGACCTTCCGGGAGAGCATTGCCGACGGGGCCAAAAGCCAGGACCTGGAGACAGTACGCAAGTACGCCCGCATGGCGGTGATCGACGACGCCATAGAGAGCTTCGCCCAGGGCTACGAGACCCCTATCGGCGAGCGGGGCGTCACCATTTCCGGCGGGCAGAAGCAGCGGGTGGCCATTGCCCGGATGCTGATGCAGAACACGCCCATCAAGGTTTTTGACGACTCCCTCTCCGCTGTGGATATGGAGACCGACCAGAAAATCCGCCAGTCCATCAAGGAAAACGTGCATGGCACCACCATCCTCATCGCCCACCGCATCACGACTTTGATGAACGCCGACCAAATTCTTGTGCTGGACAAGGGCCGCGTCTCCCAGCTGGGCTCCCACCAAGAGCTGGTGGCGCAGGATGGAATCTACAAGCGGATTTACGACATGCAGAGATCGTAAAGGACGGGCTGCGGAGGATTTGGAGAATATCAAAAACCGTTGCTGAAAGACTGAGATTGAATCAATAAATACAATAGTTTCGCCCACCCTTTCAAGGGTGGTAGGGAGCTTAGGGACAAAGTCCCTAAGCCTGCTGACTGCATGGGAGATATCATATGGAAAACACGCAAAAGAATAACAAGCAAAAGACTTCGGCCTTTAAGGTCTGGGCCAAAATGCTGCCGTATATCAGCCCCTACAAGAAATGGGTGGCGCTGATCTTTATCGCTATGCTGGCGGACGCGGCGGTATCGGTGGGCTACACGCTGATGGCGGGCTATGCGGTGGACCACTTTGTGGCGCCCCGGGTCCATCAGGGGCTGGCTGGTTTCGCGGCGGTATACGCCCTGATGGTGCTGGTGAAGACATTGGGGCAGATTACCCTGGGCCGGGTGGCCTTAAAAATGGAGATGTATATCAGCCGGGACCTAAAACGGGACCTGTTCGCCCACTTACAGACCTTGAGCTTCTCCTACTACAACCAAACGCCGGTGGGCGTCATTGTGGCCCGGGTGATGAGCGACTCCGGGCGCATCGGCGAGTTTGCCTGGATTGTAGTGGACGCGGTATATTGCAGCTTCTACATAATGGGCTGTATGGGCGTTATGCTGGTAACCAACTGGAAGCTGGGGCTTCTGGTGCTGACGGTGGTGCCGGCCATCGCTCTATTGACGGTCTACTTCGAAAAGAAGATCTTAAAGCTCAACCGGCAGGTCCGCAAGATCAACGCCGAGGTAACCCGGCACTACAACGAGGGCATTTCCGGGGCGAAAACCTCCAAGACCCTGGTGATTGAGGAGAAGAACGCCGCTGCTTTCCGGGAGGTCAGCGGGGACATGCGGCGCACCAGCGTACGTTCTGTGATGATGGACGCCATCTATGTGCCGGTAATCAGCGCTCTCACAGCCCTGGCCGTTTCCTTTGTCATTACCGGCGGAGGCAATATGGCTATGGTAGGGGGCATCACCATTGGCGAGCTGACGGTTTTCATTAACTTTGCGCTGATGATCGCCGACCCGGTGCAGGGATTTGCCTTCCAGGCCACCCGCTTTGTGTCCACCCAGGCCAATATTGAGCGGGTCACCGAGCTCTTGGAGATGGAGCCCCAGATTACCGACACGGCGGAGGTGGTGGAGAAGTACGGCACCTCTCTGGACCCCCGCCGGGAAAACTGGGAACCCATTACCGGGGCCATTACCTTCCAGGACGTGACCTTCCGCTATCCCGACGGTACGGAGAACGTACTGGAGCACTTCAACCTGGAGGTGCCCGCCGGTTCCGCCGTGGCCATTGTGGGAGAGACAGGGGCTGGGAAATCCACCCTGGTGAACCTGGCCTGCCGCTTCTTCGAGCCTACCGGCGGCCGCATCTTAATTGACGGCCGGGACTACCGGGAACGGAGCATGCTCTGGCTGCACAGCAATATAGGCTATGTTTTGCAGGCTCCCCACCTGTTTTCCGGTTCCGTGAAGGAGAATATCCGTTATGGCCGGTTAGACGCCACAGATCAGGAGATTATAGCCGCCGCGAAGCTGGTAAACGCCCATGAATTCATCAGCCGCATGGAGAAGGGTTATGACAGCGATGTAGGCGAGGGCGGCGGCCAGCTCTCTACAGGAGAAAAGCAGCTGGTTTCCTTTGCCCGGGCCGTGCTGGCCAACCCCCGGATCTTTGTGCTGGACGAGGCCA
>CANOBV010000215.1 GCA_947564255.1 uncultured bacterium | reverse complement strand
CCTTCCAGGCCCTTGGCCCAGTTAAAGTTTATTTGCAGCAACGTGTCGCTGCACCTCCATTTTCATCTGTCCTGAAAATGCCGTTGCTGTCGCCAATAAGCGTCCCGTCAGCATACGCGATTTTGAACTCGGCATTCTGAAGAGTCACGCTGGGGTTGGTGGCACAGACCTTCCTCACCAGGAGGATGCCGTCCGGCGCGTTGGTGAACCTGACGGTGACCACGCTCTGCTCCCCGCTGTCCGCCAGGAAGATGGTCTCGGAGGACTGGATGATGGAGTACCCATCCGCTGCGTCCACCTCTTCCAGAACATACGTTCCGGGGTTGAGCCCCGTCCAGATGGCGGTGCCGTTTTTGCCCGTCACCTTCGTGCCGATGGTGGTACCGCCTGTGCCGGAGGTACCGCCCAGATACTTCAGCTGGAAGGTGCATCCGGGCAGGCCCTCGCCGGTGACGGAATCATATTTCTCCACAACGATACCGTTCTTCGGCACGTTCTCAAACACCACAGTTTTGCTCTCGCCGCCCTTGATATAGAACTCCTGAGTGGCGGGCTGCTTGATGGTGAAACCGGGGGCGGGCTCCAATTCAGTCACCTTGTACCATCCGTCACGGAGGTTGTCGATTACAATCTGACCGGTGGCGTCAGAGAAGAACACGCCTAGGCTGTTCAGCTCCCCGGTGGTCGTGCTGTTGCTGCCGTACCAAACCTGGAATTTGGCCCCCTTGATGGGACTGCCGGTGATGCTGTCCACCTTATTGATGGTCAGGGTGGGCTTTTTGTGGTTTTCAAAGTAGACGCTGTGTTCCCGGTTGGGATACAGCGTCACCAGCTGGCTGGGGGCGTCCATGAGCCAGGGGGAGGGGACGGATTTTTCCGAGATCTCGTACACACCCGGCAGCAGGTTTTCCAGCGTAGCCTTGCCGCTGGAATCGGTTTTGATTTCGTCTACGCTGTGGCCGTCCGCCGCTTTCACCAGGAACACCGTATTGGGGATCGGGTCGCCGGTGTCGGCGTCCTTTTTATAGACAATGAGGTTGGGCCGCTTCTGGTTCTCAATGGTGATGGTGCTGGTCTGGCCGGGAAACAGCTCCACATGGTACTCGCGCACATCAATAATGTGGTCGGCCACCGTGGCGGTCTCCTTCACCGAGTACACACCCGGTTCCAGATTGGGGATGTTGATTTCGCCGTCGGGATCGGTGATGCGGTCAAGATAGTGGGTGCCATCCTCAATCTTGGCAATCCTAAAATGCACACCACCCAGCCGGGAACCGTCCGAGCTGGTCTTGATGAGCCGGAGGGAGGGCTTGGGGGTGTTGGTAAACACAAAGGACGCATCTTCATCGGGGTTGATCTGTACCACACGGACGGCATCGTCAATGAGGTACCCATCCGGCGCTTCCAGCTCCCGGACTTCGTATGCGCCGGGGGTTAGCTTGCTGAGGTCAATCTCGCCGTTGATGTCGGTGGTGAACTCCTGGCGGTAGCTGCCGCCAATCAATTTAAATTCAAAGCGGACATTGGGCAGGGACTTCATGGTCACGCTGTCCACTTTGATGAGGTGAATGCCGGGTTTTTTGCTGTTGAAGAACACCAGCTCCTGGGTCGCGGTCTGTCCGGCCTTCAGCTCGATCTGCTGGGGTGTGGAATCCACTACGTGTTCATCGTCCGTGGACACCTCTTTGACGAGATAGGTGCCGGGTTCCAGATCGTACAACAGAATCTCGCCATTGTCGTTAGTGGTTTTGATATCGAACAGCTCGGAGTCCTTATAGATCTCAAAGGTGGCGCCGGGCAGGCGGTTGCCGCTCAGCTGATCGTACTTGATGATCCGCAGGGATGCCTTGCTGTGGTTTACAACGGTCAGGATCGGATCGTCCTGGATGGCGGGGTCATAGGGGTCGATGTGGATGCCGTGGGGCGTCTTGTCCAGCACATAACCAGTGGGGGCAGCCGTCTCCACGATCTCGATATACGCTTCTTTTTTGATGCCGGACACATAGGCTTCACCGGCATCGTTGGTGGTGACGGAGGTAATCTTCTCGCCGTCCGCATACACATCGAAAGTGGCTCCGGGTAGGCACACACCAGTATACCCGTCCTTTTTCACGATGGTAAGGCCGATGTCACGCACATTCTCGAAGGTGAGGGTCACGTCCTTGGTGCCATCCCACATGACGGTCTCCACGCGGGTGTCTTTCTGATACCCTTCCGGACTGGACTGTTCCCATACCCGGTACGATCCATAAGGCAGGTCGTCTCCCTGGAAAGAGATCGTGCCATCGAAGCCAGTGGTGCCGGTGGTCTTATAAGTGCCGTCAATCTGCTCGAAGACAAACACGGCCCCCTGGAGGGACGCCTTATTCTGAGCATCAATTTTCTTAATCGTAAAGTTCTTTTCCGTCTCATCCGTCACGGTTAAATACTCCGTGCGGCCGGCGGTGAGAGTGACATTTATGGGGCCAACGATCTGGTACCCGTCCGGCGCAGAGGTCTCCGACAGAACATACGTTTCGTTCGCAGGGAGGTCTGTCCAGATAATCTGCCCGTTACGGTCGCTGATGCCAGTGGCAGTGGTCCCGCCGCTGCCCGTCAAAGTGAACTCAGCCCCCTCCAGGGGAGCGCCGCCCTCGCCTGCCTTGACTACCTGAAGTTTTGCGTTTTCGGTCAATTCCTCTGTAGTCGTCCATGAGAACGGAATTTGCGCATCGCAGGTCGTATAGCCGGGATCAGACACGATGTAAGACTGCTCGGTTGAGGCAGGGTTGTAGGCCAAGAACAGGTTAAACTGCGCCACCCCGCCGACGGCCTTGATGGTAAAGTTCCCTTCATCCGCCGCGTTATCAACGGGTACACAGACCTTGAATGCGCCGTAGTACTCGCTGCCGTTGGCATTGAGGTTGGTGCTGCGCTCTCTGCTGGTATCCACCTTGTAGCAGGTGGCTCCATTTTCCTGCACGGTCTCTAAGGGCGAATTGTTTTCCGCCACGAAGATCGTCCCCTGGGGAGCGTCTGTGGAATATACCTTGGTCTTACGGCCGTCAATCCATGTAGAGGTCGCGGAAGCCACATAGAGTACACGGGTATAGTATTCCTTCCCGCCGATGGTTTCCTTTTTGAGACCGTTCAAGTTGGCTTCGGCGGCGCCCTCCAAACCACGTTCATGGACAATCTCTACGCCGCGCACATCCTGGTCCTCCTCGGCCCGGAGGTACATTCCAGTGTAGAGGTTTTTGGTCCAGCCATTGGCAAGGCGCAGCATAGCCTTGATACTGTCAAAGATACGGATTTCCTGCGCGTCGGCGGTAGGCTCCACCAGCGCGGCCCGGCCAGCGGTAAAGGAAGTGCCGGGAACAGAAAGCTGCCCACAGGAAGCCCATACCGCAACCTGAGTCGCGTATTTGTATTCATCCTCCGTCAGATTGGCGATGCCCCGGACATCAGCAGTGTGCAATTCTTGGAACTGAGCGAGCGTTCGATTCGGATAACCGTTAGCAAACACGCCCATGGTTTTAGGATTGCGATTGTATTCCTGTAGGGTCAGGGCTTTGCTGGGGGATACAGCTGACAGGCCCCAGTTGACGCAGTAGGCGGTGCCGGTAAGCCCATCATTGCTTGTGTAACTCCAGCTGCTGCCGCCAAGGGTACCGCCGGTGCTTTTGCTCAGATATTCATGACGCCCCAGGTATTGAATTGTCACACTGCCGCTGTCGTTCAACGAGGCGGCATTGGCCGGGACCATCAAAAGACTGAACAGAGTGCTTACTGCAAGCAGCAAAGACAGAAGCCGTTTCCATCGGTTTTGTTTCATGAGGTCTCCTTTCGCATACATAAAAATATAGTGGTGTAACTTGAGACTCGTTTGTAAGGCCCAGGCAGCGCAAAGAAAAAGCGGGCTGCCAACGCAGTCCGCTTTCCCCAGTATGTCCGGGTCCTATTTTGTGGAGCCGGGCACAAGCAGCTCTTTCATAAAGGCTGTGGCCTCCGGCATCAGATCAATGCGGTCAGATACCGCTTCAGCCAACAGGATATAGTCCTGTTGGTACAGGTCATTGGCGGCAACGTCCACATGGAGCCACCGTCCATCCGCGTAGACAAGGTTCCAGGAGTGGTTTTCAGTGCTGATGGTGATGCAGGGGATACCCACCGCACCGCAGAGGAACTTGAAATTGTGGGTGTAGTCGCCGCAGGCACCTTTCAGTTCTCCGCTGTGCGGGGCAAAGGTCCGAACGATTCCAGCAACGGATTTTTTGTCATAGGTCATCAGGGAGCACAGGTAGTCGTTCAGGTACTCCACCTTTTC
>CANOBV010000214.1 GCA_947564255.1 uncultured bacterium | reverse complement strand
TCGCAGTCTGCAAATATTTGCAGACTGCGACGGCGCTTGGGGCAAACTCCACTATGGTTGCAAAGATGGCACAGTGGAGATCATTCTGCTGACCGCGTGGGATACGGCAATCAGATATCGGTTCACAATGGGGCGGTGGAGCGCATCTAGAGCGTGAGAAATATTGAGGCGTTACAGCGCATTTTTCAATGCGTCGACCATGTCGATTTTTTCCCAGGGCAGATCCAGCTCAGGGCGGCCGAAATGGCCGTAAGCTGCAGTCTGGCGGTAGATGGGCCTGCGCAGGTCCAGCCGCTTGATGATGGCGGCCGGACGCAGGTCAAACACCTTGTTTACAGCATCTTCCAGAGCGGCGTCGGACACTGTTCCGGTGCCAAAGGTGTCCACCCGGACAGAAACAGGATGGGCTACGCCAATGGCATAGGCCAACTGCACCTGGCATTTGTTTGCCAGTCCGGCGGCTACAATGTTCTTGGCGGCCCAGCGGGCGGCGTAAGCGGCGGAACGGTCCACTTTGGTGGGGTCCTTGCCGGAAAAAGCGCCGCCGCCGTGGGGGGCAGAGCCGCCGTAAGTATCCACAATGATTTTCCGTCCAGTGAGGCCGGAATCACCCTGGGGGCCGCCCACCACGAAACGACCGGTGGGGTTGACCAGAATGCGGGTATTTTCGTCAAAGAGCTCTGCGGGGATGGTGGGCTTGATGACCAGCTCGATCATATCGGCCCGGATCTGCTCCAATGTGGCCTCGGGAGCGTGCTGGGTGGAGACCAGCACCGTATCCACTCGCAGGGGCGCGCCATTTTCGTCATACTCCACAGTGACTTGGCTTTTGCCGTCGGGCCGGAGGTAGTTCACCAGCTTTTCACGGCGCACCTGGGTCAACCGTTGGGCCAGTTTGTGGGATAGGGAGATGGCCATTGGCATCAGTTCGGGGGTTTCCTTACAGGCGTAGCCAAACATCATACCCTGATCGCCCGCGCCGTTGTCCAGCCCATCATTCAACGCGCCTTCCTTGGCCTCAAGGGCTTTGTCTACCCCCAGGGCAATGTCGGGGGACTGTTCGTCAATGTTGGAGATGACGGCACAACTGTCGCCGTCAAAACCGTACTTGGCCCGGTCATAGCCGATATCCCGAATGACCTGCCGGGCGATTTTGGGGATGTCCACGTAACAGGAGGTGGTGATTTCTCCCATGATGTGGACCAGACCGGTGGACACGGTGGTTTCGCAGGCCACCCGGGCCATGGGGTCTTTTTCAATGATGGCGTCCAGAATGGCGTCGGAGATCTGGTCGCAGATTTTGTCGGGATGACCTTCAGTCACCGATTCAGAAGTAAAAAGCCGCTTTGCCATGGAACATTTTCTCCTTTCTTTTTGGAGGGAAGAGGCTGAAAAAAGCCCCCCGCAGACGGCGGGGGGCAGGATGGTTCAGTTCTCTCCTCATCTCGCGTTTCCGCCGGACTTGGCACCTTGCACTGCAGGTTGCCGTGGCTTCATCGGGCCGGTCCCTCCGCCACTCTTGATAAGGGTTATTCAATTGTACGGCTTTATTATAGCATAATTCACGCCGCTGTCAATGGGCAATTGGAGAAAACCGTAAAGATTTGCCTCAATCCGCCTGTTGGGTACACAGGGGTAGAATGTCCCGTTTATATACTCGCCGCAGAAAGACGGCGCCTAACGTTGCGGAGAACAGCTCGGCGAAAGGAAAGGCCAGCCACACCATGTCCAGGTTCTGGAACAGCCGGGCCAGGAGGAAAGCCACCGGCAGCAAAACCACCAGCTGGCGCACCAGAGAGGTGGTAAGGCTGAGTATGCCGTGGTCCAAGGCCTGGAACACCGACCCGGCCACAATGCCGAAACCTGCCAGTAGCCAGCTGTAAGAGATGATGCGCAGAGCAGGTATTCCAATGGACAGCAGATTACCCGCCGTATCCTCTTCCGACCGGAACATGTCCAGCAGGGGACCGGGGACCAGTTGGAATACGGCGAAGCCGATAATCATGAGAAGAGTGGCGTACATCACGCTGAGTTTGATGGTTTTGATGATGCGGTCGGGCTTGCGGGCACCGTAATTGTAGGCCACAATGGGCACCATGCCATTGCACAGGCCGAACACCGGCATGAAGAAGAAGGATTGGAGCTTGAAGTACACCCCAAACACCGCCGTGGCGGTGTCGGTGAAAGCGATGAGGATCTGGTTCATGCCGAACACCATCACCGAGCCGATGGATTGCATGACGATGCCGGGCAGGCCCACAGAGTAGATCTCCCGGATGGTGGGGCCGTGGGGGCGGAAGCCCTTGAAGGACATGTGTATATCCGGATTGCGGGTGGTATTGAAGAAGATGGACACGCCGCAGCCCAGGAACTGGCCGATGACGGTGGCCAGGGCGGCGCCAGCCACCTCCATTCGGGGGAAGGGCCCCAGGCCGAAGATGAGGATGGGGTCCAGAATGATGTTGGTCAACGCCCCCGCCGCCTGGGCGACCATGGTGTAGAAAGTGCGGCCCGTGGCCTGAAGCAGCCGCTCCATGGTTACTGCTCCGAACAATCCCATGCTCACCCCGCACACGATGGTCAGGTAGTCCTCGCCGTAGTCCACAATGCCGGGTATGTCGGTCTGGACGGTGTAGAACAGCCGGGAACAGGTCAGGCCCAGTATCACGAACACCAGGCTGCTCACCGCCGCCAGGAAAATTCCGTTCACCGCCGAGCGGTTTACCTTCTCCCGGTCCCCCTGGCCCAGGCTCCGGGCCAGCAGGGCGTTGACGCCCACGCCTGTGCCCACGCTGACGGCGATCATCAGGTTTTGCACCGGGAAAGCCAGGGATACCGCATTCAGCGCGTCCTGACTGATTTGGGAGACGAAATAGCTGTCCACTACGTTGTAAAGGGCCTGGACCAGCATGGAGATCATGATAGGGATGGCCATATTCAGCAACAGCGGATTCACCGGCATAACGCCCATTTTGTTTTCACCTTCGGGCCGTTCCACGAAAAAGTTCCTCCTTTTTTCTGCAAGGCGCACCCTGCACAGTTTTTCTTCCTGTTCATAATAACCGTATTATTATAGAGGAACATCTTTTTATTGTCAATGGGGCAGGGGGGAGTTTTGGCGCTTTCACGATATTTTGAGGGAAGATGGTGGAAATGACCACCCAGAACGCCAAATTTTACCCTGTCAAATCCTTGACGATGCACTGGGAGATGGGGTATGATGTTATTGAAGACCCAGGATCAGGAAATTGTATCGGAAAATAATTAGGAGGTAGTTTCCAATGGCTGTCAATCGTTTTGTACTCAACGGCATTTCCTACCACGGCAAGGGCGCGATTCAGGAGATCCCCGGTATCGTCACCGCCAAGGGCGTGAAGAAAGCGTTTATCGCCTCCGACCCCGACCTGGTGAAGTTCGGCATCACAAAGAAGGTCACCGACCTGCTGGACCAGAACGGCATGGCCTACGAGGTCTATTCCGACATCAAGCCCAACCCCACCATTGAGAACGTGAAGTCCGGCGTGGAGGCCTACAAGAAGTCCGGCGCGGACTACATGATCGCCATCGGCGGCGGTTCCTCCATGGATACCGGCAAGGCCATCGGCATCATCATCAACAACCCCGAGTTCGCCGACGTGCGCTCCCTGGAGGGCGTGGCCCCCACCAAGAACCGCACCGTGTTCACCATCGCCGTCCCCACCACCGCCGGCACCGCCGCCGAGGCCACCATCAACTACGTCATCACCGACGTGGAGAAGAAGCGCAAGTTCGTGTGCGTGGATATCAACGACATCCCCGACATCGCCATCGTGGATCCGGACATGATGTCCACCATGCCCAAGGGGCTCACCGCCGCCACCGGCATGGACGCCCTCACCCACGCCATCGAGGGCTACACCACCGCCGCCGCCTGGGAGCTGGCCGACTGCCTGAACTTGGAGGCCATCAAGCTCATCGCCGCCAACCTGCGCAAGGCGGTGGAGAACGACCCCGAGGGCCGGGAGGCCATGGCCCTGGGCCAGTTCGTCACCGGCATGGCCTTCTCCAACGTGGGGCTGGGCATCGCCCACTCCATGGCCCACACCCTGGGCGCGGTGTACGACACCCCCCACGGCGTGGCCTGCGCCATGATGCTGCCCATCGTGATGGAGTTTAACCAGGAGGCCACCGGCGACAAATTCAAGCACATCGCCGAGGCCATGGGTGTGGACACCACCGGCATGGATCAGGCCGCCTACCGCAAGGCCGCCATCGATGCGGTGCGCCAGCTGTCCGTGGACGTGGGCATCCCCACCAAACTGGAGGCCATGA
>CANOBV010000213.1 GCA_947564255.1 uncultured bacterium | reverse complement strand
TCACTCCGAAAACACTTTGCTCAATTCGATAAAACAGCCGTCCAACACGTTGACCTTTGCCACGCCCTGCCGGTCATAGACCTCATGGAGCTGCAACGATCCATCCCGCTGTAAGAATACCTGTACCGTGCTGCTGTCCGGGTCTACAATCCAGTATTCCCGCACCCCGGCCCGCTGGTATAGGCCCAGCTTCACAAGCCGGTCATGGCGCTGTGTGGAAGGGGACAGGATTTCCACCACCATGTCCGGAGCGCCCTTACATCCGCGCTCATCCAGCTTAGACGGATCGCACACGATAATGATATCAGGCTCCACAACCGTGTCAACATCTTCCGGGGTGTCCCCGTCTTTCTCAAACAAGCGCACATCAAAGGGCGCAGAATAAGCCTGACAGCGTTTCCCCTCCAGATAATTTCCAAACTGTCGGCACATTTCAAAGCTGATTCTCTGGTGCCCTCTGGATGGGGCCGGGGCCATCATGACAGGCTCTCCGTCAATCAGTTCTGCCCGTTCATCGTCCGGCCACGCGAGAACATCTGCGAATGTGTATCGCTCCTTCTCTGCTGGTAATGCCATGAATCACGCCTCCTTTTCCAGTTTGCCCCCTGTGGCCGGGTTGATACCCATTGCAAGGGAGGTTTTGTCCCGCTTGGCCTGTACATCCACCGCCCGCGCCACGAACTCCGGCAAATCCTCACCAGAGGCCGTAGAAGCCGCCACGGCGCGTTTGTACGCCTCAGAGGGTAGTAATACCGCCCCGGCCTCAAAACCGTCCTGCGGGGCCTCTGATGGGCCTTTATCGCGGTCCTGAGATATCTGGTGGTCTACTGCCTCGACAATAAGCTGATTCAAAGACTTATCCAGAGCGACAGCAGCAGCTTTCCACCGCTCCTTCGTACCTTTAGGTGCCGCTACGGATATTCTATCCAAGTTGGCGGCGTCCCATTTCCGGTTGCCCGCCTTGCGGGCCTCTGTATATTTCTGTGCCATTGCTTCCTCCTTCCAATCGGGAGCACCGGAAATCTCGACACCTCCTCTATTGTTATTAAGTGTATCACAAATAGCAACACTTATCAAGTGAAAATTCCAACAAATCTTCACTTAATAATTTGTGCATTATCCCATCTTGCGTTCACTTAATAAGTGTGCTATTATAATATCACAGCAAGGGAGAACGGCCTTAAACAAGCCGAGACGTGGCCAGACATACGGGTGAGGAAGTAGCGCGTAGCAGCAGAACAACATTCTCGACGGCCCCGGTTCTCCCTTCAATCCCAAAACAGGAGGTTCACACGATGAGCATGAACGAGCTGAACACCACCGCCCGGGACCTGATGAATGTCCGGGCCATGATCGAGCAGCTTCAGGCAGAGGCCGAAGCCCTCACCGACAAGCTCAAGGCCGCTATGGTGGAGCAGGGGACGGAAGCCCTCCAGGGGAACGGCTGGAAAGCCACCTGGAAGAACGTGGTCAGCAGCCGGTTCGATTCCAAGTCCTTCAAGGCCGACCACGCCGACCTGTACGGCCAGTACAGCCGCAGGACCACCACCACCCGCTTTGTTCTTAGCGTATGAGAAAGGCCTCTATCCTGAACGCCGCCACAGCTACCAGGATAGAAGCCCATAGACCACCCGGAGGGGGTCAGGGCTATTATACACCCGGCCCCCTCTGAAATCAAGGAGGAGTTTTCATCATGACCGAGATCGAGAAAATGAAGCGCTACATCAGCCGCACCAAGACGGACAAAAACGACAGGTTCTATCTGAGCTGGTCCGAAGCTATGGAGTTGTCCGGGGAGGCTGTCCAGACGAAGGACGCCGCATTCCGCATCATTGCCCTCGCCTTCAACTACGGCAAGGCCAAAGGCTACCGGGCCGCAGAGGCGGAGAGGAGGACACGGGCATGACTTCCAAAGAAATTATCCTTTCCATGAGTGAGGAGCAGGCCATGAGAATTTCACCCGTTGTACGCGCTATGAAAGCTGGAGATTTAGCGGGCGCAAAGGCAATTGTGGACGGACTGACCGTGAAAGAGCTTGACTTGCTGATAGCCTTTCTGGAGGCTGTAGCGGCAGAGAGAAAGGCGGTGACGGTATGAAGATTACATGGAAGCATGGAGACCGCTCCATTGAGTTTGAGCACACGCCCATGCCCCCGGAACGGTTCGCCGCCCTATGCAAGCTGGCCGGGGCCGTGATTGGCGGCGTGGTGCTGCTGGGGGCCGTCCGCATGGTGGGGCTTGCGGCCATCGTTGCGGCGGTGGTGTGCCTGATTCTGGTGGGGCTGGGCAAGGCGGGCAAGTGGATGGCAGAATAGAAAACAGGGCTGGGGGCGGGTTCCCCTAGCCCTCCTGCTATGTAGAAAACTGAGGTTGCCGCCCAATCCCCCTATTTCGCGTTTTAAGACCCCTTACCTGTGTTTTGGCCCGCTCGAGGTATAATTTTATACTCCTTCGAGCGGGCGCGGCCCTGGATGAACTTTGCGGACAAGTGGGACGCTATCGTCTGGATGTGCAGGAATCAGTTGGGGCGGCGGAACCTAACAGATGAGCAGAAATCGTATCTGCGTGGCAAGCAGTATGACGCCGAGAAAATGTCCGTTTCAAACACAGAGGGGATAAACCAGTATTCCGAGGTTGCCGGACAGAATGTCCGGCAACCTAAATCAAGGCGAGAACAGCGTGACGGCACTGCGGGAAAAGTCGGAAAAGAGCATGGCGTAAATGGTAGAACTATTCGCCGAGATTCAGAATTTTCCGGTGGCCTCGACGCCGCCGAAGAAGCCTCCCCCGGAATCCGTGAAGCCATCCTATCCGGCGAGGTCAAGGCCCATCGGACGCAATGCCGCCACCCTCAGAGGGTGCAGACCACCCCGGCCTCAGACACGCCAGAAGCGGCCCCAGAGGGGGAATGGGGGGGCTTGGTCCTTTTTGCCAAGCCCCTATGATTCGCAAGAAGTTGGCCTTGCTTCTCGACAAGACGGTCAAAAGCCGCTCTCAGCGCCGCCTCCGCGCCTTTGGGCTCCCGGTGGCCGTTCATCACGGCGCTCAGATATTTGTCGTGCCACCCGACCTCCGCCGCAAGCTGTTTGGCGGTCACACCGGCCAAGTGCATATCGCCAATCAGGTCTGCCGTCCACTTTGCAGGCATAAAATCCCTCCCTCCTTGATTACTATGGTATCTTTTGCTATAATCACCGCGAGGTGATTGCCGTGTTGACCGAGGAACAATACAAAATTTTGGTTCTTTTCCGCAGCTGTGACATAAGGCTTGACAAACTCCCGCAAGAAATTGCGGAACAATTTACTCAGAAAAAGTACATCATCAGGTATCGCCCTACAGAGCCGGACGGAAGTTATGGCGAAACCGTCATGTGCACCATAGCTGAACCAGGAAGACAGGCGCTAGAAAAATTCGAGAGTTATATGAGTGAAAAGTGCGCCAAAGAGAAAAGAGATAAGGAAGAGATAAAAGCGCAACGTGCGGCGAATAGATTTGATATGGTAACATTTGGAACAATTTCCGCAGTCGTTGGTTCCATTATTGGCGGCCTCGTTGTCTACTACTGGCCGTCCATCGTTTCCTTTTTCACAAACCTTTTCCAGAAATAGTCACCCCCGTTCTCCACAATTCGCGGCCCTTAAATTTGGGCATGTCTACAAAAGTCACCATTCCCCAATTAAATTGTTGACCTTGGTTGTCTTTTGTGCTATTATCAAATTGCCGATTGAAATATGCACACGCCTCAAAGTCGCTCGTTAACTTTGGTCAACTGTCATGCTTATTATACGTGCCCTTTGGTCAACAGTCAACCCCTTTTTGCTGACTTTGGAAAACATTGGCGTTGTGCACAAGTGAGAGGGGTGCTTTTTGTGTTTTATGACGTATATTCTGGTTTGTGCGCTGAAAAAGGGGTCAGCGAATCTAAGGCAGCAGAAAGCATAGGATTAAATCGTTCTGCGGTCGTAAAATGGAAAAAAGGAGCTCTCCCTGGCGGGCAAACCGTTCAAAAATTGGCCGATTATTTTGGCGTCACAACAGACTACCTTTTGGGCTCAGAAACAGAAAAAGCGCCCACCCGTGAGGGTGAGCGCCAGATCAGCGACGGTGATATGATGTTTGCCCTTTGGGGAAATTCCAGCGAAATGGACCAGGCCGACTTGGACGATGTCAAACGGTATGCCGACTATGTCCGGGAGAGGAAGCGAAAAAAATGACTGACCTGCTGGAGCTTTACCGCATGGCAGACGAAAGTGGCGTTACGGTAGATTGCTTTGAGCTAAAAAAACGAGAGGCGCTGTCTTTTATGGACACAGACGGGG
>CANOBV010000212.1 GCA_947564255.1 uncultured bacterium | reverse complement strand
TTTTCTGTTTGATATCAGAATTTATTAAGGGGTTTTACATCCATATATTCTTTTGTGTTATTGTCCGCAAAGAATCTTAGGATTTACCATCTCAAATTTGCTGTTATGTTTTCTTTCCAGGATGAGCCAGAGGTATTATTTTGGGCCTTGGATTATGACGACAGTTTCATCGGCATGCCACTCGTCAGAGTTAAAATTCAGGACTGGGATGAGCTGTAAGGAAATGTTCTGGAGCATGGGGGCGAACTTGGTGCACCAGTTGCTGATGGCGGTGTGGGAGACCTGAACATTCACCACGGTAAGTAAAATCAGTGCGATATTGCGGAATGAGTACTTGCCCAGACAGAACATGTTCAGAGTCGTAAGGATTACATGGCCAGGATAACTGGCAGATGTACGCCCTGCTGCTGATCCCGGTGGTGCTGACCATCGTCTATAAGTACATACCCATGCACGGCATCCAGATTGCATTCCGGGACTTCGACCCCAACAAGGGCTTTCTGGGCAGCGACTGGGTGGGCCTCAAGTGGTTTGAGCGGTTCTTTAGTGCTCCTACCTGTTTCCGCATGATAAAAACACGGTGCTGATCAGTCTCTACATATTCCTCAGCCCCTCCGGCGGGCTGAGGAACCTGCTTATGGGCACCCAGATCGACTTCCTCACCGGGGCCTCAGCCTTCCCCACTATTTACATCGCCTCCGGCATTTGGCAGGACGCGGGCTGGGGGTGCATCATCTACCTGGTGATCCGAGACACGGGGCTCATCGGCAATATGTGGTCCCTGTTTCTGCCCGACGGCGTGGCGGTGGATAATATGATTATTGTACGCAACTACTTTAAAGAAGTTATCTTTGCTTGCTTTTGCTATTGGGAGCGCGCTGCTTCGCGTGACGGCCTCTGCGCTCTCTAAGGGTAAAGGCGTCCTGGCAGAAAGGGAGACTGGTACCGGCGGCGTCAATGCCCCCTACTCCAACGCCCCTGCCCATCACAGCAGGATTCGCCAGTGTATCCAAGCCAACCGCAGGGGGGTCCGGATGTCATGTGTTTTTTCCGTTCCATAGCCCTCATCCCTTTCGCTTTATGCTTGACAATCCCATCGGATCGCCGGTATAATTATAATACTGGGTTTTTGGAATTTATATAGCGATAATCCCAAATTGTGTAATTATAATACAGAGGACATATCTATAATGTCCGGGTAAATCATTATGCGGTACACGGGCGTAAGCCCAATCGCGTACCTCAATGATTACCGTCTGGCCAAAGCTGCCGCGCTCACGCTGGAAACGCAGTGGAACGCCGCCAAGGTGTGATATGCCTGACGCTGTGTGCGACGGCGCGGGGCGGTGCGTGAACCATGGCTGGCTGGTACCATCATTCCAAATAAGGAGGCAATCAATCATGAAAAAAACACTGTTTAACCACGGCTGGACCGTTATACCCGGAGTGCAGGATCCCTTCTCGGCGCTGTTCCGCGGCGTGGACGCGGGCAGACCGGTGACTTTGCCCCATGACGCCATGATAGAGGAGGCGCGGGACCCCCACTGCGAGAGCGGCGCCCAGAGCGGCTTCTACCCCGCAAAATCCTATACATATGTAAAGAAGTTTACCGCCCCGGGGGGCTGGCGGGGGCAGCGCACCCTGGCGGAGTTCCAGGGGGTGATGCAGCGGGCCCTGGTGTACCTCAATGGGGAGTTCCTGGGCGGCCACGACTACAGCTACACCGGCTTCACCGTGGACTTGACCCCATATCTGCGCTATGAGGGGGAGAACGAACTGAAGGTGCTGGCCCTGGGCCGGGAGAAGGCATCCCGCTGGTACTCCGGCATGGGCATATACCGGGACGTGTACCTCTGGCAGGGCGGGGACATCTACATCAAGCAAAACAGCCTGAAGGTCACCACAGAGGCCGTTGAAGACGGCTACGCGGTCCTTCGGGTGGAGGGCGAGGCCGTGAACCAAGGCGTGCAGCCCCGGACCGTGGAGCTGCGTCTGACTATGGAGGGCGCGGCCCCCTTGAGCGCCATGCTGTCCCTGGCCCCGGGGGAGAGCAGCTTCTTCCAGCGGATAACTGTTGACAGCCCCGACCTCTGGTCCCCGGAGTCACCCCATATGTACACCTGCACGGCGCAGCTCCTTGACGCCGATACCGTCCTGGACGCGGAAGAAGCCCCCTTCGGTATCCGCACCCTGCAGCTGGATGCGAGGCAGGGCCTGAGGATCAACGGCAAGACTGTCAAGCTCCGGGGGGCCTGCATCCACCACGACAATGGTATTATTGGCTGCACGAACCTGTACGACGCCGAGCGCTTCCGCATGGAGCAGCTGAAAGCGGCGGGCTTTAACGCCATACGCAGCGCCCACCACCCGGCGGGGCCCTCTCTCCTGAGAGCCTGCGACGACGTGGGCATTTTGGTGATGGACGAGCTCAGCGACATGTGGAACGAGCCCATGAACCACCAGGACTATGCCCAGGACTTCGCCAGGGATTGGGAGAGCGCCGCAGCGGAGATGGTCCAAAAGGACTATAACCACCCCAGCGTGGTGCTCTACAGCACTGGCAACGAGATACCGGAGATCAGCAAGGCCCAGGGCTACGCACAGCACCGGCGGATAACCGAACTCATAAAGGCTCTGGACTCTACCCGCTACACCACCTGCGGCATCAACGGCTTTTTGGCGGTGGCTGACTGCCTGGGCTCCATGATGGAGCAGCAGAAGCAGGAGACCATCAACGCCAGTAATGCCGGGGCGGGCAGCGAGGCCCTGAACAGCCTGATGGGCGCGTCCCAGTGGGAGCAGACGGACAAGTTCTCAGTGGACCCCCTGCTGACACAGCGCCTGGAGCCCGCCGTCAGCAGCGTGGACGTGGCGGGGTACAACTACCTGACCGCCCGGCACGTTATGGAGCATGAGAACCACTCGGATCGTGTCGTTGTCGGCAGCGAGACCTTCCCCCCGGAGATTGGGAGGCTCTGGCCCATTGTCCGGGACAATCTCCACGTAATCGGAGACTTTACCTGGACGGGCTACGACTACCTGGGGGAGGCGGGCATCGGCATCCCCCACTACGGCGAGGCCAAATCCCAGGGCATGTTCCCGGACCGGCTGGCTTACTGCGGGGATATCGACCTGAACGCCGCCCGCCGCCCGGTGAGCTTCCTGCGGGAGATCGCCTTTGGCCTGCGCAAAGAGCCCTACATCGCCGTGCATCGCCCGGAGGTGTTCGGCAAACAGTTCGACCTCAACAACTGGAAATACTTCGACTCTCTCCACAGTTGGACGTACCCCGGCCAGGAGGGCAAGCCTACTCGTGTGTATGTGCTTGCAGACTGCGACGAGGTGGAGCTCATCCTGAACGGCAGTTCTCTGGGCCGCAAAAAAATAGGCGAGGTGCTGCCATACACCGCCGCCTATGACGTTGACTACCAGCCGGGCGAGCTAAAGGCCGTGGGCTATCGTGACGGTAAGCCTTGCGGAGAGAATCTGCTCAGTACGGCGGGCCCAGCCGCCGCTATGAAGGTGACTGTCTCCAACGAAACTGTCGAAGCCGGAGGACAGGGGCTTAGCTTTATCACGGTTGACTTGGTGGACAAGGCCGGCGCGCCCAATCTCGCTGACGGCAGAACCGTCACCGTGAAGGTCGAGGGCATGGCTCATCTCCAGGGCTTCGGCTCGGCGGACCCCAGCAGCGAGGGCAGCTATCAGGCGACCTCCTGTCCCGCGTTTCACGGCCGGGTCATGGCGGCGGTCCGGGGCGGCATAGAGCCGGGGGAGTGTAAGGTCACCTTCTCAGCAGAGGGCCTGGAGGATGTGTGCGTCACGGTTCGGGTGGCGGCTCCGTGAGCTCTGTTATGGCATGCTGCCGCTGATCTGTTTTTGCAGCGTGTCAAGGTAGCTGGGGATGACTCATATTGCTGGCGATAATCATGGACAGGCCCAAAACCAGCAGAGTTGCACCTGTCACATATCCCACAACCCTGCTCTGGACCTTATTGGCAAACTGCGCGCTGACAAGGGAGAACAAAGTGGCGGCCACAATGGCAAGCACAAGGAAGCTCCAGCACTCCAGCACGATGGTGGGCTCGATGAGGATATGGCTCACCGATGCGATCAACGCCGTGAAGGTCATAATAAATGTGGAGGTGCCAACGGCAGTCTTACGCTCATAGCCCAGCATGGCAGTGAACACGATGAGCATCATCATACCACCGCCGGAGCCGAAAAAGCCGGTGCCAAAACCAATAGACAGGCCATAGAACAGAGATACTGCGATTTCCTTAATGGTCAGCTTGGTTTTTGCGTCCTTTTCCGGGCGCTCCTTGGATTCCGGAC
>CANOBV010000211.1 GCA_947564255.1 uncultured bacterium | reverse complement strand
TGTCCACCACCCGCACCTCGGTGATGGTGGGGTCCCGGCGCTCCCAGTCCCGGAAATAGTTTTGCAGGAACTTCAAATCGTCCAGGTCCATGGCCAGCCCCAGCCGGTCCAGCTCGGCTTTTAAGCCCGCCTCGTCCAGGGCGGTGAAGCCGTCCAGCACGGCTACTCGATCGGGAGCCTCATAGCCGCGCTCCAGAGTGTCCGGCTTGTCCATGGAGGCCTCCCGGCACTCCACCGGGTTGATGAGGTAGCCCTTGATTTTGTCCAGCTGGTTTTGGGGCAGCTCCCCCTCCAGCACATATACCTTGGCATAGGCGATAAGGGGGCGCTCCCCGCCGGTCATCAGCTGGACGCACTGGGCGGCGGAGTCCGAGCGCTGGTCAAACTGGCCCGGCAGGGCCTCCACCGCCAGCAGGGCGTGGGGCGCCTCCGGGCGGGGGAAGTCCTCGTCATAGACCTCGTCCACCTGGGGCTCGGAGAACACCGTTCCCTTGGCCTGCTCATAGACGGCCGGGGCCACGCCCTCCATATCATAGCGGTTGAAGATGGTCAGGCCGTCCAGCCCCGCGACCTCCAGCTGCTCCCGCAGGTCGCGGCACAGGCCCCGGGCCTCTACGTCGAAGCCGGGGCGCTTGCGGACAAAGCAGCGAAATACTTGGCTTTTCATGGTCTATTTCTCCTTCATCCGGCGGAACTTCCGCCGGAAAAATCTTTCAATTCGAGGCAGTGGACCACTCCTCCATGCGGTAAAACGGGTTTGCCCGGGTGGGCTGGAGGTTGGAGGCCATCCCCCACCGCACCAGCAGGGACCCCCGTTTGAAGCACAGCGGGGCAAAAGGGGCGTCCTGGGCAAATTTTTTCCACAGTTCCCGAGCCGCCTGAGTCCGCTCCGCGCCCTGAGCGCCTTTCCAGGCGGACAGGGCCTGGGTGAGCTCCCAACCGCTGTACCCGCCGTAGTTCAGCGCCCCGGTGAGCAGGGGGGAGGGGTCGAAGTCCCCGGTGAGCCGTACCTCGCCGATGTACAGGTCAAACTGACCGGCCGACAGGGCCTGGACGTAATCGTTCCAGGGCAGGGTGTTCACCGCTACGGATACGCCCAGCGTTTGGAGGGACTGGACCAGGGCGTCCGCCGCCGCCTGGCGGGATTCGTTGTCGCTGTTCACCAGCACAGTGACGGACAGCGGGGTCCGGCGGCGGTAGAGCAGATTGTCCTCCTCATTGCGCTCATACCCGGCCTGGGCCAGCAGGGCGGCGGCCTCCTCCATGCTGTAGTCCAGCAAAGCTGCCTCCTCTCCGCCGTAGTCCCTGCAGACGGGGGAGATGGGCAGGCAGGCGGCGTCTCCGTGGCCGGACAGCTCCACCTGAACCAGCCCCTCCCGGTCGAAGGACCTGGAAAACGCCTGCCGGACCAGGGCGGACTGGCAGGGACCCGCCGTGGTTTTGAACCCCACATACAGCAGGTTGGTGGTGGGGTAGTCGCAGGTTTCATAGCTGCTGGCGTACCCCAGGGCATAGGGGGAGGAGAATTCGGTGGTGACGACGGTGACCTCTCCGCTGTCAAAGGCGGCGATGCGCTCTCCGGCGGTGGTGACGGCGGTCAGCGGGATGGTGGAATAGGGCAGCGCGGCCCCTCCGGTGTGATAGGGGTTGGTCTGGAGAAACAGGCGCTCCCCCGACTGCTCATATTGAAACCAGCCCGTGCCCAAGGGGACGGACCCGGCCTCCCCCTCCAGCACCACGGGCACATCCAGCAGGGCGGGCAGGTTCCCGTTGGGGGCGGAGAGGTAGACGGTCAGCGTGGTCTCGTCCGCCGCCGTCACGCCGGTGACTCCGGACAGACGGGCGGCGTAGGGACCTGCCGTCCTGGCGGCGTTCAGCGACGCGGCGGCGTGCTGGGCGGTGAGGGGGGTGCCGTCGGAGAACACCACGCCCGGTTTGACGGCAAAGGTCCAGCTGAACCCGTCCGGGCCGGGGGCGCCGGAGGCGGCCAGCACCGGATGGGGGACGAATTCATTGTCCAACTCGTACAGCCCCTGGTATACCAGCCCCGTCAGGTCCTGGTTCACCTGGCTGTCCCCGGTCAGGGGATGGAGGGAGGCGGAGGGGTCGTATCCCAGGCTGAACCGCGCGCGCTCCGGGGTCCTGGTGGGTGTGGACGAGGGGGCGGCGGATGCGGACGGCGACGGGTCGGGGGGAGGCTGCTCGCAGCCCGCCAGGGCCAGCCCCAGGCACACCGCCAGCAGCAGGGAGAGAAACCTCCTCATACCAGCCGGATGGCGGCGGCCATGGAACCCCGGTTGGTGCCCAGCTTCCGGTGGCTCCAGAACAGGTCGGGGCGGCAGGCGGTGCAGATATCGCTGACGGCGATGTGGTCCGCTTCCAGCCCGGCCTGCTCCAGCCGCATGGCGTTGATGGCCTTCAAATCCACAGAAAACTTGCCGTTTTCCTTGATTTTGATGTGTTTCAGCACACAGGTGGACAGCGCGGCGGTCATGGCGTTTGGCACATCCTCATGGGTTTCGAAGCAGTCTGGGCCGATGCCCGGCCCCACGGCGGCCAAAATGTCCCTGGGGTCGCAGCCGTACACGTCCCGCATACGCCCCACGGCGGCGGTGGCGATACCGGCGGCGGTGCCCCGCCAGCCCGCGTGGACGGCGGCCACCACCCGGCGCACCGGATCATAAAATAATATGGGGATGCAGTCGGCGGAGTAGACCACCAGCGTCACCCCGGGCAGGTCGGTCATGAGGCCGTCGGCCTCATAGCTCACCTTGTCGTAGGGGTCGGCGTGGAGGTCGGCGGTGGTGACACACCGCACCACCCCGCCATGGACCTGATTGGTCATGGCGATTTTCCCCCCGTCCGCCCCGATGGCGGCGAAAAACCGGCGGTAGTTCTCCCGGACGTGGTCGGGGTCGTCCCCCCGGCTGGTGCCCAGGTTGAGAGATTCCCACATCCCCTCCGACACGCCGCCGCGCCGGGTGGAGAAACCGTGGACCGCCCCCCCGGCGGCGGTCATGCCGTCGGACTGGAAAAAGACGACGCCGTTTTTGGTCTGCTCAATGATATCCATAGCGCTCTCCTTTGGAGACAGTGGATGAAAGTTCCGGACGGGTCGAGAATAGCTGGTCAAGCATCCTTATGATACTCCGGGCACGTACATTTTTTCCATTTCAGGCCGCTCCCACAAGGGCAGGGGTCCAGAGCCGGGCATTTTCTGCGGAAAATGCGGCGCTTCGCGCCCAGCCGGCTCTTCCGGGGGAACCAGTGTCTCACCTTCGGTTCGGTCGGCGCTGGACGTGTGCCACCGGCACACAGCGCCCCCCGGAGGCCCCCTCCGCCCTACGGGGTGGACGAAGGTTTAGACGTCTTTGTGGTACTCAGGACAAGTGCATTTTTTCCATTTCAGGCCGCTCCCACAAGGGCAGGGGTCGTTGCGGCCGATCTTGACCGCCTTTTTCACCGGCTGCTTTTTCACGGTGCCGTCGCTGCCGGCGGACTGGCCGGTGATCTTGGCCACCCGTTCCCGCCGGAGCTCTTCGTTGGTCTTGACGCGGACGGTGAACAGGCGGCGGACCGTCTCCTCCTGAATGGCGGAGATCATCTGCTCGAACATGTCGAAGCCTTCCCGTTTGTACTCCACCACCGGGTCGGACTGGCCGTAGGCCCGCAGGCCGATGCCCTGGCGCAGTTCGGTCATGGCGTCGATGTGGTCCATCCAGTACTCGTCCACCACCCGCAGAAGGATCACCCGCTCCAGCTCCCGCATGGCGGACTTGCCCTCCTCCATGCGGCCCGCCATGGCCTGGTCGATCATCTGCTCCCGCTGGGCGTAATTGCTCCGGGCGGTGTCCAGCATCTCGTCGGACAGCTTGCCGGGGGCGGTATTGCCCGCTTCCTGCTGGAAACCGGCCAGCTGCTTCGGCGTGAACACCGACCCGGCCAGATGGGCGGTGGCGGCGGCAAAATCCTCGCCGCTGATGTGGGACTGCTCCCCGGCGTGGCCCGCGATGCCCGTCACGGTGGCGGACAACATGTTCTCAATGGCGGAGTGGACGTCCTCGCCGTCCAGCACCTGGCGGCGCTGCTTGTAAATGACCTCGCGCTGGGTGTTCATCACGTCGTCGTACTCCAGCACGTTCTTACGGGTCTGGAAGTTCCGGGACTCCACCTGTTTCTGGGCGTTCTCAATGGCGCCGGACAGCATTTTCTGGTCCAGGGGGGTGTCGTCGTCCACCCCCAGCCGCTCCATCATGTTCTGAATGCGCTCGGAGCCGAACAGCCGGAGGATATCGTCCTCCAGGGAGAGGAAGAAGCGGCTCTCGCCGGGGTCGCCCT
>CANOBV010000210.1 GCA_947564255.1 uncultured bacterium | reverse complement strand
TCCGGCTGCGCCATCGCCCGGGAAATTTCCCGGTACAAGGCGGACGTGCTGGTGCTGGAGCGGGAGGAGGACGTGTGCTGCGGCACCTCCAAGGCCAACAGCGCCATCGTCCACGCGGGCTACGACGCCGCAAACGGGTCCCTCATGGCCAAGCTGAACGTGGCGGGCAGCCTGCTCATGCCCGAGCTGGCCCGGGAGCTGGATTTCGCCTATGAGCAGAACGGCTCTCTGGTGGTCATGATGAGCGAGGAGGACCGCCCCGCCCTGAACAAGCTGTACGCCAACGGCGTGGCCAACGGCGTGGAGGGCCTGCGCATCGTGGAGCGGGACGAGCTGGTGGAGATGGAGCCCAACATCAGCGACGAGGCCGTGGCGGCGCTGTACGCCCCCACCGGCGGCATCGTGTGCCCCTTCGGGCTGACCTTCGCCCTGGCGGAGAACGCCGCCCACAACGGGGTCAGGTTCCAGTTTGACAGCGAGGTCACGGGCATCGAGAAGATCGACGGCGGCTGGAAGGTGTCCACCGTCAAGGGCGACGTGGAGGCCAAGGTGGTGGTCAACGCCGCCGGGCTGTACTCCGACAAAATCCATAACATGGTGGCCGACGACACCATGACCATCATCCCCCGCCGGGGTGACTACTTCCTGCTGGACCACACCACCCAGGGCTTTGTGAGCAACACCATCTTCCAGCTCCCCGGCAAGTACGGCAAGGGTGTGCTGGTGGCTCCCACCGTCCACGGCAACACCATCGTGGGCCCCACTGCCATCGACATCGACGACAAGGAGGGCACCAACACCACTCAGGCCGGTCTGGACGACGTGCGGGCCAAGTGCGGCATGGCGGTGAAGAACGTGCCCCTGCGCCAGACCATCACCAGCTTCGCGGGTTTGCGCGCCCATGAGGCCCGCCATGAGTTCTTCATCGGCGAGATTAAGCCCGGCTTCGTGGACTGCGCCGCCATCGAGTCCCCCGGCCTGTCCTCCTCTCCCGCCATCGGCCGCATGGTGGCTGGTATCGTGAAGGACATCCTGGGCCTGGAGGTAGACCTCTCCTTCGACCCGCGCCGGAAGGGTATTTTGGACCCCAAGACGCTGGATACCGAGGCCCACGCCGCCCTCATCAAGGAGAATCCCGCCTACGGCACCGTGATTTGCCGCTGCGAGACCGTCACCGAGGGCGAGATCATCGACGCCATCCGCCGCACCCCCGGCGCCCGCAGCGTGGACGGCGTGAAGCGCCGCGTCCGGGCCGGCATGGGCCGGTGTCAGGGCGGCTTCTGCTCCCCCAGGGTCATGGAGATTCTGGCCCGGGAGCTGGGCGTGGACCAGAGCGCCATCACCAAGTCCGGCGCGGGCTCCGAGCTGATCGTGGGCGTCAACAAGGACGCCATTTGAGGGAGGGCTGAACCATGAGAGAATACGAACTTGTCATCATCGGCGGCGGCCCTGCCGGGTTAGCCGCAGCTGTGGCCGCCCACGAGGCGGGCTTGCGCGACATCCTCATTCTGGAGCGGGACAACGAGCTGGGCGGCATCCTGAACCAGTGCATCCACAACGGCTTCGGCCTGCACACCTTCAAGGAGGAGCTCACCGGCCCCGAGTACGCCGGACGCTTCATCGAGCAGGTGAAGAAGCTGGATATCCCCTACAAGCTGAACACCATGGTGCTGGACCTGGCGGCGGACAAGACCGTCACCGCCATGAACCGGGAGGACGGCCTGTTCCAGCTCCATCCCAAGGCGGTCATCCTGGCCATGGGCTGCCGGGAGCGGCCCCGGGGCGCGCTGAACATCCCCGGCTACCGTCCCGCCGGTATTTTCACCGCAGGCACCGCCCAGCGTCTGGTGAATATGGAGGGCTATATGCCCGGCCGCAAGGTGGTCATCCTGGGCTCCGGCGACATCGGCCTCATCATGGCCCGCCGCATGACCTTCGAGGGCGCCCAGGTCCAGGTGGTGGCCGAGCTGATGCCCTACTCCGGCGGGCTGAAGCGGAACATCGTCCAGTGCCTGGACGACTACGGCATCCCCCTGAAGCTGAGCCACACCGTGGTGGACATCGAGGGCAAGAAGCGGGTGGAGGCCATCACCATCGCCCAGGTGGACGAGCGCAACCGGCCCATCCCCGGCACGGAGGAGCGCTATGAGTGCGACACCCTGCTGCTCTCCTGCGGCCTGATCCCGGAGAACGAGCTGAGCCGCTCCGCCGGGGTGGAGCTCAACCCCATCACCAACGGCCCCACCGTCAACGAGAGCCTGGAGACCAGCATTCCCGGCGTGTTCGCCGCGGGCAACGTGCTCCACGTCCACGACCTGGTGGACTACGTCTCCGAGGAGGCGGGGGCCGCCGGACGCCACGCCGCCGATTACATCGCCGCCGGCTGCAAGACCGAGGAGCACAAGGCCCTGCCGGTGAAGTGCGAGAACGGCGTGCGCTACACCGTGCCCGTGGCCATCCGGCCCGACGCAGCCGGGGACACCGTCACCCTGCGCTTCCGGGTGGGCAATGTGTACAAGGACAAGAAAGTGGCGGTGTACGCGGGGGATGCCTGCATCTTCAGCCGCAAGCGCCCGGTGCTGGCCCCCGGCGAGATGGAGACAGTCATCCTCAAGACCAGCCTGCTGAAGGACCATCCCGAGGCCCAAGGCATCACCGTAACTCTGGAGGAGGCGTAAGACCATGGAAGTGAAGAATCTCATCTGCATCAACTGCCCGCTGGGCTGCCCGCTGTCCGTTACCATGGAGGGGAGCGAGGTCAAAAAGGTGGAGGGCAACACCTGCCCCCGGGGCGAGGCCTACGCCAAGAAGGAGCTGACCAATCCCACCCGCATCGTCACCAGCACGGTGAAGGTGAAGGGCGGCAAGCTGGCCATGGCCTCCGTCAAGACCGCCAACGACATCCCCAAGGGTAAGATCTTCGACTGCGTGAAGGCCATCCAGGACATCGAGCTCACCGCCCCCGTAACCATCGGCCAGGTGGTGCTGGCCGACGTGTGCGGCACCGGGGTGGATATCGTGGCCACCAAGAACGTGCCCGCCAAGGGCTGACCGCTTTGAAACAGCGCTAAATATAAACATGCCCCGCCGGTTTCCGGCGGGGCATGTTTGCGTAACATGTGTTTGGGTGAGACCGGTCTGACAATTTACCAGTTTTCAAACTCAAAGGGATTGCGCTGCTTTTGTTGTTTTCGCTTCTGCCGCCTGACCATAGCCTCCGCTTGTTCCAGCAGTTTGTCAAGCGGCAATACGTTGGATTCGCCCTCGACCTCAACAATGCTGTATCTAAAATTACAGCGGTGGCGGAATACCCGATCATCGTCACGCTGGAAAGCGGTAAGTATTTCAGACATTTTGCGCTCAATAAGGTGCTTGACGTTGCCGGTAAGCATCAGGCAGAATTTATCGTCTTGAATGCGGGCAAAAGTATCGCCGCTCCGGAAATTCTTTCGGACAACCTCTACAAAATTTTGAATGTAGGCATCGCCCACCTTGCGCCCATAAGAAGTATTGATGTCGGACACCCCTTCCAGGTCCAGGTAACACAAGGTGATGTCTTGCTGCTGCCGCAATACCTGCCCCATAAATTCATCCAGGAACTGGCGGTTACGGATTCCAGTGTCCACGTCCTGATAGATTTCGTCGTTGAGATGGCGGGCGTTCATTTTTTCGGCAGTGATGTCCATGACAATATGGACGCAGGAAGGGCGCTCCTTCCATTCAATGGGGAAGGAAATGATGCGGTAGCAATCGCCTCTGTCCTCTTCCAATTCCCAGACCTGATACCGTTCCGGACCGTCCCACTCCAACAGCCTGGGTTGAATGGACAGACGATGGCTGCAGCTGTCGCAATAGGCGTCGCCCTCTCCGCTGTCTCGGGTGCGCTTATTGCAGTGCACAATCTGCCGGGTCTTCTGGTCCACCACCAACAGCCACTCGTCCCGCTGGTCCAGCAATTCCACCAGCATTTCGGTGTAGCTGTCAATAATCTCCGCCCGGCGCCGTGCCCGCTGAATCTCCTCTTTCAGCTGAGCTTCCCGCTCTCTCAGCTGCTGAGTCATGGCATCAAAGGCCTCTGAGAACTCGCCAAGGTGTGACACATGCTGAGTATAGTCTCCCTTTGTCACTTGCTTGGCCTGCCATGTAAGGTGCTTCAGGTTGGTATGGAGATTCTTCAATCCGCAGTACAAATAGCTTGTGCTGTCCGGAACTTCTTGAGACAAGTCACCTTTGGACAGCTGAATAGAATAAGCCACCAACTGATTTGTCAAAGAATGGAACGAACACAGAGCCCGGCCCAGTTCACGGCAGGGTTCACTGAGTAAGTCCACATCTAAGCGGGCTTGGCTGGCAT
>CANOBV010000209.1 GCA_947564255.1 uncultured bacterium | reverse complement strand
CCTGCGGCGTGTCCACCATCAGCGCGGCCACCATGCTGGTCATCGCCCTGCTGGTCAGCGAGCAGGTCAGCGAGCAGGATGTGGCCGTCATGATGGCGGCCTTGACAGGGGCCTGTATAGGCTTTTTACCTTATAACTTCAATCCGGCCAAAATTTTCATGGGAGACACCGGTTCTACTTTTCTGGGCTTCATCATGGCCACCGTCTCGGTGACAGGGATGTTCAAGCAGTACACTATTATCTCGTTTGTGGTGCCGTTTCTTATGCTGGGCCTGCCTATTTTCGACGTGTGTTTCGCCGTGGTGCGCCGGGTATCCCGCGGGCAGAGCCCTATGCAGCCAGACCGGGGGCATGTCCATCACCGGCTTATCGACATGGGATTTTCCCAGAAACAGGCGGTGGGAGTGCTGTACGTGATCTCCGCTATTTTGGGATTGTCCGCGGTGGTGCTCACGGCCAGCGGCGCGGTGCGGGCCATGGTGTTTCTGCTGGCTATGGGGGCGGCGGCGGCAATCGCCTGGCGTGTGTTCCTGCCGGGAGGCCCCCATGACAAGCCTGAAGGGACGGAGTGTTCTGCTCAGGCGGAGGAGAAGGGAGAGGACGGCCATGGATAAGCTGAAAGTTATGACCATATTCGGCACCCGCCCGGAGGCCATTAAAATGGCCCCGCTGGTGAAGGAGCTGGGGGTCCGGCCGGAGTTTGAGAGCTTGTGCTGCGTCACCGCCCAGCACCGGCAGATGCTGGACACGGTGCTGGATATTTTCAAGATTACCCCGGAATTCGACCTGGACATTATGGAGCAGGGCCAAACCCTGTCTACAATCACCTCAAAATGCCTTCTGGGGCTGGAGGGAGTGTTCCAACAGGTGCGGCCCGACCTGGTGCTGGTTCACGGAGACACCTCCACCACCTTTGCGGGGGCGCTGGCGGCGTTTTACCAGCAGATTGCCGTGGGGCACGTGGAAGCGGGGCTGCGCACGGGGGACAAGTACTCCCCCTTCCCGGAGGAGATGAACCGCTCTATGGTGGGGCGGCTGGCGGACCTCCACTTCTGCCCCACTGAGGCCAACCGCCGAAATTTGGCGGCGGAGGGCATTGCCCGGGGGGTGTTTGTCACCGGAAATACGGTGATTGACGCGTTGGACACCACGGTGCGCCCCGGTTTCAAATTTACCACCGAGGCACTGAACCGATTGGATTACAAGGGTAAAAAGGTGGTCGTTGTGACCTGCCACCGGCGGGAGAATTACGGGGAGCCTATGGAGGAGATCATGACGGCCCTGCGGCGGCTGGCCCTGGCCTATGAGGAACAGGTGGAGCTGGTATACCCGGTACATCTGTCCCCTGTCGTGCAGAAGGCGGCCCACGGGAAGCTGGACGGGCTGGAAAATGTCCACCTCATTGACCCGCTCACCGCCGACGAGATGCATAACCTGATGGCCCGCAGCTACATGGTGATGACCGATTCCGGAGGGCTGCAGGAGGAGGCTCCCGCTTTGGGAAAGCCGGTGCTTGTCCTGCGCCGGGAGACGGAGCGGCCTGAGGCGGTGGCGGCTGGGACAGTGCGGGTCGTGGGGACCAGGGGAGCTGACATTTTCGCGATGGCGGCGGACCTCATTGATTCCCCGGCGGCTTACGCAGTGATGGCTCACGCCGTCAACCCATACGGGGACGGCAGGGCCTGCCGCCGGATCGCGGATGCGATTTTATACCATTTCGGCCGGACGGACCGCCCGCCTGAGCCATTTAAAAGCTGACGGGGCGTTGAAATGAAGAAAGAGCCTCCGGTCTTGCCGGAGGCTTCGTTGGGGGGACAGCGTTGGAGGATAAAAAACGTACAGTGATGGCGGTAATTATCATTGTAGTGGTTTTGGCGGCGGTGCTGTACAGTTTTTTTCTCAATCTGTTCAGCCCGACGCCGAGCCTTGTGCTGCCCAACCCGGACGCCACCTCAAGCCTGGACCCGGTGGAGCAGGAGTCCGGCCAGCCGGGAGGCGTGGTGGTGGAGGTTACCCCACGGACAGTGCAGAGCTTGATTGCCTCCCTGGAGCGCTATGACAGCTACCGCCGGACAGTGGTGTCGGAGTATTTTTCCGCCGGGCAGTCCGTAGGGACCGTGACCGCCCAGGTGTGGGCAGATGGCGGCTGGGTCCGTACCTCCGCCACCCTCAGTTCCGGAACCGTGGAACACGCTGTTGTGGGAGAGAATACCCTGTGGCTGTGGTATGACAGCGGCCCGGATGTGTATACCGGGCCGGCGGCGGACAGGGCTGCCGACCTTATCCAGCGCCTGCCCACCTACGAGGATGTGCTGGCGCTGGACAAGAGGAGCATTACCGCAGCCGGGTATGAAGAGCGGGACGGGCAGCCCTGCGTTTATGTGGAAGCCAATGGGCTTTTGAGGAGCGTAGAGCGATACTGGGTATCGGTGAACAGCGGCCTTCTGGTGGCGGCGGAGACGGAAAAAGATGGAGATGTGGTGTACGCTATGAGTTCCAGAGATGTGGTCAGCCCCTTAGACGAAAGCAGCGGCGTATTTACCTTGCCGGACGGCAGGATTCTGTACCGGCCCGGGGTATGACTACGTCGCTTCCTCCGTCTTGGCCTCATTGCCGTCCAGGCCCAGCAGAAGCAGCAGACCCAATGTGATGACCAGTTCCAGGTTGTCCCCATCCTCCAGATAAAGGAAGAGAATGATGAGCACCAGCAAAATATCCCCGGTATCAAAGTTTTCCAGGGAGAAATGCTTGAATACTCCGTCCAGCAATTGACTCAGCCCACCGGTCACATCTTTCAGCAGGTCGTTCTTGGTGTGCGGCATTTCTGCCGCACGGCGCTGATGGTCAAAGCGGGGAGCGCTGGGGTGGCGCTGGTTTTGCCCTTGGCCGGGAGTATGATGGGGCTGACCCTGGTGGCTTGGGCCGGGCCGGCCCAGAGGCTGGGGGTCTGGGTCCAGCAGTACGAAGCTCCCGTCGTCCAGATAATGGTTATACATGGCCGTCCTCCTTGCGGGCGCGGAACAGGTCCAGGCCCGAACGAATCAGCCGGGACAGCTTGGCGATTTGGACCGCCTTGTCCAATTTGGCGTACCGCTCTTCTTTTACAAAGGGGCGCAGGGCGGTGAGCAGGGCCACGCGCTTGTCGTCGCTGTCGTTGGAGAATTGGCTCATGAGGCTGGCGGCGGCGGACAGCATTTTGGGGTCCAGGGAATTCAGCCCTCCCAGCAGCCCGCCCAGCCCGCTGCTGGAGGGGGCTGGCGGCGGCGATGCGGGAGCTGCTTCTCCGTTTTCGGCAGGTGGGGGTGAGGGCTCCGGCGGGGATTGCGTTTGAGCCGTCTGGGGCTGCGTTTGGCCGGCTTCGCTCTGACCGCCCGTGTTCAAGGATTGAGCCAGGGACATGATTTGTGCCATGGCCTGGGGATTGCCCAAGATGTTTTCCAGTTTTTCCTCCAGCTCGCTCATATCCCCATCCCCTCTCTGCGCGAAGTCAGGCGGCCTATTTCAGGCTGTCTTTCATCTTCTGAATGAGCTTGGCGCCCTCCGGGTCCTGCATGAGCTGACGGATGGCTCCGGCCAGCTGGGCGGTATCTCCTTTGGCGGCCCGTTCGGCGGCGGATTCCAGGTCTCCGGTGCTCCGGCTGAGCATGGAAAAAATTTTCTGCGTTTCCGGCGCGTCCCGGAGCTTTTCCAGCCTGCCCGGGTCCTTCATGAGGACCGCGGCCTCTTTTCCCTTGAGCAGCTCGTCAAAATTCGGCATAGGTGATCCCTCCGTTCATTGTCAGTATATGTTCGCAGGGGAGAATGGTGACCAATATGAAGATTTTAGTGTTCTCAGATTCTCATGGACGTTTGGGCCCCATGGTGGAGGCGATTGAGCGGGAGCGCCCCCGGAGGGTGTTCTTCCTGGGAGATCATTACCGGGATGGCCAAGCTCTGGCTGACGCATATCCGGACCTTCCCATGGAGCTGGTCCGGGGCAATTGCGATTGGGACCGGGCTCCGGAAGAACTGCTTGTGGAAGCCGGAGGCGTAAGATTTCTGCTTGTCCACGGCCACCGCTATGGGGTGAAAAGCGGGACAGGCCAATTGGCCCGGGCGGCGCGGGACAAGGGAGTGGATGTGGCCTGCTTCGGACACACCCATGACGCGCTGAACATGCCGGACAGGGGAGTGTGGCTCTTCAATCCGGGCACTGCCGGAGGAATTCACGGCCGGGTGGGCTATGGGGTCATCCTGGTGGAGAATGGGAAATTCCGAACAGAACTGAAGTAAAAAAATCCCGGCGCATTTGCGCCGGGAACAGCCTGTCGAAAAAGTCTGCCGAAGGGCAGACTTTTTCGCATAAAGATGATAAA
>CANOBV010000208.1 GCA_947564255.1 uncultured bacterium | reverse complement strand
TAATCGGGGACGAGCTCGGACAATATCCCATTGATTTCAAGGAGCGGTTCGGCGTCGACTACAGCCAGTACTGTGTGAAGCCGGTCAGAATCCGGGAAGTAAACCGGATGATCTGGCACACCCAGCTGTCCACCCATAACGGCGGCGACTTCTTTAACGAGGTGTTCGACGGGCATCCGAATCTGATTAGTATGACGTCTGTGATGATGAGCGACGCGGTAGAAGTGGTATCCAAAGTGAAGACGATTTTGGCCGAGGCAAAGACCCTGCGGGAGGCGCGGGAGTGCATCGCAAATTGGCCGTCTTATATGGTGGAGGAACTCTATCATATGCGGGACAGGACGGACAAGGATATCATTGTGGGCGTTTTCATGGGGATGGAAGACGCGGTCCGCTGTATGGACCAGGGAGCGCGGATTTGTCCTGCGCTGTTTTTCCAGCCGCACTTTCACAACATCGTGTACCAGCTGCGGGTGGACGGGGCAAAGCGCACGGTGCTGGAAGCGAAGAATTACGATGAGATTCACCAGTCTCCCATGTTCCGGAATTTCAAATACATCAAGACCTTTACGCCCATGCGTCGGTTCACCACCAGCCATGGAGCTACGGTGCGGTTTATGTATGGGCAGGCATCAGCGGCGGACGACGCGGAAAAGGGCAAGACAAAAACAATTGTGAGTGACGCTGTTACGGAGCGCGTTTTGAACCGCAGCTTTATGATTGACCCGGAGGACCGGCTGTATAAAGACGGGATTTTGGTTCGATTGGAGGACGGCAAACTGAATCCGAAGGCTACCTTCTCCGCGCTGGCGGCGTTTCTGGACCTGCCGTATACCGAAAGCATGGAGATTTGCAGCGAGGGCGGTATACCGGTGGCCTACTTGGGCGGCGAGGGGTATGCCCCGGGATTCAGTCCCGCGCCGGTTTACCGCACTTATGATGAATATGCGAACAATGACGAGTGCTATTTCATCGAATATTTTCTCCGGGATGCGTATGAGTACTATGGCTATGGTTTTAAATATTACGATGGCGGGCCGGTGGACGAGAAAAAATGCCGGGAACTCATCGCCAACTTCACCACCATAGACCGCTACATGAGGGAAAGCTGGATGAAGGTGTTCCGCGAGACAGAGGCGTATCAGAACGGGGAGCGTGTGGATGCGGAGGCGGAAGAGCAGATTCAGCTCCAGCTGTTGAACAACTATATCGACCAGTACCAGGGCAACCGGCTGAAAAACGCGAAAATTTTGTTGGAAGGCCTGCATTTTGTGAACAAAAGCGGCCAGCCTCTGAAGATGATGCCGAAGCTGAGGCTGGATGAAAAGCTGCTGGAACAGCCGCTGTATCATTAGATGGAGCATGAGGATTTGAGCCTGGAGGCTTTGGACGAGGTGCAGTACCTGCTGGAGCGGATGCTGGAGCTGGCGGAACGGTCCGCCGACGATGGGTGCAGCGGCGCCTCCCGCGCCAAACTCCAGCAGGGGTTGGAGTTGCTGCGGGAGCGGATTGACCAGGTGCTGGAACAATACCAGAGAGGGAGCACGACGGAATGAGTGAAAAAGGGACCGTTTATTTCTTCACCGGTCTGGCCGGGGCGGGGAAGACTACCATTGGCGGGCTGTTTTACCGGAGGCTGAGGGAGCAGGAGCGAAATGTATTTCTGGCGGACGGCGACCAGACGCGGAGTATTTTTGGCCGCTCGGGGTATTCCACCGAGGCGCGGAGGGACGCGGCCCGGAGGGGCTTCCGGTTGTGGCGGGAGTTGGCGGAGCAGGGGATCGACGTGGTGGTGTGCAGCATCGCCATGTATGACGAGATCCGAAGCTGGAACCGGGAAAACATCGAAAATTACAAGGAGATCTACATCAAAGTGACCCGGGACACCCTGTACCGCCGGGATCAGAAGGGGCTGTACACCACGGGCCGGAAAGAGGTTGTGGGGGTGGACCTGCCCTACGACGAGCCGAAAAATGCGGATGTAATCGTGGAGAACGATGGGCAGGAGACACCGGAGGAAATTGTAGCTCGGCTGCAAAGGCTGTTCGGGCTGGAATAGCCGGAAGCGGATGAGAGGGGCTGTACAGGAATGCTTGAGGCATTGAGAGAGTCAGTCTGCCGGGCCAACCGTATGCTGCCCGCCTATGGGCTGGTCTGTCTGACTTGGGGGAATGTGTCGGCGGTGGACCGGGAGCATAGCGTCATGTTCATCAAGCCATCGGGGCTGTGCTACGAGGAGATGCGCCCGGAGGATATGGCGGCTGTCGACCTGCAAACAGGTCAGGTCCTGGAGAAGGGCGGACGCAGGCCCTCGGTGGACACGGAGATCCATCTGGAGCTGTACCGTGCTTTCCCGCAGATCAACAGCGTCGTGCACACTCATTCCAGATGGGCGACCATCTGGGCCCAGTCAGGAAGGTCAATTCCAGCATTGGGCACCACCCATGCAGACGAGTTCCTGGGAGAGGTTCCCTGTACCAGAGCAATGAAGGCAGAAGAGATTCAAGTAAATTATGAACGGAATACGGGGCGTGTGTTGGCAGAGACCCTGCGGCAGAGGGAAGTGTTTTTCAGCGGTGCGGCGCTGGCCCGGAGCCACGGCCCGTTTACCTGGGGCGAGACGCCCCAAAAGGCGGTGGAGGTGGCGGTAACGCTGGAAATGGTTGCGGATATGGCCTGGCACACCGCGCTTTTATGCGGGGGAACAGCGCCGCACATGATGGACGAGTTGATGAACAAGCATTTTTACCGTAAGCATGGCAAGGACTCCTATTATGGACAGCTTTAAAAAGTGGAGGCGGCGGAAATGAATATCGCACTGATCATCGCGGGCGGAAGCGGCCAGCGGATGAAGCAGGAGATTCCCAAACAGTTTCTGAACGTGAACGACAAGCCGGTTATCGTCTATACTTTGGAAGCTTTCCAGACCCATCCGGACATTGACAAAATCGGCGTGGTGTGCCTGGACGGCTGGCACGATATTCTGCGGGCCTATGCCCGGCAGTATAAAATTGACAAATTAGATTGGATTGTGTCCGGCGGTGAAAATGGGCAGGGGTCTATCCGCAACGGCGTGTTTGAGGCGGAGCGGCGGTATGATGGGGAGGACATCATTCTGGTGCATGACGCCATCCGGCCGCTGGTATCCCAGGAGATTATCTCGGACTGCATTGTGCAGTGTAAAAAATATGGGTCTGCTATCGTGGTTACCCCGTGCAATACGGTGGTGCTGCGGCGGGGAGAGGGGGAGAGTTCAGGCGAGGTGGTTCCCCGGGACCAGCTCGCCATCACCCAAACGCCCCAGGCGTTTTCTATCAAGAAGCTGGCAGACGCCCATCGGCGGGCGCTGGAGAAAGGAATTACCAACTCCATCGCCAGCTGCATGCTGATGATCGAATTGGGTGAAGATGTTCACTTTTCCATTGGCGCAGAGACCAATATCAAGCTGACCACCCAGGACGACCTGAAGATCTTCAAGGCGCTGTTGGCGGTTCGGGAGCTTGGGGAGCGGTAGGAGGGCTTGGGGATGGAGCTGCTGAATTCCAAACGGTATCGGGCCTCGCTGGAGGGGCTGTGCGCCAGGGCGGAGTTAGACTTTCTTCGGGGAAGGGCAATTCTGATTACCGGGGCGTCCGGGATGCTGGGGAGCTGCCTCATAGACCTGCTCAGCGTTTGGAATGAAACACAGGCTGTCCCCTGCCGGGTCATCGCGGTGAGCCGGGATTTGGAGGCGGCTAGGCGGAGGTTCAGCGCGGTTTGGGACCGGGAGTGGTTCTCTTTCCGCGCCCAGAACGTCTGTGAGCCGCTGAGCGGACTGCCGGGGCAGGTGGACTATGTGATTCACGCCGCCAGCAACGCGGACCCGGTGAATATGGCGAAATATCCGGTGGACACCCTCATGGCCAATGTGCTGGGGACAAAGAGTCTGCTGGACTACGGTATGACCCACGGGATGAAACGGTTCCTGCTTGTGTCCTCGGGGGAGGTATACGGCCAGCCCAACGCTAATATGGACGATTTTACGGAGGATTACTGTGGGCCTCTGGACCTATCCAGCCCCCGCACTTGCTACCCGGAGGGCAAGCGGGCGGCAGAGGTGCTGTGCTGGAGTTATGTGAGCCAGTACGGTGTGGATGCGGTGGTTGCCCGGCCCTGCCATCTGTTTGGGCCCACGATGACGGGACAGGACAGCCGGGCGGTATCCGAGTTTCTCCGAAAGGCCGCCGCCGGAGAGGATATCGTACTGAAAAGCGCGGGTGTGCTGGAGCGATCCCACTGTTATGTGCTTGACGCGGCAAGCGCGCTGCTGCTGGTTCTGAGGGACGGCGTATGCGGGGAAGCGTATAACATCGCGGACCGGAGATACCAGATGAC
>CANOBV010000207.1 GCA_947564255.1 uncultured bacterium | reverse complement strand
TCACCGCCTCCGTCACCTCCCCCGAGACGCTGTACTCCGAGAACCTGGTGACCTTTGAGGAGAGCGACTACAACCAGGACGACGCCACCGGGTTCATCAACCTGTGGGGCCTGCCCGACAAGGTCCAGGCGCTGCGGGAGCAGGGAAAGCTGTAAGGGGGAGAGCGGCCATGAAGGTATTGATGATCAACGGAAGTCCCAGGGCCAACGGGAACACCGCCGCCGCCCTGGGGGAGATGGAGAAAATATTCGCCCAGGAGGGCTTGGAGACCGAGGTGCTCCACATCGGCAATCAGGCCATCCGGGGCTGTATCGGCTGCGGCCAGTGCGCGGAGATGGGCCGCTGCGTCTTTGACGACGCGGTGAACCAGGCCGCCCCCAAGTTTGAGGCCTGCGACGGCCTGGTGGTGGGCAGCCCGGTGTATTACGCCTCCGCCAACGCCACCCTGGTGGCATTCCTCACCCGGCTGTTTTACAGCACACCCTTCGACAAGCGTATGAAGGTGGGCGCGGCGGTGGCGGCCGCCCGCCGGGGCGGCCTGTCCGCCACCTTCGACGAGTTGAACAAGTTCTTCACCATCTCCGGCATGCCGGTGGCCTCCAGCCAGTACTGGAACAGCGTTCACGGCCGCCTGCCCGGCGAGGCGGCGGGGGACGCCGAGGGCCTCCAGACCATGCGCACCCTGGCCCGGAACATGACCTTCCTGATGAAGAGCATTCAGCTGGGCAGGGACGCCTACGGCCTCCCGGAGCGGGAGCCGGCGGAGAGAACAAATTTTATCCGTTAAGGAGCGATTGGTATGAAACTCTGGGCGGGCCGTTTCCAAAAGGAGACCGACACCCTGGTCAACGACTTCAACTCGTCCATCGGCTTTGACGCCCGGCTGTACGAGCAGGATATCCGGGGCTCCATGGCCCACGCCGCCATGCTGGGCAAAACCGGGGTCATCGAGGAGCACGAGGCGGAGAAGATCGTGGAGGGCCTCCAGGCCATTTTGGAGGACATTGAGGCGGACCGGGTGGAGTTCTCCCTGGACAACGAGGACATCCACATGAACATCGAGGCCCTGCTGACCCAGCGCATCGGCCAGACGGGCAAGCGGCTGCACACCGCCCGGTCCCGCAACGACCAGGTGGCCACCGACTTCCGGCTGTACGTGAAGGAGGAGATCCCCCACATCATCGGCCTGGTACTGGACCTGGAAAAGGTGCTGGTGAAAAAGGCCAAGGCAAACCTGTCCACCGTCATGCCGGGCTACACCCACCTCCAGCGGGCCCAGCCCACCACCTTCGGCCACTACATGATGGCCTACGCCAACATGCTCAAGCGGGACGTGACCCGTTTGGAGGACTGCATGGAGCGGATGGACGAGTGCCCCCTGGGCTCCGGGGCGCTGGCCGCCTCCACCTACCCAGTGGACCGGTTCCAGACCGCCGCCGCCCTAGGCTTTGCCAAGCCCACCGACAACTCCATGGACTCGGTGTCCGACCGGGACTACGCCATCGAGCTGCTGTCCGCCCTGTCCATCCTGATGATGCACCTGTCCCGGTTCTCCGAGGAGATCATCCTGTGGTGCTCCTGGGAGTTCAAGTTCGTGGAGCTGGACGACGCCTACTCCACCGGCTCCTCCATCATGCCTCAGAAGAAGAACCCCGACGTGGCCGAGCTGGTCCGGGGCAAGACCGGGCGGGTGTACGGCTCCCTCGTCACCCTGCTCACCGTGATGAAGGGCCTGCCCCTGGCCTACAACAAGGACATGCAGGAGGACAAGGAGCCGGTGTTTGACGCCATCGACACCGTGGAGCTGTGCGTCCCCGTGTTCGCCGCCATGCTGGACACCCTGACGGTGAAGGACAAGAACATGGCCCGGGCGGCGTCGGTGGGTTTCATCAACGCCACCGACTGCGCCGACTACCTGGTGAAGAAGGGAATGCCCTTCCGGGAGGCCTACATGATCGTGGGCCGGCTGGTCCACATGTGCCTGCGCACCGGCGAGAGCCTGGACACCCTGCCCCTGAAGGACTTCCGGGCCATCTCCGGGCTGTTTGACGAAAGTGTGTACGACGCCCTCCAGCTCAGGACCTGCGTCAACGAACGCAAGGTGTACGGCGGGCCCTCGGAGGAGAGCGTGAAGAAACAGATTGAACTCATCGAGGCGTTCGTGGCTCAGCGGAAAGGGGAAGCGTGATATGGACCTCACCCCCTATTTCAAAAGCGTGCTGGACCAGGACCGGGCCCCGGTGGTGCTGTGTGATTTGGAGCACACCATCCTCTACATGAACACGGCAGCGGCGGCGCGGTACGCCGGGCAGGGCGGCACGGCCTTGATGGGAACGGACCTGCTCCGGTGCCACGGCCCGAAGTCCGGGGAGATGATTCGGAAAGTTGTGGCCTGGTTTAGCCGGGACAAGTCCCACAACCTGATCTACACCTCCCGCAACGACAGGGAGAACAAGGACGTGTACATGGCGGCCCTGCGGGACGGGGACGGGAAGCTCATCGGCTACTATGAGAAGCACGAGTACCGGGACCGGGAGACCGAGAAGCTTTACGATTTCAAGCCGTAAACGGCATAGGACGTGATGAAAATGGCTAAGCCGAAAATCTACATCGACGGCAAGGAGGGCACCACCGGCCTGCAAATTTACCAACGGCTGGGAGCGCGGGACGACATCGAGCTGCTGCTCATCGACGAGGACAAACGCAAGGACGTGGAGGAACGGCGCAGGTTGCTGAACGCCGCCGATCTGGTGTTTTTGTGCCTGCCGGATACCGCCGCCGCGGAGGCGGTATCCCTCATCGAAAACGGGAAAACCCGGGTGATCGACTGCTCAACCGCCCACCGCACGGCCCAGGGCTGGACCTACGGCTTCCCGGAGCTCCACTCACAGCGGGAGAAGATCAAGACCGCTCATCGGGTGGCCAACCCCGGCTGTTACGCCAGCGGTTTTCTGTCCCTGGTGCGGCCGCTGGTGGAAATGGGGGCGCTGGAGCCGTCGGAGCGAGTGGCGTGCCACGCTCTGTCGGGCTATACCGGCGCGGGGAAGAAGGCCATCGCGCAGTATGAAGACCCGGACCGCGACCCGGAGTTGGATTCCCCCCGGCACTACGCCGTGGCCCTGGCCCACAAGCACCTGCCGGAGATGACGGCAGTGAGCGGCCTGACCCGCAAGCCCATCTTTATGCCCATGATCTGCGACTTTCCCCAGGGCATGACGGTGACAGCGGCGCTGTACGCCGACCAGTTGAAGGGGGCCGCGTCCATCGAGGCCCTCCGGGCGCTGTACGGCGAATACTACGCCGGAAGCGCGGTGGTGGCGCTCCGCCCCGCCGACGCGCCCAGCTGTGGTTTCATCGGTTCCAACAATTTGGAGGGGAAGGACATCCTCCAGATTTTTGTCAACGGAAACGAGGAGCAGCTGATGCTCACCGCCCGGCTGGACAACCTGGGCAAGGGCGCCTCCGGCGCGGCAGTGCAGAACATGAACCTGATGCTGGGTTTCGAGGAGACCAAGGGCCTGAATTTATAAAGAAAGCGAAACGAAGTTTCGCTTTAAAAGTTTCTTTTCGGTTCCTTTTCTTTTCAAAGAAAAGGAACAATACCGAATAGGAGTTGCGATCATGTTGAAAGAGATTTCCGGCGGCGTGTGCGCCGCCAAAGGCTTCCGGGCGGCGGGTGTGCGCTGTGGCGTCAAATCCAAGGCGGGGGGGGACGGGAACCAGCCCGTGGTCGCCTCCATGAAGGACTACCTCACCGGGAAAAAAGACCTGGCCATGATCCTGTCCGACTGCGACTGCTCCGCCGCTGCGGTGTATACCATGAACCGGGTGAAAGCCGCCCCCATCTACGTCACCATGGGCAATCTGGAGGACGGCGTGTGCCGGGGGGTCATCGCCAACAGCGGCAACGCCAACGCCTGCGCCCCCATGGGTCATGAGAATGCGGAGCGGATGTGCGCAGCAGCGGCCCAGGCCACCGGCCTGAAACCCACCGACTTTGTGGTGGCCTCCACCGGCGTCATCGGCCAGGAGCTGAACATCGCCGCTATTGAGATGGGCGTTCCCGCCTTGGTGGAGAACCTGAGTGAGGAGGGCTCTGACGCCGCCGCCAACGCAGTGATGACCACCGACACGGTGAAAAAAGAGACGGCGGTGTCCGTCACCATCGGCGGCAAGACCGTCACCGTGGGCGCCATCGCCAAGGGTTCCGGCATGATCCACCCCAACATGGGCACCATGCTGTGCTTCATCACCACTGACTGTGCCATCACCCCGGACGTGCTCCAGGACGCCCTCCACGACATCGTCCCCCGCACCTTCAACCGGGTCACCGTGGACGGGGACACCTCCACCAACGACATGTGCGTGGTGCTGGCCAACGGCATGGCGGGCAACGAGCAGAT
>CANOBV010000206.1 GCA_947564255.1 uncultured bacterium | reverse complement strand
CAGTCGTATCATACCGTTTCACGCCTGAAAATGCAAGGGGTTTTGAAAGTTTTCCTGCTCAATCCTGCAAAGTGCAGATTTCCTCTGAGGTGAGCGGACGCCAGGTTCCTATTTTCAATCTACCCAGCCGGACTTCTCCCTCCCGCACCCGTTGGAGACGCTCCACTTTTAATCCTGCGGCGGCACACATACGGCGCACCTGTCTATTTTTTCCCTGGTGTATCACCACAATGAGTGTGTTCTTCCCGGTCCGCTCCACCCGGTCGGCAATTAGTGTTTCCCCTCCGTCCACCACTGGGGCGGACAAAATGGGCAGGGCTCTGTCCATATCACCCCGCACCCACACCCGGTACTCTTTCTCCACTTTATGAGAGGGATGGGTAAGCCTGTGGGTCAGAGCTCCATCGTCGGTGAACAGCAGCAACCCCTCTGAGTCCATATCCAGGCGCCCCACCGGCCACACTCGGGCGGGGCAGTCCGTCACCAATTCTGCTGCCGTCCTGCGCCCCTTCTCGTCAGACATGGTGGTAACATAGCCCCGGGGCTTGTTCAAAATGAGATAGGTGTAATCTGCCGGGGCAGGCAGCGCTGTGCCGTCCACCTCCACCCGGTCCCGGGTCGGGTCGGCCCTGTCACCGAGTTGGGCCGTTTTGCCGTTGATTGTCACCCGGCCCTCCTGTATGTATTCCTCCGCCCGGCGGCGGGAACACACCCCCGCCGCCGACAACAGCTTTTGCAGCCGTTCTTCCACACCATCGCCCCTTTTTCATTCCACTCACTACGCCACGTTCCACAGCCGCTTCCACCAGTTTTGAGGCTCCCGAACGTCAGCCCCAGCCCCGCTCTGAGCCGCCAGCAATACCTGGGCCACGATTTCCCCATCTTTCCTCCACACGGCCCGGCCCACAGGCGCTCCCGTCTGAAAGGGAGCCCGAACGGAAGGGGCCAGCTCCACATCCATAGTCAGCGTCTCCTCCTCCCGCAGGGGATAGCCCACACTCTCCGACGTCACCGCCGCCACTGTGGGGATGAGACTGCCCTGTACCGTCACCGAACCCAATACCTCGCCTTTTTCACACAGCACACGGCGGGAGAAAACCTCGAAACCGTAATCCAACAGTTTGCAGTGGTCATTCCAATCGTTTCCGTCATTGAGTGTGACACAAATCAAGGCCTGTCCATCCCGTGTGGCGGCAGACACCAGCGTCCGCCCTGCTTTCTCCGTAAACCCAGTCTTCATTCCCACACAGCCCTCATAACGGTAAAGAAGTTTGTTGTGGTTGACAAAAGTACGGGTGCCGACAGTGATAGACCGGGTGGCGCATATATCTGCCACAATTTCGTTTTTCAGGCACGCCCGGGCCAGCAGAGCCATGTCGTAGGCAGTGGAATAGTGGTTGTCGTCGTTAAGTCCGCTGGGATTGGCAAAAGAGCTGTCCCTCATCCCCAGCTGGACCGCTCTTTGGTTCATCAGCGCCACAAAGCCCGCCTCACTCCCCGCCGTATGGCAGGCGATGGCCATGGCTGCGTCGTTGCCTGATTGGAGCAGCAGACCGTACAGCAGCCCCCTCAAAGTGATCTCCTCTCCCACTTTCAGATAAATGGACGAACCCTCGCTGCCCAGCCACTCCCCTTTGATGGTCACCACTTCATCCAGGTTTTCCGCCTCTTCCACCGCCACCAACGCCGTGAGCAATTTGGTGGTGCTGGCAATAAGCCTAGGCTGGTGGATATTATGCTCATAGAGCACTCGGCCGCTCTCGGCATCCATAAGAATGGCACAGGACGCATGAGTGCCCACCGCATAAACGCGGGGACATGCAGCGGCCAAGAGCAGCAGCACCGCCAGCAAAACAGTTATTTTTTTCATAAAAAGGTCACTCCCATCTGAAATGGTCAGATGGGAGTAGTATGGCCTTGACCGCCCAGCCTTATCCGGGCACAGGGTCACAGGGTCTCTTCCCCGTTTTCCCCGGCGCTCTTTTTATCAATATAGCCTGTGACCCGCTCAAACATATCGGGCACCAAATCCACCACCCGGCTGATGGTGTCTCCCGGAGGGGGCGCCACAGGTAACATACGCACATTTCCATCCTTCACAATCAGAAAAGCCATGGGAATCACGCTGACGCCCGCTCCCGCACCACCGCCGAACCCCCTGGGCTGAACTTTTCCGAAATCAGACCCGCCGGTGGCAAAACCAAATGACAGCCGGGACACCGGGATCAGGGTCACCCCGTCTTGCGTAGTGATGGGCTGGCCCACCACCGTGTTTGCATCCACCATCTCACGAACCTTGTTCATGGTGGTCTGGAGCACTTCATTAATGGGATGATTGTTTTCACTCATGACTCATTGCCTCCTGTTTTTTTCGGTCAATTCTCCCGCTTTTGACCCATGTGAGCAGTGCTTTCACGCCGTAGTGTACCCCCAGAACGAATATCTGGCCCACCGTGAGCGTCAGCGCCGCCCGAAGTTCTACAGCGGGTGTCCTCCGGTCGTAGTCCAGCCCGATCTGGAAATTGTAATGTTTCACTTTGAAATTATGGTCAAAAATTGGCCAAAGCATACCCAAAGCCGCATTGGCCCGACCGTAACCCAAAGCGATGGCGGCGGGGTCCGTCCCCCCCCAGATAAGCTCCAATTCCAGGTCGTCAATCCGAATTTTCCGTTTCAACGCCCCGCAGGCTTGTCCCACCACCGGTAAAAGCTTCATCAGCCGGGACAGAGTGCCGGGCTGTCCCTCCTTAGGTTTCTCCTTGTGTTTTTCTGCCGCAGGCGGCTTCTCTTTTTTGGGCTTTTTTCTCAGTTTCTTCTTCTTCGGCTTGACGGGCAAAATCTGAATTTTGAATGGTCCGGCCAGCGCTGTGACAAACAGCCCTGCCTCTCCGTATTTTACCCTGCCGCCCACACGGATGAGGGAGACAAGCCAAAAAACAGCCAGGACAATCAGCAGAACCTTCAGGAAGGTCATGGCTCTCCTCCCTCCCCAACCAGCTTCTCTCCGGCATTCTCCCCGGTCTCTGCCTCTCGAAGACGGCGCAATGCGGATTCCATCTCCATGGTAAGCTGGAGCTCTTCCTGGCTGGCTGAGGCCAGATCCGGCAGGTCATCCAAAGAGGCCAATCCAAAAGAGCGCAGGAAATTCTTAGTGGTGCGAAACTGCATGGGCCGCCCCGGCACCGCCAGACGGCCTGCCTCCCGGATCAATCCCCGCTCCAACAGGAGGCCCACAGTGTAAGAGCTGTCCACACCCCGAATCTGCTCAATATAGGCCCGGGTTACCGGCTGAAAATAGGCGACGATGGCCAACACTTCCAAAGCGGGCTGCGACAGCTTGGCGGGTCTTCTGTTTTCCAGCGCCTTACGAACATACCCCGCCTGCTCCGGCGCAGAACACATCTGCCAGCTGTTTTCCAGCTTAACCAGCCGGATGCCCCGGCGGTCATAGCTATAGGCGTCCGCCATACGCTGGCAGACACTTTCCACTGTCTCCCGGTCCTGGCTCAGGGTGAGGCACAGCCGCTCCACGCTCATGGGGTCGCCCGCTGCGAAAAGGATGCTCTCAATAGCGCTTTCCAGCTCTTTCAATTCCACGTTGGGCGATCCTCCTTTCTTGACGCTGTTCCTGACGGCTCTGCGTTTCTCCTTGTCACACTGTTCAGCAGTCAAGCTGACTGGCCGCTTCTCTAGTAACTTTCTACTGTCACATCTACCTCGTCCGGCATTTCGTCCACCGTGCTGGTGACGGTACAGTCCTCCGCCGTCCCTGCCAGATGGATTCGATTGGCCTTGCACAGCTCCAAAATCGCTAAAAAGGTGGCCACCACCTCGGACCGGCTCCGGCTGGCCTTGAACAAAGCTTTAAACCGGGCTACACCGAACTGGATGAGCCTGTCCAAAATGGAACGGGCCTTATCCGCCACCGGGTAGGGTTCCCGGCCCACAATACCCTCAAACGCCTCCGTCAAAGGGGGCAGCTTATTGTCCGTCCGTGCCAGCACCGAGCGAATAGCTGTTAAGATATCCGCCTTGTCATGGACATATTGATAAGCAGTTTCCGCCTTTACCGGCTCGGGCTGCTTGGGCAGGTAATCGCGCCCAAACTCATAGCGCCCGTTAAGCTCTTCCGTGACATCTTTGATCTTCACATAGGTCTCCTGGGATTTGTGTTCCTCCAGAGCGGCCATCAGTTCTTCCATCTCGCTGAGGGCAACCTCGTCGTCGATGGACAGCAGCATCCGGGTCTTGATGAACACCAGGTGGGCGGCCATGGTGACAAACTCGCTGGCTACCTCCAGATTCAGTTCCTCCCGCTGGGCCATCCAGGCCAGGTACTGATCCAGCAGCTCAGAGATATTGATGTCACGGATTTCAATTTTATTCTTACCCAGCAGGCTGAGGATCAGGTCCAGAGG
>CANOBV010000205.1 GCA_947564255.1 uncultured bacterium | reverse complement strand
CCCGGCCACGGCGGCGGCGCACAGGGCCCCGCCGGAGCCGTCCCCGGCCCCGGGGGCAGCCAGCACCACCCGCTCGCAGTTGAGTCCCGCCGCCCGCCGGACCAGCTCCTCCACGCTCTCCCCGGCTCCGCCGCCCACCACGGCGATGCGTTCCCGCCGTGCGGCGGAGCACTCCTCCACCATGGCCTTCAGCGCCTGCTGCACCTCCAGCCGGGCGCTGTCGCACACCACCACGTTCACGTCCTCCAGCTCCGCCGCCGTGGCGAACGCCGCGGTATACCCCTCGTCCGCGGGCACGCCATACACCACGCCCGCCCCGTTGCGGATGGCCAGCTGGGCCATCCTGCTCAGGGTGCATTCCCCCACGTCCGCCGCCGCCCGGCTGAAGCTGGTCCATTGATAGCTTTTCCTGCCGTCCGCCCCCTCCATGGCGGCCACCACCGCCACCTTGCCGCCTCCGGCGGCGGCGGCCGTCAGGCTGGACGTCTCATAGGAGGAGTATACTCCCGGCCTCTCATGCTTGGTCACCGCGCTCATCTCATTCTCCCTTTCACCGCAAAATCAGTAAACACTCCGCCGCCATCCCCGGCCACGGCGGTCAGCCAGGCCCCGCACCGGCAGACGGCCTCCTGCCGGTACAGCCCCTCCCGCTCCAGAAACTCCACCGGCCCTGTCCGCACCTCCAGCGCGGCCAGTCCCGCCGCTCCCCGGCACACCAGGGTCTCCGCCGCCGCCTCTGCCAGCCTTCGGCAGGCGTCTCCCCCCCGGTCCCGGGGGGCGAATATGTCCAGCGTCAGGGTCAGCTCCACCTCCTGGCCGTAGACCTCCCGCTCCGCCCCGTCCGGCCCCGTCTGGAGGCCCAGATAGTCCTGAAACCCGCCGGAGGCGCACACCACCCGGCTCAGGGACACCGCCGCCACCGCCTCCCGCCACCGGGGAGCGGCGCCGTCCATGGCGGCGGCCGCGTTCAATCCGGCCTCCCGCAGCTGCTCCGCCACCCTGTCCCGCCACGCGCCAAGCGCCCCGCTCACGGCGCGTTCTCCCCGCAGGGCCGCAGGGCCAGCCACAGGTGGGTGACCTGCCCGCCCACCCAGATGGGCCGCACCGTCATCACCTCGTAGCGCCCGCCGCCCCACTCCAGCCAGCCTCCCGGCCCCAGCCTGTCCAGGGGCAGGGCCGGGTCCGCCAGCCCCAGAAACCGGTCCTGGGAGAAGCTGCCCAGCGCCCCGGCGGTGTACTGCCAGTCCGCCTTGGTCATGGGCTGGACGATGGCCATGCCGCGGCCCGTCTCAGTCCCGTCCTCTCTCCGACACACCATCTCCTGCCCATAGGTCCGGATGACCCACTCGAACGCCTCAATCATCCCTCCACCCCCCGAAATAAAAATCCCTCGTCCTTCAAATAGGGCCCCATGAGCCGAAACGCCCGCTCCGGCAGCGTTCCGCCGCCGCTTCCCGCCTCCCGGCGCACGGAGATATCCCCCGCCGACAGGGCGGTGACCCCATCCAGCCCCCGGCTCTCCCGGAGCCAGTCCATGGCCAGCCACGCCGCCGCCAGGGGGTAGGCCCCGCCGCAGTCCTCCGGAGCAAGGCCATCCTTCAGCCTTCTGTCCAGCGTCCGGCAGGCGGCATCGCACAGCCGGCGCATCAGCTCCTCGTTCTGCCCCGCGCCCCCCAGGGCCTGGGCCAGCTCCAGCACCTGTTCCGTCATGCCGTCCTCCTCAAATCAAAAACGCCCCGTCGGCGGGCCCCTTCGCCCCCTCATCCCGGCCGTAGCTCAGCTGGACCCGGGGCTTTGTCAGCGCCTCCGCCCTGCCCCGGTACAGCTTGATGAGCTTCAGCAGCTCTCCCTCGTCCAATTTTGCCGCCACCTGCTCCAGCAGGTCGTGGCCCGCCTCAGGCTCGGCCAGGCCCGCCAGCCGAACCATCTCGCGGCGCAGGCTCCTGAGGTACTTCCGGCCCAGCCGGGCCTCGTCCGCCGCCCTGAGTCCGGCGCTCTTGATCACCCCGGCCTTGCGCTGGGCGGGCACCGCCACGAAGGACCACTCGTACACGTCGGCGGCCCCGGTGAGCACGCCGCAGCAGGTCTGGCCGCCGTATTCCTCCCCCTTCTCGTGGGGGCAGGCGTCCAGCTCCTGGCCGCAGATGGAGCATACCACCCGCTCCACCGCGCACCCCACGCTGACCTCCCGCTTGATGCCCCCGTCGATCTCGGCGATGAGGGCGGCGTTCTCCGCCGTGCGCATCATATAGGCCCACCCTTTGAGATAGCGGCAGGGCCGTCCGTCGGATGTGAGCGCCCCGTCCCCGCCCACCACTTGGGTTCGGTAGATCCGGGCGGTCTGGCCCCGGGCGGACCACTGGTGGTCGAACACCCCGGCCGCCCCCACGAACATGGGGGCCAGCTGGTCCAGCGTCTCGTCGCCGAACCGCTCGAAGTCCCGGTCGATGTCGTTGTCGCACAGCCGGAGGGTAAATGTGTACACCTCGTCCGCCCCCAGCTCCCGTCTGGCCAGGGCGTTGATGAGCTCCAGCTCCTCCCGGTCCGGCGTGCCCACGGCCTTGACCGCCGCGTCCTTACAAATTTCCATTCTTCTCCTCCTCCACGGCCCTGGCCTGGGCCCGGTACAGCGCCGCCCTGGCCTCGGACTCCTCGTCCTGCAAATTCACATCCAGCCAGTCCACGCGCACCCTGTCGTCATACCCCTTCAGCCGCAGCCACAGCTCGCAGACCCGCTCCACCACCGGCTCCAGGCTCCGCCGGATGGCGGCGATCTCGCTGGTGAGTATGTCGGCCTGCTGGGCGCTCATCCGCTCGGTGGACGACCAGCTCAGCCCCAGCAGGAAGGGGGGAATGCCCGTTTTGGCCACCAGCTGCTCCAGAATCTGCCGCACCGGAACCTCGCTGTCCAGAATCTGGTTGTCCGCCCCGATGGCCCGGATGTCCACGTCTCCGGCGCACACGAAGTCCCGGACGGCCCCGTTCCTCCCCGCCTGCATGGCGGCGGACCACTCCCGGGCCACCTGGGCGCAGCGGTCCTGGACCGCCGCCCCGTCCTCCCCCTTGCACACCACGGCGAAGCGCACATTGCCCATCCGCTCCCAGTTTTTTCCGACGGCCTCAAAGATTTTCATGAGAATGTCCGCCAAAAAGGGCATGGAGCGCAGCATGGACGCGCCGTAGGGGGCCCCGGCCTCGGGCTGGAAGGGGGTGAACAGCAGCAGCTCCTGCCGCTCGGGCTCCCGCACCGTGCCGCCGTCCCGGACGCACAGGGTGAAGTCCAGGGGGCTGTCCCCCTCTTTGACTTCCACGCGGCTCACGTCGGCGCACAGCACCGCGGCGATGTCCCGCCCGTCCGGGGCGGGGACGATCTCGCCCACCGCCCGGCCGCACACGAACATGGAGTCCAGATACTGGTCCAGAAAGGCTTGGATGCCCCGCTGGCCCCGGCCCACGCTCACCGTGCGCAAAAACCGGTCCAAGCCCTCCTGGGCCCGCCCGTCCCGGCAGACGGCGCTCACTCCGCCGCACAGCCGCACCAGCTTGCAGACAGCGGCGTCCACCACGGGCACCGCCTCCCGGACAGCCCGGTAGAGGGCGGTCTCCCCCTGCCCCAGGGGGACATATCCGTCCAGCTGGACGAAGGGATGCCGTCCCGTGTCCCGGAGCTGGGCGGCGGCGGCCGCCCGCTCCGTTTTTTTCCGCCTCCCCGCGCTCATCAGACGGTGAGCACCCGGCTGGCGTCCTCGAAAATCTTGGCGTAGCCGGAAATGGTGGTAATCGCGGCCCGCTCCAGCTGCCGGTCGATGAGCTTGTCATACTCCACCATCACATCGCCCGCCTTGACCATCTCCAGGGCGTAATTCTTGTCCAGGCCGATGATCTGGCCCTTGCCCACGGCGGAGGTGCGCAGCACTCTGGCCCCCATGGGGGTGATGAGCCTGCCGGTGCCGTGGAAATCCAGCCCGGCGGCGGCGTCCTGCATCTGTCGAAGGCCCAGCAGCTTGGGCATGGTGTCGGCGCCCGCCAGCAGGGTGTTGAGCTGATAGGGCTCGAAGCTGTTCCAGAAGGCCAGCAGGTCCTTGTAGGTCAGGGTTCCGGCGGCCTCCACGGCGCTGACCTGGGCGGCGTTGCCGTTTCCGTCGCCGTTGACAATCACGCTGATGGCGTCCTCCAGGTGCATCCGCCCGATCTGGGCGCCGATCTGCCGCAGGGTGACGGAGAACAGGTCCAGCTTCTGGAACCGGATGGCCTCGTAGGATGCCACCAGCATCCTGCCCCGCTTGTGGAGCTTCACCAGGCTGTCCCGGGTGCGCACGGTGGTCTGGGGGATGGCCGCGCCCTCGGACACCTGCTTGAGCCGCTTCTCGTCCTCGGGCACGGAGGTGATGGAGCGGTAGTCCATCCCCTCGATGAGGGTCTCGGTGGCGGTGA
>CANOBV010000204.1 GCA_947564255.1 uncultured bacterium | reverse complement strand
AGACAATCAATTCCAAAGACACTATAGCACAACAAATCGTATTCGTCAATGGGCATATTTTGGCTTGTTTTGTCGAAAAAGCGTAATCGAGAGCATGAACCAGCACTCCGTATACTCTGAAGTTGGACAGACAGGCAAACGCAATGCCTGTCTGTCCAATTCTATGAAATCTCTTCCAAAAAAGTATTTCTCCAGCGAGACATATAAAAGTCAATGATAATCTTTTTCAGATGTTGTTCGTCTCTAGGGGCCGGTCAGACCGGTCCGTAAAGCCATGGGCGATCAGCAGCCTGGACACTTCATCCGGGGTGGGGACATGATGCCGGCTCATTTGGGTCAGGTCCTCCAGAACCGCCGCAAAAGAGGGCGTCTGAGTGACCGGCCACGCATCGTCGAACACCTCCAGACGGAGAGCCAGCTTATTGCCAAACATAAACCAGCGGAAAGCCAGTTCACCCAGGGTGCCGCCCTCCATACACTGGAGGCCCAGCATGATCTCGTTTATACCCTCTATGGGGACAACCGCGGCATAGTCCTGGCGGGAGAAACAGGTAAAGCCCCAAAAAAAGGCGTTCCAGTTCTCTCCAGGGAAATAGACACTCAACCGCTCCACATCCTCCGGCGGCAGCGCGGTGACGCTCCTTTGGCCCGTCACTGGCAGTTTAGCCGCGCAGGGGGCCGGCACAAGATCTGAAGGCCTCTCAACACCGCCTGACTGGGTAGAATACGGATTGCCGTCCCCGTCCCAGACATTGTAGTGCCGGTCGAACACCTTGCTGTAGCCCTCTTTTTCGGTGGCCCCGCAGCTGGGACACGTCCAATCATAGACACCCCCATCATCCAGGGGTTCATCGTCCCCGTACTCCAGTTCGCCGCCGCAGATGGGGCAGATTCCCTCCCCCTCCGCGTCCGGGTCTTTCGTCTCCATACCGCCGCCCCGGATGCAGCGGATCAGATCCGCCGTCTCCAAATGGGCCAGCTCCTTGCAGACCGTCACGGCCTCATGGAGCTTTTCCCCGGTGTAAAACGTGCCCAGGCGGGACACACAGGATGCGGTCAGCCGGGACACGTCCTCGGACTGGATCATCCCTCGGCCATTCTGCCACAGCAACTCCAGCGCCGTGAGCAGAAGTACGCGGTCAGTACGGGCCAGCTTGTCAAATCGCTCAAAATCCATCGTACACACTCCTTATATCAGTAAAATTGCAGCAGACATGCCTATCTTTTGGCTGTCTACATAATGCACGAATTGTTATCCAAATCCGGGAACACCATATTCATCGGCCCATAAATGCAGATGGGCTGGATCTTCCAGTGCCAGTCTGTGTCCGGGTCGGCCAGCCAGGCGAAATCCCGGCCGGCCCCGTAGCAGCCCTCCTCAAACAGCTCCCTTGCGGCGGCGTAGTCCCTTTTCAGTTGGCCGGCGTCAAGTTCGCCCACTTCAGCTAATCGGGACAGCATACACTCCAGCGCCTCTTTGTAGCTGTAGAACAACTTCGGGGCTGAGATGTTGCAGTCGCTGCACTCAATCAACAAATAACCAGCGATACCGCAGTCCTCCACAACCCAGCCATCTTTTCCACCGCGCTCCGCCGCCATCAGCCCTTCCATGCGGAGGCAAGGGTCAGTGCCGTCCAGACAGCGCCCGAAGATGGAGTAACCGCTCTTGCCGGGCTGGAACGCCTTGTTGTCGCTGGAAATGACATAGGTACGGCTGTTCCAGGGGTAGTCCTTCTTATTGCCGGGGCCAAAGGAGGCAAACGTGACACAGGCGGTCAGGTGGGTTTCCGGGTGTTTGCATTCGTGCCGGAACAGAAGTTCCTTTAATTGCTTATAGTCCATAGGTCACCATTCTTTCATTAAAATAAAGGAACCGGCAGACTTCATCACATAGTCTGTCGGTTCCTTCGCTCATTTGTCCCGCAGGGGGTGCGGGAGTTGTCATTCTATTACGGCCCAATGATTCCGCTCCAAAAAATCGGAAACAGACATGACCGCATCATCGCTGGGAAAATGTTTTAAATTTCCTGTGATCAAAACCGCGCCGCAGTATTTTGCGACTTCATAAAACTTTCGGTCGGCTTCGTCCACAAAAGAAATGTCCACCGGGGCAGGAATTACAGAGCGGCCTGCCTGCTTGAACCAATCCAGCATCGCGTTGATCTCGCTGGGCCGAAACCGGAATTTGGGGCGCTGGAGTACCTGCCGGTATTCCAGCATGATCCGGTGGTCATAACACGGGGTCAGATGCCCGCTGAGAACCAGCCCTACCGCTCTGGCAGGCGCGCCGTTTCTCGACCACAGGGCTGAGACCAGAATGTTTGTGTCGATCACAACCAGCATAGCAGGCCCCTATTCCCCGGAACGGGCGGCGGCAATCTCGGCTTCAATTTCAGCGTCCGTCATAAAGCCGTTCACAGCCGCGCGTTCCCGCATGGTATTGAACGCGATCATCGCCTTTGCCTGCCGGACAGCTTTCAGCGTTTCCTCCAGGCTGCCATCGGAAATATCCAGCATCAGCGTTGTGGGCTTGCCATTGTTTGTGATGACTACCCCTCCATCGGCTGTCAGGCTGTCCCAAAGGGACTTGGGTGTTGTCCGCATATCTCGTACCGTATAAAAGTCCATACGATCACCTCCACAAACAGTATACACTAATTGTTACACGATTGTCAACGAATTGTGTAACAAAAGTGCTGGAAATTCATAAACACTTTGCCCGTGCCTACTGTTTCAGAGCCCGAACACCGGCCACTGTGTCTCACAGCTGAAATCATAGCAGCTTTCGGCGGTCCTCCGGTCGATGGGGTAAACGCCAAGAACATGGCCGCCAAATTGGGCGATGTCGGCGGCGAGAAACTGCTCTGCCTCCTGGATGGACGGCGCTCTCACGCCGCGAATGCACATCCAGATATCGTTGCAGCCCTCCTCCGGGCCATCGCCAATACAGATTTCAAAATATTGCTGCTCCATATTGTTCCTCCGTCAGTACATGAGCTTTGTCTGCCATGCGGGATTGTTCAGCATGACGCCAGCGTGACGGCGGGCCAGCTCTGAAAGATCAAGCTGGTCATACCCGTCGCGGGTGACGATATCGGCGCTGCCAACCAGGCGGCACAGCTTCTCGCGGCCTGACTCCAGAATAATCACGGCGTCGTCCGCCTGGATATGCTTCTGGAGGCCGCAGATAAATTCATCATAGGCCGCTTCGTCAGCATCTTCCGACGTGTCCTCCACCGCGTCCCGCAGGCCGCTGATCCCGCCATAGGAGCCGAACGCGAACACAGTCCGGCCGTCAGAATCCTGTTCCTCCCAGAGTTCCACCGAGCCGTTCGCGCCGTAGACACGCGCCATAAACTGCCGAAACAGCTCCGAGTCCTCTACATGGAAATAGTTCGTCCTGATAGCACATTGATAGTCTGCCAAAGGTGTCCCTCCAATCTATATTTCTTCCAACTAAGCGGCGTCCAGCATAGGCAGGACGCTGGTATAAGCCATCTTCCCGCAGGCGTCCTGGAGCAGATGGGCCATACATTTGTCAAAGTCAAAGCATGGTCCGTCATAGCCCACAAGGAAACCGTGCATATTGCTGGTGCGGTACACAAACTGCGCACCGCAGCTGGTATGAAGCACCACCACCGCATAGAGCGTCAGGTTGGAGGCGCCGTCATAGGGGACGATCTCCGCCTCTGCATGGCAAAAGGGCGTGTTATGGGCGGACAGCACAGCATTGATCCGCCGGGTGTTCTCTGCCTGATGCGCCCGGAAATAGCGAATGGCCCGCAGCTTGTCCCACAGGCTGTTGAGATAGTTGCGTTGGTCCAGCCCGATATACAGCCTCCGTCCGCTGCCAAATACCAGTGTGTAGTCTGTGTGCCCGCGATATTTGCCGGTGCATGGTCTGCACTCCAGCTGATAGGAGTCCTCTCCAAACAGCGTTTGCAGTTCCAGCTCCAGCGGACGGGCGATCTCAGCGTCAGTCATGGTGCATCTCCTTCCGTTTTCGTTATCCGCACTGTGCCGCCCCAATCATCTGGGCCAGCCGCAGGCGGCATAGCGTTTCCAGATAATTCGGGGAGATATTCCCCTGTTTTGGGACACGCGCTTTTCAAGCCAATATACCATACTCAGCCTCCTGTCAATTTTACATATTTTTTGCTGGAAACAAAAAAGAAACCCGATGCCCACATTCACCATGGAATTATGGGATATCAAGCCTCTTCATTTTGCCGGAATCTCTTTTCCGGCAGGTCTTTCGTTGTGGCCCACACGCAGGGGGCCCGTTGTCCGCTCGAAAGCATCATCCTCTCCGCCCAATGGGCTAAAAATCATATATATAAAAAGTACCGACAGGCAGACTGCCCCTAAACAGCGCAGTCCTTCCAATCGGTACTTGCGTACAATCCTAACAACGTGTGCAATACGAGTGCCCCTC
>CANOBV010000203.1 GCA_947564255.1 uncultured bacterium | reverse complement strand
TGCTGATGGCGCAGAACGAGGACGGCGGCAAGCGGAAGAACGCCGCCCGCCGCCGGGAGTTGGAGGCGGCACAGAAGCGCATCGGGGAGTTGAACGGCATCTTCAAGCGTCTGTATGAGGACAGCGTGAGTGGCCGCATCACGGACGAGCGTTTCATGGAGCTGTCCGCCGATTATGAGCAGGAGCAGGCCGCGCTGAAAGCCCGTGCCGCCGAGTTGCAGGTGGAGCTGGGGACGTCCCAGGAGGCGGCTGGGAACGTGGACAAGTTCATGGCGGTCGTGCGGAAGTACACCAGCTTCGAGGAACTGACCCCCACCCTCCTGCGGGAGTTCGTGGAGAAGATCGTGGTGCATGAGTGCTGGAAGGACGAGCAGGGAACGCGCCACCAGGACATCGAGATTTATTATTCTTTTGTAGGCAAGGTGGACTTGCCTGACGATTGAGCCAGACCTGTCCGGCGAGGCCCCGCCGGATGGGGACGGCAAAAATTTTTAACCTCTATTTGCTTCTTTATCCGTAGTGAGCTAAAGGACACGGCGTGTAGATTCTAGGCTTAGAATGGAAGGTCCTCCGGATTTTCATGCGCCTCCATTTTTGGAGCCAGTGCCGCCACTTTGACTGCTTCCTGCCCGTATTTGGAGCGAATAGCGTCCATGGTGCGCTCCAGCTTTTCTATTTTGTCTCTTTTATGGGATGCGCCTGACTGAAACAGATCCAGCTGTTCCGACGCCTCTGATTCGGGGATGAGGTTATGGGCGGTGAGGGTGATGGCGCGAATGGGTGAGCCGAAGCTCCAACAGCGGGCCAAAATATCCATCGCCGCCCGGTGCAGTTCCCGGGCGGTGTTGGTGGGCGCGGGCAAAGGGCGCTGGCGGCAGATATCTTTGAACTTAGGGTCGCGAATGGTCACCTGAAGAGTGGAGGCTTTCATACCATGCTTGCGCAGCCGCACGGCTACTTGGTCTGCCAGCATGGCAATTCCCCGGTCCACCTCGTCTCTTTTTGTAAGATTACGGGAAAATGTCTCTCCATTACCTACGGATTTGGGCGGTGTGTAGGTTCCAGCCGGGGCCACGGGGCTGTGTTCCAAACCATTGGCGTAACCCCAAAGCTGGTCCCCTTGCTTGCCTAAAAGCTCAATGAGGGCTTTTTTGTCAAAGGCGGCCAGTTCTCCAATGGTAGTTACGCCGTAACGTCGGAGTACCTGAGCCGCGGCGCGCCCCACAAACAACAGGTCTGTGACAGGCAGTGGCCAGACGATGCGCCGGAAGTTTTCCCTGGAGATGACAGTGGTGGCGTCCGGTTTTTTATAATCGCTGCCCAATTTGGCAAATACCTTGTTAAAAGATACACCTACAGAAATAGTCAGTCCAAGTTCTTCTCGAACAGTGTTTCGGATGCGGTTGGCAAGGGCGCGGGGGTTGCCGCCAAACAGATGGAGGGATCCCGTAACATCCAGCCAGCTCTCGTCAATGCCAAAAGGTTCAATGAGGTCGGTGAATCGGCTATAAATTGCGTTTACCTTTTTGGAATAGTCCCGGTACAGCGCGTGATGGGCGGGAAGGAGCACCAGACCCGGGCATTTCTGCCGTGCCTGCCAAATGGTTTCCGCTGTACGAACCCCCAATTTTTTCGCGGGTTCATTTTTTGCCAAAATGATGCCATGGCGGCTTTTTGGGTCGCCGCACACCGCTGTGGGAACAGAGCGAAGCTCCGGGTGAGACAGCAGTTCTACCGAACAATAAAAGCTGTTGCAGTCGCAGTGATAAATAATCCGGTCCACAGTTTCGCCCCCTTTAGGGGCAGTATACATCATTCGTTCCGAAATGTCAAACGTTCGTTTCAAATCCTGGCTGGAAGGCGGCGAGAAGATGTTTATTTCCTACCGGGAAGCAGGACTTGAAAATTTTGTCCGGCGGCATTGCGGCACAGTCAAACACATTGAAACACAAAGCGCCATAGAATAGCGTGCGGGCCGTCCGCAAGGAGGCCTGCGCGGGAAAGGAGCTATCTGAATATGTATGAAGCATTATGTTTATCTGCTCTGAAGGAAGGGGAGAGCGCATATGTGACGCAAGTAAATGCAGGTCCTGCCATGGACCGACGACTTATGGACCTGGGATTGGTACGGGGAACACGGGTGACATGCGTTTTGCGAAGCCCCGCTGGGGACCCTTGCGCCTACCTTATCCGGGGGGCGCTTATCGCCCTGCGCCGGACGGATGCAGACGGTGTGGCTTTGGAGCGGCAAGCCCAGGCCGTTCCCGCTGGGGCGGTGGCCACATGATTCGGGTGGCGTTGGCGGGAAATCCCAATGTGGGGAAGTCCACTCTGTTTAATGCGTTGACGAAGCTTCGCCAGCATACGGGAAATTGGGCCGGGAAAACTGTGGAAACTGCCCGGGGGGAGTACGATTTTAAGGGCGAGAGGTATCAATTAATTGACTTGCCGGGAACCTATTCTCTTGCGGTCCACTCTCAGGAAGAAGCTGTGGCAAGAGATTACATTCAAAGCGGTCAGGCAGATGGCGTTGTGGTGGTGTGCGATGCCACCTGCCTGGAACGCAACCTGATTCTGGTTCTTCAAGTGATGGAACTGACAGGCAAAGTGTTGGTATGCGTCAATCTGATGGATGAAGCAAAACGCCTGGGGATAGACGTGGATCTGTCTGCCCTGGAGAAACGTTTAGGAGTACCGGTAGTGGGCACTGCCGGCGGACGCCAGGAAGGGCTGGAAAACCTGAAATCAGCAATTGCCCGGCTGGTAGGGGTGGATGCCCCTGCCTCACCCCGGAGGGAAGTCCAGGAGAGAGTTACTTTGGCGGAGCGGTATGCCGCTCAGGTGGTGCGAAATCAAGAAGAGGGACAGCTGCGCCGCCAGCAACGGTTAGACCGCTTACTTACCTCAAAATCCACAGGAATTCCCCTTATGCTGCTGCTTTTGGGGTTGGTTGTGTGGCTGACGGTGGCGGGAGCAAATGGACCTTCTGCTCTGCTGACCGCTCTGTTTGCCCGTGTGGGCGTTGTGCTGGAGGGATGGTTTTCTGAAACACCGGCATGGCTGTCCGGGATACTGCTGGACGGAGTATACCGAGTGACCGCTTGGGTAGTGGCGGTAATGCTGCCTCCCATGGCCATCTTTTTTCCCTTGTTTACACTGTTGGAAGACTTGGGATATCTGCCCCGAGTAGCTTTTGTCATGGACCACGCGTTCCAAAGATGCCGGACCTGCGGAAAGCAATGCCTTACCATGTGTATGTCAATGGGGTGCAATGCTTGCGGTGTAACAGGATGCCGCATTATTGACAGTCCCCGGGAGCGGCTCATTGCCATTTTGACCTCGTCTTTTGTGCCTTGCAACGGAAAATTTCCAACTCTCATTGCTCTTATCACCATCTTTTTTGTGGGAGGGCGGGCTGGCCTGCTGGCGTCCCTGGAGGGTGCTGCCCTGCTGCTGGGAACACTGGTGCTGGGGGTGGCAGGGACACTGGCCTGTTCCCGGCTGTTGTCCGCCACGGTATTGCGCGGGATGCCCTCTTCCTTTGCTTTGGAACTGCCCCCGTTTCGCCGGCCCAGAGTGGGAGAGGTCATCGTCCGTTCGGTGCTGGACCGCACGCTGTTTGTGCTGGGGCGGGCGGTAGCGGTGGCTGCGCCAGCCGGGGCGGTAATCTGGCTGATGGCTAACGTCATGGTGGGAAATTCGTCCTTGCTGGCCCATTGCACCGGATTTCTAGACCCATTTGCCAAGTTGTTTGGACTGGATGGGGTAATCTTGATGGCCTTTATTTTGGGCTGGCCTGCCAACGAAATCGTTCTGCCCGTGATGCTGATGTCGTACCTTGCCACTGGAAGTTTGGTGGAGTTTGACGATCTGGCCGCGCTGGGACAGCTTTTGACTCAGCAGGGCTGGACCTGGGTGACGGCAGTATGCACCATGCTGTTTTCCTTGTTTCATTGGCCGTGTTCCACCACCTGCTTGACTATATATAAGGAAACCGGCAGTGTGAAATGGACTGCGTTGGCTGTAGTCCTGCCCACAGTTCTGGGGCTGGGGTTGTGTTTTGCAGTGTCTGCTACAGCCAAGGTATTGGGGCTGGGGTAGGAAGTGGTCATGGCGTGATCGTTACGAATGGAACCAGACGAGGATTGCTGCTCCCGAATCTGGAAGGCGTGGATACGCCAAGGCAGCAGATCGCCATTGCCCGGCAGAAAGCAGGAATCGGCCCGGAAGAGCCGGTGAGTCTGGAACGTTTTGAGGTGGTGAGACACCGATGAAGCAGGAATGCGGCGTATGCATGCATGGCTGCGTGCTGGAACCGGGGCAGCAGGGAAGGTGCGGGGCCAGGGCCAACCGGGATGGCCGTATCATCAGTGAAAATTACGGGAAATTGACAGCCCTTGCATTGGATCCCATAGAAAAGAAGCCGCTGCGAATGTTTGAGCCGGG
>CANOBV010000202.1 GCA_947564255.1 uncultured bacterium | reverse complement strand
GAGATCGCCCAGTGCGGCGTGGAGATGATCGGCGCGGTGGGGGATAAGGCCGACCTGGAGATGGTGGCTATGGCGGTGGACGCTTTGCGCGCCTGCGGTCTGCGGCAGTTCCACATCGAGCTGGGTCACGCTGGGTTCTACCGGGCGTTGGCCGGACGAATGAATATGCCGAAAGAGGAGCTGGAGCATCTGCGCTCCGCCATTGAGGGCAAAAATTTTGCCCTGCTCAACGACCTGCTGGAGCCCTACCGGGGAGAGGAAGCCTGCGGCGTTCTGCGCCGTCTGCCGTACCTGTTCGGCGGGGTGGAGGTGTTGGACGAGGCCAGGGTTCTGGCGGGCTCCTGCGGCAGCCTGGACCACCTGGGACGACTGTACAGGGAGCTGTCCGCCGCCGGATACGGAGACTGTGTCCGTTTTGATTTGGGGCTGGTCCATCAGCTGGACTATTACACCGGGCTGGTGTTCCGGGGCTACGCCGAGGGCGCTGGAGCGCCGGTGTTGTCCGGGGGCCGGTATGATGGGCTCATGGAGCAGTTTGGCCGAAAGGCGGAGGCCACCGGGTTCGCCGTGGACGTGGATGCGGTGGGGGCCTGCCTCGCTGTGGATACGCAGGAGCTGGAGACCGTGATCCACTACGGCCCCGGTCTGCTGGCCCAGGCGCTGGCGGTAGTGGACAGCCGCCCCGCCGGGAGCTGTGAGCTGTCTCCCTGCCGGACATTGGACAGCACCATGAATCTGGCACGGGAGAAGGGGGCCCAGCGGGTGCTGCTGCTGGACAGCGAGGGAGAGAGGTGGCTGACGGTATGAGCCAGCGGTTGAGGATCGCCCTGACTAAGGGGCGCTTGCAGGACAAGTCGGTGGAGCTGTTCGAGGCTATGGGGCTGGACTGCTCCCCGGTTCGAAACCCCGGGCGGCGGCTGATCCACACCCTGCCCAACTACCCTCTGGACGCGGTGCTGGCCAAGGCCCCCGACGTGATCACCTATGTGGAGCACGGGGTGTGCGACCTGGGCGTAGTGGGCAAGGATACCATTTTGGAGAAGGGCGGGGCCTTTTACGAGGTGCTGGACCTGGGGTTTGGCCGCTGCCGGTTCGCCCTGGCGGTGAAGCGGGGAAGCGATTTCTACGGCACATACAAGACCCGGCGCATCGCCTCCAAGTATCCCAACGTCACCCGGGCCTTTTTCGAGGGCAAGGGGATGGACGTGGACATCATTAAAATCGAGGGCAGCGTGGAGCTGGCCCCCATCCTGGACCTGGCCGACGGCATCGTGGACATCGTGGAGACGGGGGCCACCTTGAAGGAGAATGGCCTGGAGCCCATTGAGGACGTGGCCCAGGTGTCGGCCCGGCTCATCGTCAACACCGCGTCCATGAAGCTGTATAAAAACGAGATCGCCGACTTTTTATCCCGTGTGGAGCGGGAACTGGGGGGACAGGTATGATAACCATTATCAGGGCGGATGGGAGCGCTGAGCGCCGCCAACTGGAGGCTATGCGGGCACGGGCGGCGGAAAAGAACGCCGATATTGAGCCGGCTGTCAAGGCCATTATGGAAAGTGTGCGGGCGGAAGGGCTTCCCGCAGTGGAGCGGTATTCCCTCCGATTCGACGGCAAAGCGCCCTATGAGCTGTCAAAGGACCGCTTGGATGAGGCCTATGCCGCCTGTCCGGCGAAATTGACCGCCGCACTGGAGCACGCCGCTCGGAATATCCGGGACTACAATGAAAAGCTGCTGGCAAAATCCATGGAGTGGACTTCTCCCGACGGGGGAAAGGTGGGCCGTGTGGTCCGGGGGCTGAGCCGTGTGGGCATTTATGTCCCCGGCGGTACCGCCGCCTACCCCAGCTCGGTGCTGATGAACGCCATTCCCGCCAAAGTGGCCGGGGTGGAGGAGCTTGTGATGCTCACGCCGCCCACGGAAAACCTCAGCGACGCGGTGCTGGCGGCGGCGAAAATCGCCGGGGTAGACCGGGTGATCGCCGTGGGCGGGGCTCAGGCGGTGGCGGCGGTCACCTATGGCGCGGGCTTTATCCCAAGAGTTGACAAGCTGGTAGGGCCGGGTAACGCCTATGTGGCGGCGGCAAAGCGGCTGGCCTACGGGGAATTGGATATTGACATGGTGGCCGGGCCGTCGGAGGTGCTGGTCATTGCCGACAATACCGCCGACCCGAGATTTATCGCCGCCGACCTTCTCAGCCAGGCGGAGCACGATAGGCTGGCCTCCGCCGTCCTTCTCACCGACGATTTGGCATTGGCCCAGGCGGTGGATGGGGAGATCGTCCGGCAAACCGCTTATCTCAGCCGTTCGGAGATCATGGAGGCGTCTCTGCGGGATTTTGGGTGCGCCATCGTGTGCGGGAACCTGAAGCGGTGTGTGGAGCTGGCCAACGAGATCGCTCCGGAACACCTGGAAATTGTCACAAAAGCGCCGCGAGAACTGCTGCCACAGGTGAAAAACGCGGGGGCGGTGTTTTTGGGGGCCTACACCCCGGAACCCCTGGGGGACTACCTGGCGGGACCGGACCACGTACTGCCCACCAGCGGCACGGCACGGTTTTTCTCGCCCCTCAGCGTAGACAGTTTTCTGAAGTCCATGAGTGTGCTGGAGTTCGGTCGGGAGGTGCTGGAGCCCATTTCCGGGGAAATCATCGCGCTGGCCCAGGCGGAGAAGCTCACCGCCCACGCCAACTCTATCCGGGTCCGGTTTGAGTAATGGGAAAGAGGGCGCGAATTTATGGCACAACCAATGATGCATCTGTTAATTGCGGATAAAATCTATACGGAAAAGTCCGGTTTAATCCGTTCATATGGTGAGTTTCTATTGGGAAGTATTGCTCCGGACGCGGTTCATATGAGAGAGGATTATACAAGAGAAATAAAAGAGATATCACACTATAGATTTAACAATAAAAGTCCTGTCAGTTACTTTGATACGTTTTTTGATGAATATGCCGGGTCTGAAAATAGGGATTTTGTACTTGGCTATCTGGTTCATCTGCTATCTGACATGATTTGGTATCATTCTGCCGGCGGTGTTTAGCACGTTTCCGATTTTTGTGATTTATGGCGGATTTCGGGCGATTCCCAAATCATTGATTGAGGCGGCGAGGATTGACGGGGCAGGGGAAGTCCGCATTTTTTTTATGGCAGGGATTGGACTTGGAAAAGGCGGAATCCTCTCGGCGCTGGTGCTCGGATTTCTGGAATACTGGAACATGATAGAGCAGCCGTTTGCATTTCTCGAGGACAAGACTCTGTGGCCGCTGTCTTTGTATCTGCCTGAAATTAGCTGGACACAGGCGGGATTTGCGTTTGCGGCATCCGTGATGATGCTGGTACCGGCAATCTTTGTATTTGTCATGGGACAGGATTATCTGGAACAGGGCATTATCTATTCTGGTTTGAAGGGTTAATGATATGGAGGGTTCGTATGATGGAGAAGGATGAGGAGAAGCTTTTGAGCCGCAGGCGGATGGAGAAGTGGATAAAAATATTTTTGGCATTTCTGGCTTTTGTGTGGCTTTGCACAATTATTTCAAAGAGTATCTATGTGTCAGGGCTGCCGCGGGTCAGGACAGACACCGCGTCAAAAAAGTATGTGGAGCATGTTGTCAGGACGGATGGAATCGTGACGGCAGGCGGTGAAATTGCTGTCAATACACAGGCGGGGCTGCGGGTGGATAAGATATTTGTCCAGCAGGGTGACGAAGTTCAGGCGGGGGATGTCCTTTTTACGATTGACACCGCAGATTTGGCGGAGCTGGTCAGCGCAAAGGAGACAGAGCTGTCCAAACTTGAGTGTAATCTCTCGGACTGGCAGGTCAATGCAGTGATTGATGCGCAGCAAAAGGAAGTGGCAATTCTCTGGGCAAAGGAAGACTATGAGACGGCAGACAAGGAGACAGCAGTAGCGAAGGAGCGCGCAAAGGAAGCGCTGGAAAAGGCGGAGGCGGCGCTCGGAAGACACCTCGCGGATACCGTGCCCTACACGGCGGACAATGCCCGGCGCGAGGCATGGGATGCGTATCATGACTGGGTGAACAAGGGCTACAGCATCTCGGATAAGATTGCGGCGAAGGAGCGCGAGATACAGGATTTGGAGGAGCAGCTTGCAGAACTGGAGAACCGCACTGGAAAAAATGATGTAAAAGATATGGAAACAGACGGACAGGCAAAAGTGCTGTCGGGGGCAGCAGGAGGTTTGGCAGAGGACAGCGGCGGCGAAAATACAGCAGACAATGCAAATGAAGCGGGTGGGGATACAGAAGGCAATACAGTCGGCACAGAAAATTCAGATACAGATGTTCACACAGGGAATCATGACGAGGAAACTAATACCGGTGATATTGACCAAGATACCGAGACAAACAATGTAGAGATAGATGAAGAATCCAATACAGATGATACAGGTAGTACAGATACAGAAATCGATAATACAGGGAATACAGACGGACCTCATACAGGAAATGAAGGCAGCGAT
>CANOBV010000201.1 GCA_947564255.1 uncultured bacterium | reverse complement strand
CTCATTCACAACGTGTTCAACACCGTGGCCTTCCCCATGTCCGGGCCGCTCTCAAACGGTCTGCGGGCCGCAGGGGACATCAAGTTTACGATGATCGTCTCTATCGCGTCCACCATCGGCGGGCGGCTGGTGTTCTCTATACTATTTGCCATGGGCCTGAACTGGGGCGTGATCGGCATTGCGGCGGCTATGTGTCTGGACTGGGTCATCCGGGCGGTGATCTTCGCCCTGCGGCTGAAGTCTGGCAAATGGAAGGAATTTAAGGTCATTTAGAAAAAGGAGATGCTTATGGAGCTGCGCGTTCTGCGATACTTTTACACCGTGGCCAGGGAAGAGAACATCACCCGCGCCGCCCAGCTTTTGCACGTGACCCAGCCCACCCTGTCCCGGCAGCTCATGCAGCTGGAGGAAGAATTGGGCACGGTGCTGTTCCACCGCAGCAGCCACCGCATCGTGCTGACGGAGGACGGGATGCTCTTAAAGCGCCGGGCCCAGGAGCTCTTGGAGCTGGCTGACAAGACCCAAAAGGAATTTCAAAGCCGGGAGGAACTCAGCGGGGAGATCGCCATCGGCAGCGGGGAGACCTGCAATATGGCGCACCTCTCCGACCTGATGGTGTCCTTCCGGCAGGAGCACCCGCTGGTACAGTTCCGTATCTACAGCGCCACCGCCGACGAGGTGAAGAACCGCATGGAGAGCGGCCTTTTAGACTTGGGGCTTTTGATGGAGCCTGTGGATCTCTCCCGATATCACACCGCGCCTCTGCCCCACCGGGAGCGCTGGTGCGCCCTGGTGCGGGAGGACTGCCCCCTGGCGGAGTTTGAGTCCGTGAGCCCGGAGGATTTAGCCCCTTACCCGCTGCTGCTTGGGTGGCGGGAGCAGGTGAACGACTTGCTGTCCGGTTGGTTCGGCCAGGAGCTTTTCGGCCGGATTAATGTGGCGGCATGGTACAATCTGCTCAACAACGCCGCTGTATTGGTGGGGCACGGCATGGGCGCGGCCCTCTGCCTGGACAGGAGCTTCACCCGTTACTCCGGTCTGCGCTTCATCCCGCTGTCCCCCGCCCTTGAGAGCGGCGCGGTGCTGGCCTGGAAAAAGGAGCAGACCCGCTCCCGGGCCGTGGAGAGCTTCCTGGCGCACATCAGAAATGCTCTGGAAGCATGAACTGAAATAAAAATGAAGCATTGGACTTTTCGGATAACCAGCGATACAATAAAAGCGTCCCCGAAGGAAGGATTTCCCGGCGGGGGCGCTCATTTTCTGAAGGGATGTCCGGTTGACGGCAAAACAGGAATACGCCGGATGAAACACAAAAAATAGATGGGAGGACTCACCATGAAGTACACAAAACTAGGCAATTCAGACCTGAACGTCTCCCGCATCTGCATGGGCTGTATGGGCTTTGGCAATGCCCAGACGGGCCAGCACAGCTGGACCATTGACGAAGAGCATGCAAGAGAGATCATTAAGCGCGGACTGGAGCTGGGGGTCAACTTCTTCGACACTGCTATCGGCTACCAGAACGGCACCAGCGAGCAGTACGTGGGCCGCGCCCTGCGGGACTTTGCCCGCCGGGAGGACGTGGTGGTGGCCACGAAATTCGTGCCCCGCAGCGGCGAGGAGATCGAAGCGGGCGTTACCGGGCAGCAGCACATTGCAAAGCTGCTGGACCAGAGCCTCACACACCTGGGTATGGATTATGTGGACCTATACATCTACCATATGTGGGACTATAACACGCCCATCTATGACATCATGGAGGGCTTAAACAGCGCCGTGAAAGCGGGCAAGGTGCGGGCCATCGGCATCTCCAACTGCTACGCCTACCAACTGGCCAAGGCCAACGCCATCGCGGAACAGAACGGCTTTGCCAAGTTCGTGTCCATCCAGGGCCATTATAACCTCATCTTCCGGGAGGAAGAAAGGGAAATGGCAAGGCTCTGCCAGGAGGACAACATCGCCATGACCCCCTACAGCGCCCTGGCTGGCGGCAGGCTCAGCAAGCGCCCCGGCGAGACCTCCAAGCGCCTACAGGAGGACGCCTACGCCAAAGGCAAGTATGACGCTATGGCGGAGCAGGACGGGAAGATCATCGCCCGGGTGGCGGAGCTGGCGGATAAGCACGGCGTGAGCATGACGGAAATCTCTCTCGCTTGGCTGCTGACGAAGGTCGCGTCGCCGGTGGTGGGGGCCACGAAGCTGCACCATATTGAGGGGGCTGTTAAAGCGGTGGATCTGGAACTAAGCGCCGAGGAAATTGCTTACCTGGAGGAGCCCTATGTGCCCCACAAGCTGGTGGGCGTGATGGCGCAGAACACCCCTGCGGCGGGGCAGAAGCAGGTTTGGTCGCTGAATAATAAATGAATTTGATTATATGGAATAGTGGGAGGGCATCGGCATGAAGAATGTGATCGATCAATTAGGTGAAAATATCAAGAAGCTGGGCTTTGGCTATATGCGCCTGCCCCAGAAGGACGGGGAGTTCGATATCGAACTGCTGAACGAAATGGCCGACAAGTACCTTGCCGCCGGCTTCAGCTACTTCGACACCTCCCCGGTATACGGCATGGGCCAGTCGGAGAGCGTGTTCCGCAGGACGGTGGTGGAGCGCCACCCCCGGGAGAGCTTCCAGATCGCCACCAAGCTGCCCATGTGGACGATAGACAGCCCAGAGGGGATGCAGGAGAAGTTCGAGTCTTCCCTAAAAAACCTGGGCGTGGACTGCATAGACTTCTACCTGCTCCATGGCCTGTCCGGGGTGGTCAGCGACCGGTTCCCCTCCTCGGGAATCGACAAGGCAAACAAAATGGGAGCCTGGGAGTTCCTGAAAAAGTGCAAAGCGGAGGGAAAAGCCAAACACATTGGCTTCAGCTACCATGACAGCGCTGAGGTGCTGGATGACATTCTTACCGCCCATCCGGAGGCCGAGTTTGTACAATTACAGATGAACTACGCCGACTGGGAGGACGAGGTCATCCAGTCCCGAGCCTGCTATGAGGTGGCCATGAAGCATGGCGTACCGGTCATCGTCATGGAGCCCTGCAAGGGCGGCACGCTGGTGGAGGTGCGCCAGGATGTGGCGGATATCCTGCGTCAGGCGAACCCCAGCGCAAGCCTGGCGTCCTGGGCCATCCGTTACAGCGCGTCCCTGGACGGCGTGCTCACGGTGCTCAGCGGGATGTCTACTATGGAGATGATGGAGGACAATATCTCCTATATGGAGCATTTCCAACCCCTTACCGATGCCGAGCGCGCTGTCTTGGCCCAGGCAAAGGAAAAGCTGGAAGCGGTGGACACCATCCCCTGCACCGGCTGCCGGTACTGCGTGGAGGGGTGCCCAAAGAGCATACGCATACCTGACCTGTTCAAAATCGCCAATAACGAGATCATCTACGAGGGCAAAGGCGACGCCGCCCGGCGCTATGCCAATATCACCAAAACCTCGCCCAAGGCCAGCGAGTGCGTGAAATGCAGGAAGTGCGAGAATAGCTGCCCTCAGCATATGCCCATTACGGAGCTGTTGGAAAGAGTGGCAAGCACGTTTGAGTAAATCAGGAAAGAAAATATGAAAATGCGCAAAATGCGTAGGAAAATTACTCCTCCGCCCCGTTGCCCGCTTTCACAAATACCCTCGCCTCATATCCACCCAGCATACCTGAGAACGTCTGGCCGGTGATGCTATCAATCTGCCCCCGTAACTCCGGCAGGGGAATACTTCCTTCTTTTGTATGGAAGACCAGGACGGCGCTCTGTCCGCCCATTTTTCGCTCCATAACCAGCAACCCCCGGCCATCGTCTGTATCCTGGCGTATGAGCTCTCCCCCAGTCAGGACAGGCTCTTGGCGCCGGAGCCGGATCAGCCTTTGGTACCAGTTCAACATGTCCCGGTCCTGCCGGGCTTTGTCCCACAGCATCCCCCGGCGGCAGTCCGGGTCGGGACCGCCGTCCATGCCCACTTCATCCCCGTAGTAAATCATCGGCATGCCTGGGAGCAGCAGCTGGAGCGCCGCCGCCAGACGCTGCTTCCCGGGGTCGCCCCCAGCGGTATGAAGAAACCTAGCTGTGTCGTGGGTGTCGATGAAGTTCCACAGGTACCCCTCCAGTTCCCGATTTAGGTTTCCCCGCAGGAACCCTAAATCGTCAAGGAACTCCGAGGGAGTTCTCTCCCCCTTCGCCACCATGTCCTGGACCCCATGACAGAAGGGATAATTCATCACGCTGTCCCACTCGTCGCCCTCCAGAAAATCCCCCGCATAGTGCCAAATTTCACCCACAATAAGAGCTTCCGGCTTCACAGCCTTTATTTCCCTGCGGAATCGCTTCCAAAAAGCGTGGTTTATCTCGTCTGCCACGTCCAGCCGCCATCCGTCGATATCGCACTCCTTTATCCAGTATGCCGCCACGTCAATGACAAAGTCCGCGGCTTGCCTGTTCTGTGGTTTCACATATGAAGGTCTTGAAAAAAGTGCTTGCAAAATCACCGGCAATCAAGAACAGCCCGCTG
>CANOBV010000200.1 GCA_947564255.1 uncultured bacterium | reverse complement strand
CCGCTCGCGGCGGGGCGAGGGATATGAAGCCTGCGACGACGACAAGCAGGATAAACGCCGGCGTCACAAGTGACACCCGGCAGGTCACATCGGCCCGCAGTGCGGACCGTTTTAAGGGCTTCCGGGACTTTCCCGCGGGGCTCTTAACAGGCGTCTGTTTTCGGCGAAAAACTGGCCAGTGGCGTCTGTTTTTCCACAAATACAGCCGTCCCAACGGTTTGGGACGGCGTCTATCAAGGGTTTGGAGGTGTGAAAGACACTTTGAGTACAGAAAACAAGGATCGGCTGGCCCTGCGCATGAAGCCGGACACCAAGCGAAAAATCGAGCAGTGGTACAAAGCGGCTGGCTGCCGCAGCAAAAACCAGTTCGTGGAGCAGGCGGTGAATTTCTACGTGGATCATCTGGCCGTCCAGGACGACAGCGGCACATTGCCCAGGGCAGTACTCTCGTCCCTGGATGGGCGGCTGGGGATGTTTGAAGATCGGATGGCTTCCCTGATCTACAAGCATACGGTGGAGCTGGACATGATGATGGGCATCCTGGCGGACAGCTACGAACTCACTGAGGAGGATCTGCGCCGCCGGCGGGCGGAGAGCGTGCGCAACGTCAAGAACACAAATGGGCAGATGCCTTTTGAGCAGAAGGTCCGCGCAGCCAATGAGGCGGAGGATGAATGGCCCGATTGATTTTGAAAAGCCCGTACATCAAAGGCGGCAAAGATGCGGGCGGCCACGCCAAGTACATCGCTACGCGGGAGCGGGTGGAGTTGGTTCCTGACGGGCGCCTCGCCACACAAAAGCAGGCGCAGCTCATCGACAGCCTGACAAAAGATTTTCCTGACGCGAAAAAGCTGCCTGAGTACAACAGCTACCGAGACAGTCCCACCAAAGTGAACGCCTCGGTGTTCATCACCCGGGCACTGGAGGACAGCTGGCCGGACGTTCAGCAGAGCGACATCTACGCAGAGTACATTGCCACCCGTCCCCGAGTTGAGCGTATAGGCAGCCACGGCCTGTTCGGCGATGAGGACTATGTGGATCTGAAAAAGGTGACATCGGAGCTGCAAACGTGCGAGAAAAATGTGTGGACGCACATTATCTCGCTGAAGCGGGAGGACGCCGCCCGCCTGGGTTACGACAGCGCCAGGACGTGGCGCAACCTGCTCCTCACACACCGCAACGACATCGCCGCCGCCATGAACATCCCGCCCAAAGAGTTTCGCTGGTACGCCGCATTCCACGATGAAGGCGACCATCCCCACGTCCACATGATGGCATGGTCTGCCGGAAATGCTCCGGGTTATCTCAGCCCGGTGGGCATTGAGAAAATCAAGTCCATGCTCACCAACGATATCTTCCGCCAAGAGCTGCTCCACGTCTACGAGCGGAAAAGCCAGTCTCGGGATGAGCTGATGGCGGAGGCCCGCCGCTCCATGCTGGAGCTGGCCAACGAGATGAAGCGGGGCGTCTGCGAACACCCGGAAGCGGAGCAACTGATGCTCACGCTGGCTCACGAGTTGAAAAATACGAAGGGTAAAAAACAGTACGGGTATCTCTCCAAATCTGTGAAGAAACAGGTGGATGACATCGTAGATCAAATGGCACGGTTGCCGTCAGTAAAAGAGTGCTATGAAAAATGGCTGGAGCTTCAACATGAGGTAAATGAGTTCTACTCGGACAAGCCCATGGAGAGCGTCCCACTGTCCCAACAGAAAGAGTTCCGCGCTATCCACAATGCTGTGATTCAAGCGGCGCTCCGGCTGGAGCATCTCACCTTTGAGGACAAGGGCATGGAGCGGTTCGATGAGCCGAACGATGTTTTCCAGAACGGCGAAGCCTGTGGACGGATTTGGTCGGTGGTCTGTGATGACGGCCTCCCCCTTGACCTGCGTGATGAAGGGGTAAAGCGGCTCCGCATACAGGCGGAAAATGGCGACCCCTACGCCCAGCTTTTACTGGGTAGGCTGTGCCGAGATGGCCCGCTGGTCACGCCGGACTGGTTGGAGGCGCGGTATTGGTTCGAGCAGGCGGCGCAAAGTCTGCCGGACGCACAGCACGCGCTGGGCAAATTATTGCTGACGGATGATGTGGAAGTCCATGACCGGGAGCAGGGCATCCGCTGGCTGAAGCGAGCCGCTGAGGGCGGGCACAAGTACGCCGCCTACCGTCTGGCCAAAGAATTTTTGAAGGATGGAAATGTAACGGAGGCCTTGCCTTGGCTTGCGGAGTCGGCAGAAACGGATAACCCGTATGCAGAATACCTTCTGGGCAAGCTGTATTGGGAGGGTGAAGATATCCCCCAGGACATGGGGCAGGCCGTCTACTGGCTGACCCAGGCGGCGGAGCAGGGGCACGCCTATGCCCAGATCCTGTTGGAGCGGCAGAATAGTCCTTCTCTGCCCTCCGCCATCTTGGCGGTGAACAGTCTGCTCCATTCAATAGGCCGCATCTTCCAGGACAACGCCCACGTTATAGACGGAACCCATGGCCAGCACACCGACCACAAGCTGCGGCGCAGAATCCAGGAAAAGAAGATCGCTATGGGCCACAAGCCAGACGATCATGTGGAGCAGGGCTGGGGCAGTACGACTATGTGACCCACAGGATTTTTGCTGCTGAAAGCGAGGCGCTGTATGTTGTGCCTATCCAACCTTTTGGGGCGTGACATTGGCGAGATATTCTTCCATCGTGATCTCACCGGCCAGCATTTTCCGGCAGAGAACAACATGGTCGGGATTAACTGCAAAGCCTTCCATCTCTAATGAAGCAGTGGCAGTACGGATGGCGTGTTCAATAGCAGCTTGGTTCACAGCAACAACCTCCCGTAGAACAAGTTATGACCAGTATACCTCAAAGGATGTTCAGCTACAAGCTATTTGCTTTTGAAAAAGTCCAAGGCTATGATCCCACAAAAATCTGCGCCACAGAAAACAATAGGAGCACCCCTGCTGTGCAAAGTGCTTCGTTCACGCCGTAGTTTTTCTCCATGCGGTTCCCCTGATTGTACTTGACTTCCCGCCACTCCTTCGGCATGGTTGTGTTTGCGAAAAGCACAACAAAACCGAAAGGGGATCAGATCATGAACAGGAAAAGGGAAGCGATCTTTATGGGAATCGGCATCCTCGCCGGCCTTGCCCTGAGCGGCCCCGCCGCCCAGGCAGCAGACTATCTCACCGCCCGGCCCAGTAGCCAGACCTTCTATATCAATGGTCAGCAAGCAGCCCTCACCGCCTACAGCATCAGCGGCAATAACTATGTCCGCCTCCGGGACATCGGCAAAGCGGTGGACTTCGGCGTGACCTATGACGCCGCCACCAACTCCGTCCACATTAACAGCACCCAGCACTACAGTGAGGAATCTCCCGCCGTACCCTCTGGCCCCACAGAAGAAAGCGTACAGGCCGTCCTGGCGCAGCTGAAGCAGACCTACCCCACCGGGACAGTGTACCCCACGCCCTACCGCTCCACCAGCGGCGGGCCCTACCGCCGGGGCACCCACTGCTCCGGCTGGGCTACGCTGTGTTCGGACGCGGCGTTTGGAAACCTCCCGTGGCGGAGGGTGGACAACCCAAGCTGGTATCAGATCCGCCCCGGCGACCTGATCCGCTATGACAACAGCGGAAACGGCCACGTGGTAGTTGTAATCAGCAAAACGGATGAGTACGTCAAGGTCACCGAGAGCGGTCTCAACAACCATGCCCGCTGGGGCGGGCAGTACTTCAAGTGGTGGTTGGAAGAACGGCCTGGATATGCCCTCTACACACGCTATCCGGAATAGGCGTTCTCAAGCAAAAGCGGGCGGCGCTCCACACCTGCGGAGCGCCGCCCAAGTGTTTTCCCCCGTGTTAGCCCCTGTGCGGCGGTTTGTACCCATTCCACGGAGTGACTGGCATCCGTACGCCTCCCGCAAGTGAGGCGCAGTGTCGCCCCCTTTGTGTGCCGCTGTGGCGAATTATGAATTGCACCAGTGTATACAAAGAGAAGCCCAGCGGAACACCGCAAAAAATATGTGTCTGTTCTGATAACTCTCACCGTTGACCATGGATATTCCCGCCGGCCTGTGGTATGGTGTGTCGCTACAGGAGGCGAGAGCAATGCGAAATACTTTGGAAGATCTCTACTACGGCAACATCACACCCAACGCGCAGGACATGACGCCCAATTCAGAGTTGAAGCGGGCGACGGATCGTGTGACCCGGTTTGAAAAGCAGCTCACAGAGCAGCTCGACGAAGCTGGACAGGCGGTCTTGGCAAAGCTGATCGAATCGCAACAGGAAATCGACAGCATCACGGCGCTGGAGAATTTCATCCTGGGCTTCCGGCTGGGTGCCAAAATCATGATGGAGTGCATGGACAACAACGATGGCGATATCAGAATCGGAGGTGATTGACCATGGCAAAGCGCAGACCGTCCGGCGACGGTATGGTGCGCAAGCGGGACGATGGCCGCTGGGAGGGGCGGATCGTGATAGGCCACAAAGAAAACGGCGACTCCATCTTCCGCTACCTCTACGCCGGCACCCAGAAAGAGCTGACCGC
>CANOBV010000199.1 GCA_947564255.1 uncultured bacterium | reverse complement strand
GGGACCCGGCAGAACATCAACGGCATCTTCCACTCCCTGACCAACGCCCTGGAAAAGGCGGGTTTGGAAGTGAAGGACCTGTCTGAGGTGCGGCTCAACGAGGCCGCCCCGGTCATCGGCGACGTGGCCATGGAGACCATCACCGAGACCATCATCACCGAGTCCACCATGATCGGTCACAACCCCTCCACCCCCGGCGGCATGGGCGTCGGGGTGGGGGAGACCGTTCTGGTCACCGAGCTGGAGGACGCCCCCGGCGGGAAGGACTACATCGCGGTCATCCCCAAGAGCGTGGACTTTGACGAGGCCGCGCGGCTCATCAACCAGGGCTCCAGCGGCACCCGGCAGGTCACCGCCGCCATCGTGCAGCGGGACGACGGCGTGCTCATCCACAACCGCCTGCACCGGAAGATCCCCATCGTGGACGAGGTGGCTTTGGTGGACAAGGTCCCCTTGGGCATGCGCTCCGCGGTGGAGGTGGCCGGCGTGGGCGGCGTGGTGGAGGTGCTGTCCAATCCCTACGGCATCGCCACCCTGTTCGGGCTGTCCTCGGAGGAGACCCGGCAGGTTGTGCCCATCGCCCGGGCCCTCATCGGCAACCGCTCGGCTGTGGTCATCAAGACCCCCAGCGGCGACGTGAAGGAGCGCAAAATCCCCGCCGGCACCATGGAGCTGAAGGGCGCCATGCGCACCGTGAAGGTGGACGTGGACGACGGGGCCGACAAGATCATGAAAGCCGTGGAGTCCATTCCCAATCTGGAGGACGTGCGGGGCGAGCCGGGCACCAACGCGGGCGGCATGCTGGAGAAGGTGCGCCAGGTCATGGCCAACCTCACCAAGCAGCACCCCCGTGATATCCACATCCAGGACCTGCTGGCGGTGGACACGTTCACCCCCCAGAAGGTTCAGGGCGGTCTGGCCAACGAGTTCTCCCAGGAGAACGCCGTGGGCATCGCCGCCATGGTGAAGGCCGACCGCCTCCAGATGGAGGCCATCGCCAGGGAGTTCGGCGAGCAGATCAACGTGCCCGTGCAGGTGGGCGGCGTGGAGGCCGACATGGCCATCCGGGGCGCCCTCACCACCCCGGGCACCAACAAACCCCTTGCCATTCTGGACATGGGCGCCGGTTCCACCGACGCCTCCATCATCAGCGAGGACGGGACCATCCACTCCATCCATCTGGCTGGGGCGGGCAACATGGTCACCCTCCTCATCCAGTCGGAGATGGGCCTGGACAACTTTGACACGGCGGAAGACGTGAAGAAGTACCCCATGGCCAAGGTGGAGAGCCTGTTCCACATCCGCCACGAAAACGGCACCGTGGAATTCTTCCCCACCCCGCTGGACCCCAATATTTTCGCGAAAGTGGTCATCCTGAAGGAGGGCAATATGATCCCTCTGGAGGGGGACTGGTCCATGGAAAAGATCCGCCTCATCCGCCGTCAGGCCAAGCAGAAGGTGTTTGTCACCAACGCCATCCGGGCCCTCACCCGGGTGAGCCCCACGGGCAACGTCCGGGACATCCGGTTCGTGGTGCTGGTGGGCGGCTCCGCCCTGGACTTCGAGGTGCCTCAGATGGTCACCGACGCCCTGTCTCAGTACAAGGTGGTGGCCGGGCGCGGCAACATCCGCGGCTCCGAGGGCCCCCGCAACGCGGTGGCCACCGGTCTGGTGCTGTCTGTGCTGGAAGGGGGGGCCTGACCCATGGCCATGCCCATTGAGATGACCAAACCCAACGTCCACGTTCTTACGAGCCCCGACGCCTCGCCGTCAGCCCTGCGGCAGCTGACCTACGGCATGGAGGAGGAGGGCATCCCCTGGGAACAGGGGACGAAGGAGGGCATGGACGCGCTGGCCATGGCCTGGGAAGCCGCCCAGGCCTCCCGGCTGGAGGTGGGACTGGGACTGGATAAGCAGTTCGTGGTTCTGCACTACTCCAAGCTGGACCAGAGCCGGCCCCTTTACCGGGTCCCCGCCCGGCAGGCCGACCAGGTGCGAGCCCTGGGGGCCAACGCGGCGCGGCTGGTGAAGAAATTGCCGCTGAAACCTCTGGACTAGGAGGTACGTGTATGCAGAAGAGTTTAGGGCTCATCGAGACCCAGGGGCTGTTGGGCGGCATTACCGCCGCCGACGCCGCGGTGAAGTCCGCCAATGTGGAATTGATCGGCTACGAGCTGACCAAGGGCGGCGGCTGGACCACCGTGAAAATTCAGGGCGACGTGGGTGCTGTCAAGGCCGCCGTGGACGCCGCCAAGATCGCGGCGGGCAAGGTGTGCCGGGTGGTGAGTACGCGGGTGATTCCGCGCCCCGCCGCCGCGCTGGAGATGCTGGTGGAGAACGGCGATACTGTGGGTTATCAGCCGCCGGAGCCGCCCGCAGACCCGGAGCCGCCCGTCCCCCCGAAGCCCCCTGTGACGCCCGGTGAGCCGGAAAAGGAAGCGCCCGCCCCCGTTCCCGAGGAAGCGCCGGAGCCTCAGGCCCCGGCAGCCCCCGAGACGGCGGAGGAGGCCCCCGTTCAGGCGGCGGAGCCCGCACCCGAGGTGGAAGCCCCGGTGGAGGAGTCTGCGGCTGAACCTGAGCCGGAGGCCCCCGCCGAGGAACCCGTCCCGGAGCCGGAGGCGACCCCGGAGGTCCCGGCGGAGCCGCCGGTGAGTGAAGAGGCCCCGGCCGTGGAGCCGGCTCCCGGGCCGGAAGCGGCTGCCGAAGAGGGGGAGGCCCCCGCCCCGGCCAAGCCCAGGACGGCCCGGAAGACCCCCGCCAAAAAGGGCGGAAAGCGCAAACAATAAGCACGGCCGTGAGACGGCCATTTTAGGAGGTAACTATGAGTATAGGTGAAGCTCTCGGCATGGTCGAGACCAAGGGCTTAGTGGGCGCCATCGAGGCCGCCGATGCCATGACCAAGTCCGCAAACGTGTCCCTCATCGGCTATGAGAAGATCGGCTCCGGCCTGGTCACCGTCATGGTCCGGGGCGACGTGGGCGCGGTGAAGGCGGCTGTGGACGCGGGCTCCGTCGCCGCCGAGAAGGTGGGCGAGGTGGTCTCCGTCCATGTGATCCCCAGGCCCCACACCGACGTGGAGAAAATCCTGCCCAAAGACCTGGGCTAAGGTGGTATGAACCGTGGAGAAGCAGACCTATGAGATGTTCGTCCAACTGGTCACCCGACTGGTCATTGAGGAGCTGGAGAAATTCCAGCGCTCGGTGCCCATCGGCGTGTCCAACCGGCACATCCATCTGGACCGGAAGGATATGGACATCCTGTTTGGTCAGGACAGCGAGCTGACCTTTAAAAAGGAGCTGGGCCAGCCGGGCCAGTATGCTTGCGAGGAAACCGTCACCCTCCATGGACCCAAGGGGGAGCTGAGCCGCGTGCGCGTGCTCGGCCCCCTGCGGAGCGAGTCCCAGGTGGAGATTTCCGTCACCGACGGATTCGCCCTGGGCGTACGCCCCCCCATCCGGGAGTCCGGCAAGCTGGCGGGCACCCCGGGCGTCACCATCGTGGGCCCCAAGGGGACCATTGAGAAGGACACGGGGACCATCGCGGCCCTGCGCCACATCCATCTGACCCCCGAGGACGCCCAGCGCATGGGCGTGAGGGATAAGCAGATGGTGAAGGTGGAGATCCGCGGACTGCGGGGCGGCATTTTCCACAACGTGCTCATCCGGGTGTCGGAGCAGTTCGCGCCGGAGATGCACATCGACGTGGACGAGGCCAACGCCTTCGGCGTGAAGAACGGCGACCGGGCCTACATCATTGTGGACTAAAGCATGACCTTTGAGGGTGGAGAACGGATATGAGCCATGACATGGAGGCGTGCAACGCCACGCTGGCGGAGTTTGAGCGCCTCATTGAAGAACATCGGAATAACCCCTGGACGGGGGTCCTGCGCACCGGCGTGGACCTGGGCACCGCCAACATCGTGCTGGCTGTGGTGGACGAGGAGAACCGGCCTGTGGCCGGCGTCACCTACCCCTCCACCGTGGTGCGGGACGGCGTGGTGGTGGACTACATGGGCGCTGTGCGCACCGTCACCCGGCTGAAGGCCGAGCTGGAGGACCAGCTGGGCGTAACGCTGGACGCGGCGGGCTGTGCCATTCCGCCGGGCATCGTGACCGGAAGCGTCAAGGCCATCGGCAACGTGGTGGAGGCGGCTGGGTTCCGCCTCACCAGCACCGTGGATGAGCCCACGGCGGCGGCCTCTGTGCTGGGTATTACGGACGGGGCAGTGGTTGACGTGGGCGGAGGGACCACCGGCATCAGCATTCTGAAGGACGGCAAGGTGGTCTTCGTGGACGACGAGCCCACCGGCGGCACCCATATGACGCTGGTGCTGGCGGGCTTCCACGGGTGCGACACCCACGAGGCCGAGCTGATGAAACGGGACCCGGCCCAGGAGCACAGCGTGTTCCCGGTGATCAAGCCGGTGGTGGAGAAAATGGCCGCCATCGTCAAGCGCTGCCTGGCGAAATACCCGGTGGACACGGTCTATGTGGTGGGGGGCGCGTGCTGCTTCACCGAGTTCGAGACCGTGTTCCAAAAATATCTGGA
>CANOBV010000198.1 GCA_947564255.1 uncultured bacterium | reverse complement strand
CTGTGGAGGCTGATGACCCGGACACCCCGGATGTGGTGGAGACAAAGAATTAGACCTGGTATATCTACACCCTCTCCTACAACGGGGAGGGTTATTTTGCGGACAATGTATTCCATCTGACAGATGACCAGAAATCGCTGGCTGGCAACTATGCCCAGAATCTCAGCCTGTTCTTGGGCGATGGAATGTTCCAGTACGCCGAATACAGCGGGACAACCATCTCATCGCTGGGAAACGTGCGCTTTACAGATGGGGCCACTGAGGTAGTTTACTTCAATCAGTTAGATGAGCGGTACGCCAATAAACCCTACGGCACGGACAACATCGGAGGCTACGGCTGCGGCCCCACGGCCATGTCTATTGTGGTGTCTTCCCTGACAAGTGAAACGGTCGATCCCATTGAGATGGCGAAGTGGTCCTACGAGAACGGCGGCTGGTGCAGCAAAAGCGGCTCCTACCATGCCCTGATCCCCAATGCGGCCAAAGCGTGGGGCCTGACCGTGGAGGGCTGTACTGCCTCCGAGCCTCAGCGTATTGTGGACGCTCTCAGCGAGGGGAAGCTGGTCGTTGCCATCATGGGCAAGGGCCATTTTACAACCAGTGGACACTTCATCGTGCTGCGGGGCGTCCAGGATGGAAAAATCCTGGTAGCTGACCCCGCCAGCTATAAACGCAGCCAGAAGCTGTGGGAGCTATCTATTATCCTGAATGAGGCCGGCAAAAGAGCCGGATCGGGAGGGCCTTTTTGGATCATTGGTGCTCTATAAATACAGATAATCATGCACAACACCCCGAAGGAGGTTGATAAGATGGGGCATAACGTCACAGAAAGTCCAAAAACAATAAAACTTGTGTCAAAAGAATTCAAACATTCTATACAGTTTGTGAACGAGGTGACCGAGGGCGGGCATAGGGCGGCCGCATATGACCTGTCCGGTGATATTCTGAAGCGCCGGAAAGCGGCCACGCTTGCCTATATGGAAGCGGCAAGGTCTCGGTACGCCGAAAAGTATCCTGAACTGGATATTGATGTTGAATGGGCGAGACTGTGCGCCGCCCCTGCGGACTCTGTGAGCATGGTCGATGAGAGCTGTCACCTTTCTTTGGCGGCCGCCCTCTGGTTTTTGGATGTGCTTTGCGAGTGCAACAGTACCCGTACCATTGATGAGCATCTACCTGTGGATAACGGCAAATACCTCTATGTAGAGGATTATACAGAGCCGCGTTACGGTAAGACTGTCATACGCAGGATGCTCCAGGTGATTATGGAGCGTAATGGCGGACATAGCCGGAGCTGCGGTCTGGTCAGCGGAGCCGCGGCCAAACGTCATGGCACTGGGGAATGGCTGGCATCCAAAAGCCTTGACACGGATAGGGAGCGTTTCGACACGCTGATGTCGATGCTCCCGTCAGGCCTGATCGAACAGATCTCCGCAAACTTTGAGATTAGAATGTGGGACTATATCGACCGGTATTTTTCCTGCATGGCGGAGTATGCCCGCAAGGAGCATCGTGTGAGAAGCACGGTCAGGCGGATCTCGGACGAATGCGATCAGCATTACCGTGAAGCCAGAGGCATCTGTCCGGAGGATCTGGCGCGCAAGGATTCTCCCCGGTACCCGTTGACATCGCGGCCAGAGATCCGGTCCCCGGTCTGCCCGGACGCGCTACCCTCTCAGACGGAATACCGGCTGGAAAAAATCGAGGCTTTGACTAAAACGGGGCTGGAGAAACAGGAGGAGGCGGACAGGCTCGCCTTTGACCACTATGACCTGCGAGTATATGCCTATATGCTGCCGCTTATGGAGTGTGAGCTTATTAAAATGTGGGCAGGGCGTTACCCCCCGGAAATCCGGCAGATTATGGAGGGCTTTACCGTAGATGACCCGTATGAAACCTGCTTTGCGTTCCTTTGTATGATAGAGGCTGGGAGCGATCTGCCCTGGCTGTATTCACCAGCTCTGGCCGTGCTGTTCGCTGCAGCATCAAAGCTGCCCTGGTGCATGGCGGCGCCCGGTATCCCCGGCCTGTATGAAATCTGCTATGGGGACGGAGAGGCAGATATAAACGACGACACGTTTGACCTTGCGACTTCGTGGGGGCCGTATGAGAAAAGGGCCGGGCTGTACGAACTCAAATACCGGCCGGATATTATGCCCCATCCTCTGGATCCGGAGGGGCCGTATAGGGCTGTCAATATGCCGCAGCTGGTATTTGGATTGACCGGGTTGATCATGCCGCGCCATGTCTCCATATCCGGCAAGGCGGCGGAGGCTCTGACACGGGCCGGTATCCCGGCGGCGGAAGTCCCCGTATGGGAGCAATATCTGCATCTTGCCGAGGAATTTCTGTCGATGGTTTTTTTGCACGATAGTGAACTGTCGGCAGACATGATGGAGGATGCTGAGGAAAACGCCGGACTGACCTTGCAGGAAATGTCCGGACGGGTGGAGGAGCTGGAAAAGCAGCTCTCGCAGACCAAAGATGCTCTGCACACGGCGGAGAAAGCGGTCAGAGTAGGCCAAGCGGAATTGGTACAGGCAAAGGCCGAGGCCAGCAGTGAGCGCCAGGAACTGATCGACCTACGGGAGCTGGTGTTTTATCAGACCTCCGGGCAAGAGCCGAAACCGGAAACATCACAGAGGATTCATTTTCCCTATCAGGCCAGGCAGCGCACGGTAGTTTTTGGTGGCAGCGATAACTGGCTGAAGGCGATTCGCCCCCTGCTCCCGGATGTCAACTTTGTGAGGCGAGATATCAGTCCCAACGCGGAACTGATCCGCCGGGCAGATGTCATATGGGTCCAGACCAACTACATTGCCCATTCCTACTACTACAAAGTGGCCGAGATTGCCCGAAACAGCGATGTTCCCATCCGGTACTTCACCTGCACAAACGCCGTCAGGTGTGCGGAGCGTCTTGCGTCGGCTGACCGACAGGCCGACAATTTATAGGAACCGTCATTCTCCATCCCGGCGGTGCAATTTTCTTCAACTAATTTTGTTTACAAAAAATTCACAATTTTTGATGCCCTTTTTTCTTTCGAGCGGTGCGTATTAAAGTGGTTGATCAATTTGGGGTAGTCTCCCGACACCCGACAAAACTGAATCAGTTTCCTTTCATCTATGGGGAATTGGCAAAACGCAACGTGAAGAAAGGAGTGCGTGTATGAAACAGGTCAACATCAGCTGCCCCTACTGCGGGGCAAAGGCGGTTCGCCGTTCCGCTCAGGTGGTTCGGCGGAACGCTGGTTCCGGCGAGGAGGTCTATGTCTGCGCCCGATATCCGGTCTGTGATGCCTATGTGGCCGCCCATCGGGACAGCCGCCTGCCTATGGGAACACTGGCGAACAGGAAACTCCGACAGATGCGCCGGGATGCCCATCTTGCCCTGAACCGACTTTGGGAGGATGGTTACATGAGCAAAAAAGAAGCTTATCGCTGGCTCCAGGTACAACTGGGACTTCCAGAGGCGGAGGCCCACATCGCTCACTTTTCCGAGTACCGATGTGCGCAGGTCATTTGCCTGTGTGACGGCTTCACCGGGGCGGCCTACAAGGCGGCATAAGGGGGGGAGCTCAGAATGAAAGAACATATTACACTGACTGCCGAACAGCAGGTTCTCGTGGAAGAGCATATGCAGGTAGTCCACTGGGCCATTCACCGATGTATTGACGTCAACGAAGGCATCTATGGTATGGGGTACGATGATCTCTATCAAGAGGGCTGTGTGGCTCTGTGCCATGCGGCGGCGTCCTATGACGCCCAGGCCGGAGCGCAGTTTGCCACCTATGCGGGTACAGTTATCCGTAACCATCTCCTGGATCACTGCCGGTCACTTCAGGCAAAATGCAGAAAAGCGCCTGTGGTTTCCCTTGATGAATGCGGGGAGGATGGTGCTCCGAGAGACTGCCTGATCTCCTACGATGACACAGACCGGCAAATGGACAGGCTCTGTTTGACGCAGCTTCTGGAATATGGCCGGCGCAGCTATACCGGTACGGCCCTGCTGGGCATTGAGGCCATGGAACTGAAAGTAAAAGGCTACACCGGGACCGATATTGCCCAGCTTTATGGAGTGAAACCCACGCTGGTTGGGGCTTGGATCTCCCGGGCCACCGAAAAACTGAGGAAGGACGCCGCTCTCATTGATGAGGGCGGCGTCCCTTTTTACTTTGTGTCAAACAATGGACATTACTGGCTTCGCAAATTTCAACGGTAAGTAAGACTTGTTTTTATGGCTTTGATCAATCATTTCGGGAGCATTTCTCCGCGTCAATGGCTAATACCAGCATCAAGGCATAGAGGGCGTCTTGGGGATTGTAAACCTCAATGGCATAGGTATCCGTCCAGTTGAACAATTCCTTGGACACAGTAGCAACCTGGTAGTCATCTGCGTCAATGATGCGGTAATCCCATGCCCAAATTTGAGATGTACCTGGGTGAGCAGTACGTGGGCTGCATCAGCAAGGAGTTTTCGTTCTTCAAGCCTAAGTACGACATTGACTGCAATGGCTGGCACATTGAAGGGGACTTTTGGGAATGGGATTA
>CANOBV010000197.1 GCA_947564255.1 uncultured bacterium | reverse complement strand
AGGACGGAGTGGAACGGGCATATTATGCCCTTCTGCGCTGCTTCAAGGAACAGATGGCCCGCAATTCAGATAAAATCGTTCAGTGCCGCACTGCGGACGAGGCGGAACAGGCCAACCGGCAGGGGAGAGCGGCCGCGTTTCTCACTGTGGAAGGGGGAGAGCTGCTGGGCTGTGATCCAGGCCGGCTGGCCGGCGCGGCGGAAAATGGTGTAAAGGCAATCAACCTTACGTGGAATTGCGCCAACGCCTTGTCGGGCTCCCACTGTGATGAGACGGAACGAGGGCTGTCTGCGGTGGGCCGCGATTTTGTGCGCAATATGGAGGAGCTTCGCATCCTGGTGGACGTGTCCCACCTGTCGGAGGCCGGGTTCTGGGACGTGGCGGAATTGGCGCGCAGGCCTTTTATCGCCAGCCATTCCAACACAAAATCTGTGTGGAATCACACAAGGAACTTGACGGATGAGCAAATAACTGCGATAATAAGAAATCAAGGCGTAATTGGTCTCAATTTTTATGAGGAGTTTGTGGGTGGGAGCCGGGACCTGGACATGATTCGGGCCCATCTGGATCGACTGCTGGAATTGGGCGGCAGAAAAACTGCGGCTCTGGGAGGCGATTGGGACGGCTGCGACGCAATGGCCGGTTTGCCTGCCATTAATAGCCTGCCCCGGCTTTATGAGCACCTGCTGCGCCACGGATACACAGAGACGGTCGTCCAAGACCTGTTCTACAACAATTTAATGAGAGTAGTGAGATGACCATGAATTACCTGAGCACGAGAAATAAAGACCTGCGTATGAGCGCTCCCCAAGCAATTGCCAAAGGATTAGCACCTGATGGCGGTTTGCTGACTCCGGCGGTGCTGCCCCGTCTACCGGCCTCTGCGGTGGAGACTATGAAAGAAATGTCTTACCAGCAGCGGGTGGTCTACATTATGAATAGCTTTTTGGAAGGCTTTGCCGCCTCCGAGCTTACTGCCTACGCCGCCGAGGCTTATGGTGGAGGGAAGTTCTCCAGCGAAGACATTGCTCCGGTTGTCAAGCTGGATGACAGCACCTATTGCCTGGAGCTTTGGCACGGGCCCACCTGTGCTTTTAAAGACATGGCACTTCAGGTTTTGCCCCACCTGCTCACCGCGTCCTTGGAAAAAAATGACGAGAAAAAGACGGTATGCATCCTGGTGGCCACCTCTGGCGATACGGGCAAGGCTGCCTTGGAGGGTTTCCGCAATGTGGATAAGACCAGAATCCTGGTGTTTTATCCCAAAGATGGGGTATCTGAAATTCAAGAACTTCAGATGGTCACTCAAGAGGGAGGCAACGTGGGAGTATGCTCCGTAGAGGGTAACTTTGACGATGCCCAAACCGGAGTGAAGGCCCTGTTTTCCGACGAGACGCTGGCTGCTGAGTTGGCGGAGCGGGGTTATTTCCTGTCTTCCGCCAATTCTATCAACTGGGGGCGAGTCCTGCCTCAGATTGTGTACTATGCTTCCGCTTACTGTGACCTGTTGAAAGCTGGGGCTGTTGCCAAAGGGCAGACAGTCAATGTGTGCGTACCCACTGGTAACTTCGGCAATATTTTGGCGGCCTATTACGCCAAGGCTATGGGCATTCCTATCAGCAGGCTGATCTGCGCGTCCAACCAAAACAATGTACTCACCGATTTTATCAACACCGGCACCTATGACCGCAACCGAACGTTTTATAATACGCTGTCCCCTTCTATGGACATTCTTATTTCCAGTAATCTGGAGCGCATGCTCTTTGAACTGTCTGGCCGGGACGATAAACTGGTGCGGGAGTATATGTCGCAGCTGGCCCAATATGGCAGTTACCGCGTGGACAGTTCCATCCGTACCAAGCTGAGGAAGGAGTTCAGTGCCGGATGTTGTGACGACCAGCAGACAAAGGCTATGATCGCTCGAATGTGGAGTGAGCGGAACTATCTCATCGACCCCCACACTGCCGTAGCGTTTCATGTGCTGGAGGAGTACCGGGAGGAGTCTGGAGACGATACCCCGACGGTGGTGGTGTCTACCGCCAGCCCCTTCAAGTTCTGCGACAGCGTGCTGAACGCCCTGGGAGTGAGGGAACACAAGGTTGGGCTGGAGATTCTGGACCAGCTCACCGAGGTTACTGGTGTGCCCACTCCGGCGCCTTTGGCGAGGCTCAAGAAGCGTCGCCGCCGTTTCGACGGTGCGGTGGACAAGGCCGCGATGAAAGGCAGTGTGTTGGATTTCCTGAAATAAGAGGTGATGGGATGGCTCTCTACGCCATTGGAGATACCCACCTGTCCCTGGGCGCGGACAAGCCTATGGACGTATTCGGCGGCGGCTGGGAGGGCTATGTGGATAAGCTCCGGGAAGGTTTTGCCGCAGTGAAAAACAATGACACAGTAGTGCTGTGCGGTGATTTATCCTGGGGCATGAGTTTGGAGGAGGCCAGAGAAGACTTTGCTTTCCTGAACAGCGAGCTCCCGGGGGAGAAGTGGCTGCTCAAAGGCAATCATGACTACTGGTGGAACACCGCTGCTAAAATGAACGGTTTTTTTCAGGCCAACGGGTTTGTCCGCCTCCACATTCTTCACAACAATTGCGCCTTTTATGGAGACGCTGCCCTGTGTGGTACCCGGGGCTGGTTTTTTGAGGAAAACGGCACCCCCCACTGGGAGAAGGTGTTTAATCGGGAGCTGATTCGGCTGGAAGCATCGCTGAAAGCGGCAGGGGAACGGGAAAAGCTGTGCTTTCTCCACTACCCGCCTCTGTACCGGGGCTACCGCTGTCAGGAAATTATTGACCTGCTGGAGCGGTATGGGGTAAAGACTTGCTGCTACGGCCATCTGCACGGTCCAAGCCACCGGCTGGCGGTGGAGGGGCTTCAGGGCGGGGTGGACTATCAGCTGGTAGCGGCGGACTTTGTCGGATTCCGTCCAAAAAAAATTTTGGAATAAACAAAAAAACAGTGGAAATATCCGCGCCTATCTGATAGAATAGGTTGGATTATTTAGAAAGAAGGCCCAGCGGTGTTTTGGCGGGCCGAGCTTGGAGGAACATACCATGAACATCAAGAGCAATGAGAAAAAAGAGAACAGCGCCTTTGAACTGGTGATCGAGGTCGGCGCGGCCGAGTTTCAGGCAGCCATCGACAAGGTTTATAACCGACAGAAAAACCGCATCAACGTCCCCGGTTTTCGCAAGGGGAAAGCCCCCCGGAAAATGGTGGAGAAGATGTACGGCTCCGAGATTTTCTTTGACGACGCTATCTCCCTGGCCTATCCTGACGCCTACGAGGCCGCTTTGAAGGAGACCGGCCTCAAGCCCGTGGCCTACCCCCAGCTGGAGGTGCTGGAGGCCACCGCCGACGGCTTTACCTTCAAAGCCACCGTCACCGTCAAGCCTGAGGCGTCCATCCAGGACTACAAGGGGCTGCCCGTGGCCAAGCCCGAGGTGAAGGTGTCCGCCGCCGATATCAAGGGGGAGCTGAAGCCTTACATTGACCGGGCCTCCCGTCTGGTGAGCGTGGAGCGCAAGGCTAAAAAGGGAGACACCGCTGTCATTGATTTTGAGGGCTTTAAGGATGGTGAGCCTTTCCAGGGCGGCAAGGGTGAGAACTATAACCTGGAATTGGGCTCCGGTTCTTTTGTTCCCGGCTTTGAGGATCAAATCATTGGTATGAAAGCGGGCGATGAGAAGGACCTGGACATCACTTTTCCTGAGAATTATACTCCCGAGCTGGCCGGAGCTCAAGTGGTGTTCAAGGTCAAGGTCCACGAGGTGAAGGAGAAGCAGGAGCCTGAGGTGGATGATGAGTTTGCCAAAGATGTATCTGAGTTCGACACCTTGGACGAGTTCAAAAAGGACTTGGGAGAGAAGCTGAAGGCCCGCCGCCAGGAACAGGCCGACCGAGAGTTCGAGGAGGCCGTCATCACCGCCTTGTTGGAGAAGCTGGAGTGCGAGGTACCTCAGGCCATGGTGGACTACCGGAGCGACAAGATGCTGGAGGACTATGCCAACCGCATCCAGAGTCAGGGTATTGGCTTTGAGGACTACCTGCGTATGATGGGCATGACCTTGGATGACATGCGCGCTCAGTCCAAGACTGCCGCAGAACGCACTGTCCGCAGCGACTTGGCTTTAGAGGCTGTGGCAGCTGCCGAAGGCTTTGAGGTTTCCGATGCTGAGGTGGATGAGGAGATCAGCAAGCTGGCCGAGCAGTACAGCATGGAGGCGGATAAGGTCCGTTCCATCGTCAACACTGACGATGTGCGCCATGACCTGTTGGTACGTAAGGCTTTGGAGTTGGTAAAAAGTTCTGTGAAGAAGCCTGCTAAGAGAGCAGCCAAAAAGACCGATAAGGCAGAGGAAAAGACCGACGAGGTGGAGAAGACTGAGGAATAAGTGGAAGACCGTACCTTTTTTGAGAGCGGGAGGGAATAATCGCCGATGGGCAATGGGTATAATAGCCGACGCCGGCGGGAGTGACGTACATTCCCCCATCTGAAAGGAGAAGCATCATGAGTTTAGTCCCTTATGTAGTGGAACAGACCAGCCGGCGTCGGCTATTATACCCATT
>CANOBV010000196.1 GCA_947564255.1 uncultured bacterium | reverse complement strand
ATCATCTTTATGCGAAAAAGTCTGCCCTTCGGCAGACTTTTTCGACAGGCTGAGTGCCGCTGTCACCTGACAGCGGCACTTTTGCGGTTTTTATCTATATGCAGGAGTCAGTCCTCCCAGTTATGCCAGACATTCTGTACGTCGTCGTTATCCTCCATCATGTCGATGAGCTTTTCCATATTTTTGACATCCTTTTCATCGGACAGGGACACATAATTCTGGGGGACCATCTCCACCTTGGCGGAGGCAAATACGTAACCTTTTTCCTCCATAGCGGCCAGCACCGCGCCGAAAGCATCCGGGTCGGTGTAGACGGTGAAACAGTCCTCATCGGCCTCAAAATCCGCCGCGCCGCAGTCCAGGGCGTCCATCATGGACACCTCTTCGTCCAGATCCTCCCGCTCAATCACCAGCACGCCTTTCTGGTCGAAGGACCAGGATACGCAGCCGGTAGCCCCCAGGTTGCCGCCGAATTTGTCGAAGTAGTGGCGCACCTCGGAGGCGGTGCGGTTGCGGTTATCAGTGAGGGTTTCCACGATGACGGCCACGCCGCCGGGGCCGTAGCCCTCGTAGGTAATGGCCTCGTAGTCGTTGGCGTTGCCGGAGCCCACCGCCTTGTCGATGGTTCGTTTGATGTTGTCGTTGGGCATGTTGGCCGCCCTGGCCTTGGCGATGACGGTGGCCAGGCGGGAGTTGTTGCTGGGGTCGCCGCTGCCGCCGGTTTTGACGGCCACGATGATCTCACGGGCGATTTTGGTGAACGCCTGGGAGCGCTTGGCATCCGCCGCGCCCTTTGTCTTTTGAATGTTATGCCACTTGGAATGTCCTGACATATTGAAATCGTTCCCTTCTTGTGAGGTGAATTCAGGGAACCGCTGATTCCATGTGCCCGCAGCGCTTTGCGGATTTCTCGCGCCGTCTCTCGAAAGAAAGCACTTTGGAGAAATGGTACGGGGTTCCGACGCAAAATTTTTCGCAAATTGCCCGGGTCAATTGGCTCGACGGTTTCTTGAACCCAGTTTAAAAATTCTCCCAGTAATATATCACACTCCCGGCCTCTTTTCAACCCCTGAGGAAGAAAACGCCTTTACTTGAACCCGCAGCGGTTTACTGCTGCAGAAGCATCCCGCTTCGGGGGGCTACCGTCACCCAGTTGCCGTGGGAAATGAGGGGTTTGTGCTGGTCGGCGTCCGTCCCATCCGCGCGGATGGTCCAGCGCCCGGAGGGGAGTTGGATGGCGTAGTCGTGGCCGGTGGCGTTATAAGCCACAAAAAGCTGTTCCCCGCAGGGGCCGCCGGCTTCTACCTGGAAGGAAACCACGCCGTCCCGGTGGACGGTGCCCGCTGTAATGCGCTTCCCCGCCTCCGGGCGCTTGTCGCAAAGGCCGGGGAGGGATTTGCGCAGCCGGATGAGCTGACGGTAATAGTCCGTCAGCGACCCGAACGTCCAGGCCCGGTGCCAATCCAGGCGGTTCACTTCAGGGGAGGATTTGTAGCTGTTTCCATCCCCCTGCTTGGTGCGCCCAAATTCCTCCCCCGCCTGAAGGAAGAGGTTTCCCAGACAGGTGAAGCAGATGAACGCCGCCAGCCTGTTTTGAGCCAGCAGGTCCTCCCGGGGCTCTTGATAGGAGATTTTTCCGCCGGCGCCGGGAGAGCACAGCGCCAGTTTATCCCACAGAGTGTAATTGTCGTGAGCGGACACGTAGTTAATGACCTGAGAGCAGGCCCTGGGGCGGAAGTCCCCCACTTCTCCCGTCCAGCCGGAGACCGCGCACAAAACCGTTTCCCCCAGCCCCGCGCCGCCGTTGACGAAACCGGGCTGTTCGGAGTGGAAACAGTCGCCCTTGATGGCATCCCGTGTGGTGTCGCAGAAGATGGCGATATGCGGGTCCAGCAGGGAGGCGTTTCCCTTCATGGCCGGGGCGGTATCCGGTTCCATGGGGGAATCGGCCGCCCGCCAGGGTTCGCCGTACACCAGCTTTTCCCCTTTGCCGAAGACGGCGTCCAGCGCACGCTGAATGCGGTTCATCAGCTCTACGGTCAAAAGGCCCATCAGGTCGAAGCGGAAACCGTCGATGTGGTATTCCCGAGCCCAATACAGCACCGAATGGACGATATAATTGTCCGCCATGGCTCGGCCTGCCGCGATATCGTTGCCGCAGCCTGAACCGTTGGACAGCGTGCCGTCCGCCCACCGGCGGTAGTAATACCCCGGGGCGGTCCGCTCCAGCCAGGAGTCGGCGGCATAGGTGTGGTTATACACCACGTCCATCACCACCCGCAGGCCGTTTTGGTGGAGGGCTTGAATCATCTCTTTGCATTCTCTGATGCGGACGGCCCCGTCCGACGGATCGGTGGAATAGCTGCCCTCAGGCACGTTGTAGTTTATGGGGTCGTAGCCCCAGTTGAACTGTTCCGCGTCGCCGTCCTCATCTACGGAGCCGAAATCGTAGATGGGCAGAAGCTGAACATGGCTCACGCCCAGACCCCGCAGGTGCTCCATGCAAAAGGGCGGGCGGCCCGCCTCGTCCCTCCACGCGAAAGCTTTGAACTTACCCCTGCACTCCTCCGGCACACCGCTGTCCGGATGGTGGGAGAAATCCTTCACATGAAGTTCATAGATGATGTTCTCCGAGGGAAGCGGGGGAGGAGCGTCGGATTGGAATCCTTCCGGGTCGGTGCGGGACAGGTCCACCGCCATACTCCGCAGTCCATTGCGTCCGCAGGCGGCGGCATAAGGGTCGGCGGTGCGGGCGGACTGGCCGTGTGCCTCCACCTCGTAATCGTAATAGGTTCCGTGAAAGTCCCCATCCAAAGTGAGCGTCCATACGCCACGGTCTGTTAATTCCAGCGGCCGGCAGTCATAGGCCGGGTCTGTGTCGTTTTGATATAAAAACAGCTCCACGCGGACGGCTTCCGGGCTCCACAGCTTGAACACTGTACGCACCGGGGTGCAGGTGGCGCCCAGATCACAGCCATCGTATGCGTACCAGCGGTCAAATTCTTTGTCATAGTCCAGTCGCTTATCGTTATTCACAAAGACTCCCCATCACTATAATTTGGATTAGGGCTTGTTTGAAATTGGAATACACCAAGTATTCCTGCGTCAAATTGGCTTCGCCTGACGAAAAATCCCTGACTACTGTTGGGCATATTTCCAATTTCCAAACAGCGCCTAGCTGAAACGGAACAGTATTTTATTTCAGCGTACATACTATATGTGTTTTCCTGTTGAATGTCAACTAAAAATGTTTGATTTTCCATATATTTCTCATATCCGCCAAAAATTCCCGGTCTGACAGGTCAAACCGGGAATTTTGAGTTTCCAATTGCCTACGAGTGCGCCGGGAAATAGTCCCGGAGGAAGGTGGACACCGCAGTCCAATACATTTCCTCGTCCGCGCCCGCAGACGCGGCGTGCCCTGCGCCGGGCATCCACAAAAAGCCCTTGGGGCACCGGGCGGTTTGATACAGCTTGCCCATCATGGCAGGGGGGACAAAGTCGTCGTCTACCCCGTGGATGAACAGGGTGGGGGTGATGGAGCGGACAACAGCCTGGATGGGAGCGGCGTCCCGCAAATCGTAGCCCGCCCGCCGCAGGGTGGTTTTGCGCAGGGCGGAGAACAGCAGACCGGCCGGCAGGGGAAGGCCGGCAGGTTTATCCTCCCAATTGCTGAGCAGGTGGCGCATCTCCGCCTCAATGGAGGTATAGGAACAGTCGGAGACGGCGGCTTTTACCTGCCGGGGCAGGGGGCCTCCGGTGGCCATGAGTATGCTGGCCGCCCCCATGGACACGCCATGAAGCACGATTTCCGCCCCTGGGTCCCGGCGTACAATGTAGTTACACCAGCCCACCACATCCAGTCGCTCGTCATAGCCCCAGCCAACATAGTCCCCTTCGCTTCTGCCGTGGCCCCGCTGGTCCGGGAGCAGTACGTTCCAACCCTGTCCGTGGTACCACCGGGCAATTGACCCCATGGATTCATGGGTGTCGTGGTAGCCGTGAATGCAGATGGCCCATCGGCGGCACCCCGGAGCGCCGGGCACCAGCGCCGCCCACAAGATGAGTCCGTCGGCGGATTGGATGGATGCCTCCCGGAAACCCTCCCTCCGCCGGACCCAGCTGCGGCCGTCGGCCTGGACTTGGTTTGCCTCCGGTTCATCCGGGTCCCGGACCTGGGGGACCATGCTCTGGTTGTAGAGATAACTGCCCAGAGCGGACCAGCTCCCCGCCGCGCTTACGCCCGCCGCGGCCAGTCCCAGCAGTCCAACGGTAGTTTTCTTCTTCATAGCGGCCTCCCGAATTGTTTTTTTCATCATACTCCCAGAGCTCCCGGCAGTCAACGGCCAAAGTGTAAAACCTTTGTAAACCTGGGCTGTACGGTGCGGGAGGGTGCAACTTTCTCAGGTGTTTCTGTCCGATTTTCTGGTATATTTTTAAAAATCAGATAAAAAAATCATCTCCCGAACCCTTGACTTGAGCCGGGAGACATGGTATCTTAGAGGACGTAGTAGAACTTTTGTTTTAATCTTTGAAAGGGGGTTCGACAGGAGGATGTGTAAAAACCGGGTCACAAATGCCAGCATTTGTGACCCGGTGGTGGAGGAGGATGGATTCGAACCATCGAAGGCAAAGCCAGCAGATTTACAGTC
>CANOBV010000195.1 GCA_947564255.1 uncultured bacterium | reverse complement strand
TGGCGGGCATCCCGATGGGGGTAGCGTAGGCGCAGGAGCAGGAGATGACGGTGGCGATCACCATGGATCGGGGGTCCGCCCCCAGGCTCTGGGCCAGGGAGACCGCGATGGGAACCATCAGAGCGGTGGTGGCGGTGTTGGACATGAAGTTGGTCAGAGTGCAGCCCACGATGAAGATGACCAGCAGCAGGATGATGGGGCTGGGGTTTTCGCCTAAAGCGCCCACGATGGTGTCGGCGATGAGGCTTCCCGCCCCGGTGGTCTCCAGCGCCTTAGCCAGTGCCAGGGAGCCGCCGAACAGCAGTACCACCTTCAGGTCGATGGACTGGAGGGCCGCCTTCTCGCTGATGACCCCGGTGAGCACCAGGAAGGCCGCACCGATACAGGCGGAGACCTGGAGCTTGATGCCGATCTGCTCCTCAAAGATCATGGCCAGGATGACCACCACCAGCACTACCAGGGAAGCGATCTGCTTCCACTGGGGGATATCGCTGTAGTCGCGCTGGCCCTCGGCGCCGCCCTCGCCCTTGGTATCGGGGAGGAATTTGTAGCCAATAAACACAAAGTAAAGGATTCCGATGATCAACATGGGCGCACCCACGGCGATGTACTCGAAAAAGCCGGTCTGGACGCCCAGGTCGTTCAGCGCGTTGATACCCATCAGGTTGCCGGGGGCGCCGATGATGGACAGGTTGCCGCCCAGGGCGGCGGCGAACACCAGGGGCATGAGCAGTTTGCCTCGGGAATAGCCGGACTCGTCCGCGATGCCGCACACCACGGGGATGAGTACCGCGGCGGTGCCCGTGTTGGACAGGAAGCCGGACATGACGCCCACGATGACCATGATGGCGGCGATCAGGATGCGCTCGCTTTTGGCGAACCGGGTGACGATGCCGCCGATTTTGTTGGCCATGCCCGTCTCGAACAGGGCCTGGCCTACCACGAACATTCCGACACACAGGATGACATTGCTGTTGACGTAACCGGCGAAGGTGTCGGACGCGCTCAAAACACCAGTCACGTTTAAGCCGATGGCCACGATGGTGGCGGTCAGCCCCAGGGGGATTTTTTCCAGGATGAACATCACGATTGCGAAGGCGAGGAATAACAGGGTAATGACAACCGGGGACATGGGCAGCTCCTCCTTGTCGTTCTGTACTGAAATGTCGCCGCGCAGCTCTCATCTCGTTATCTGTATAGTAGCATAGGAGAAAAGAAATGTAAAATACAAGAATCCTATTGTGCATAAGTGCTAACTATGCTAAAATGGGCCAAAGGAGGCGGGGCCTATGACGCTCCAGCAGTTGCAATATTTTGTCACCGTGTGCAAGTATCAGAGCCTCACCAAAGCGGCCCGGGAGCTGTCCATCTCCCAGCCGGGTATGTCCACCGCCATCCGGGATCTGGAATCAGAGTGCGGTTTTCCCCTGTTTGACCACCGGCCCAACAGCATCGCGCTGACCGACCAGGGGCGGGCCTTCCACCGGGAGGCGGAACGCCTGCTGCGCTCCTACGGGCAGCTTTGGAAAAACGCGGAGCGCATTGCCCAGGGGAGGAGCATCCTGCGGGTGGGCGTGGCCCCCATGGGGGCCAGCCTCATTTTCCCGCGTCTGCGCAAGGGTTTTCGTGCGGCCCGCCCGGACATCGCCTTTGAGGTGACGGAGGACTCCACCGAGGCGCTCTATCAGAAAATCGACGCCGGGGAGCTGGATTTCGCCCTCACCGTGTCCATCGCCCCGCCGGGGGCGGAGTACCGCCATATCACCCTGGGGCACAGCCGCCTGCTGTTCTGCGTCCACCGGGACCACCCGCTGGCGGGAGAAAGAATTGAATCATTGGCCCAAATCGGCGGGACGCCGCTTATTATGCTGTCCGACCGCAACAGCCAGACCAAGTACCTCAAGCGGCTGTTCCGCTCGGCCAATTACGAGCCCAATGTGATCCAATACACCTCCCAGGTGTTCACCATCCTCCAGCACATCCGGGAAAACGCGGCGGCAGGGTTTTTGTCCGAGGATATCGCGGAGCGGGAGGAAAGCTTGGTAGGGTTTGCGCTGCGGGAGGTGGAGGAGGCGTCCGTTACGATGATCTGGCGGGGGGATGGGAAGGTATTCCCGGCAATGGAGGCATTGATCCGGTATCTCCGGCAGGGAGGCCCGCCGTAAGCTTAGGGTGTACCTGAAACAGTTTTTTCCGGGCGGTCCTTGCCAAGAGTTCGATAGGTGTATACGATCACCGCCACACAGATGGCGAACGTCAGCACATCGGCCACCGGGAAGGAATACAGCACCCCGCTCAGCCCAAAGGCCAGCGGCAGGAGGATGGGCAGACCCACGCCAAACACGATCTCACGCACCAGGGACAGCGCGGTGGAGGCCGCCGCCTTGCCCAGCGCCTGAAGGTAGATGAAAGAGCCCTTATTCACCGTGGCCAATGGCACATGCACAGGTAGACCCGGAAACAGCGGATCGCGAAATCGGTGTAGTACGCGCTCTCATTGGCCGCCCCGAAAATGCCGATAAGCTGCCGGGGGAACAGCTCTACGATGACCAGGGCAATCGCGCCTACGATGGCCTCCGCCGCCAGCAGCCGGGTGAACAGGTTCCGGGCCCGGTCGCCCCGCCCCGCGCCGATGTTGTAACCCACCACCGGGATACAGCCTGCTGCCATGCCCACAGAGATAGAAATGACGATCTGGAAAAACTTCATCACGATACCCAGCACCGCCAGCGGGATGTGGGAAAAGTCAGGCTGTCCGAACACCGGGTCCAGAGCCCCATATTTGGTGCACATATTCTGCACCGCCGCCATAGACACCACCAGGGAGAACTGGGACAGGAAGCTGCATATCCCCAAGGGAAGGTATTGCATGGCAATGGAGCCATGCAGGCGGAAGCTGGATCGCTCCAGCGACACAGCCTTCATATGCCGCAGATACCAAACCGCCAACACGGCGGTAAGGATCTGTCCTGCCACCGTGGCCACTGCCGCGCCCATCATGCCCCATTTGAGCCCATAGATAAAAATGGGGTCCAGGATGATGTTGGCCACGGCTCCGGCCACGGTGGACACCATGGCGAATTTGGGGCTGCCGTCGGAGCGGATGATTGGATTCATGGCCTGGCCAAACATATAAAAGGGGATTCCAATGGCAATATAGAAGAAATATTCTTTCGCATGGCGGAAAGTCTCCTCATTCACCCGCCCGCCGAACAGGGTGAGGATGGGCTCCCGCAGGGCCAGGTAGAGAGCGGTGAGCCCCAGGCTCACGATGACGCACAGCAGGATCGCGCTGCCAATGCTTTTGTGGGCGTCATCCTTGCGGCCCGCCCCCAGCGTGTTTCTTTCTGTACCGCAGGAACCGGGCCAGATAGCGCCGGTATGTGGTCTGGTGCATATACCGGGGACGATCTGGCACCCAATCACAAAAGCTGAATCCGTCCGGCCTAAACCTGGGCCATGTGTCCAGGTGCTTTTCCACCAGGGCCACGCCCTTGTCATAGTAATACATACAATCGCTTTTGGTTTCCTGTTGGCTCCGATAGTTCAACCGGGCGCACTTACGGCACAAGAATATGGCCCCAGTGAAGTACAGATAGCGCACACGCCCGCCACAGGCCGGACACAGCCAAAAGGCACGGCTCCCGCCGAACCCGGACACTATGCGGGATAGTTCCACGGTTTGGCTCCACCGCCCGCCCCACATCTCCACAAGCTCCCGATCTACATCTGGGCCGTACTCAATGGAGTGGTCATAGTCAATCGAAAGCATCTTTCCGCCACATTCGGCAAAAAGCACACCTTCCCAATTCGTGGCCTCAAAGCTGTCAACCCTGGGCGTTGTTTCGACTGTCCCGTGGCTTTTGTTCCAGCCGCCGTTATTTCTCCAAGTGGACACCGCCGCCCCTCCTTCACCATAAAAGCGGGGGCGCATAGGTTATTGCCCACGCGCCCCTATTGTGTCAGCCGTCCTCGCCGCCGCTGGGAGGCGTGGCGGTTGGCAGCATCTGGACATAGACAGCCTTTGCTTTGTTGTCCAGCACAAAGGCATCATAGACCACCCGGCCCTCCACCAGCGCCCCGCTGATACCGGGCGGATTCTGGTGAATGTTGAAGGTTTCCAGCTTCACCGGGGCCACGGTAGCACAGGGATGGGCCACCATAAACCCAAAATCTTTTGGCAGACGGTTGGCGGGGATTTTCTGCACGTTCATGCCGTCCAGATTGGAAATCACGCCGCGCAACCGCAGGTCGCTACCAATATCAGTCTCCATGACGATATCTTTGCACTTCTTCATCAGCGCATAGACGGCGGGCGTCACCACCAACACCCGGCCACTCTCGGGGGCCTCGGCATCGTCCAGAGCCTGGGAGGCCGTCAAAATCTCTGCGTAGATGTTGGAGACGGTCAGGGCTTTGGCGGCGGGCGTGTGCCCAGCGTTGGCACACATGACGCCGTAGGTGTAGGTGTCCACCTCGGGGATCACGATCTCCCTGTTCTGTCTGGCCAAAGCGGACGCCGCCGCTAACTGCTGGGCAGTCTCATCCTCATCCAGCGCGTCGATAGCGAAGGTGAAGGAGCGATCCTTCTTCAGGATCATTTCCTGGGTGGTGGCGCTCAAGCCCTCCACCGCACCATACCGGCTCCAATTACCCTCGGCGG
>CANOBV010000194.1 GCA_947564255.1 uncultured bacterium | reverse complement strand
GCACCACCGCCATGTCAGCCGCCTCGGTGAGTACGGACATTTCCGTGGTTTCGCCATCGCTCTGGATGTCATTGCCCCCGCCGATGAAATCGAAAATATAGGCGGCAATACCATTCTGGGCAAAAACCTCCGCATAGGGCCGGTTATGGGCGCACTGCCCGCCAAAGCCGTGGGCCATAATAACTGCCGGGAATGGCCCCTCGCCTGCTGGCAGGTACAGCTCACCATAGATTTTCTTGTCATCGCGCTTAAAAGTCAAAATTTCCATTTTGCACTCTCCTTCAATTTGTGTTTTCTCTGGCTCGGCTGATTCGATCATTCCAGGTGTTTCCATGGAGGAAACAGGCTCTTGCCGGGACTCCGGCTGGGATTCAAGCGGGGCCTTTTGCGCGGCACAACCGCTTAAACTGAACAGGCAGAGCGAAACCAGCACAGCAAAAACCCGCCTCATTCCTCCAGCTCCCGCAGCTTCACCAAAAACTTCTCCGCCGCTTTCGTGAACACCTGATACTTCTTCCACAGCATGAACATTGGCGTCTCATTCTGCCGGGAAAGGGGACGGAAACACAGCTTGCTGTTCCCGCTGGTATTGATGATCTTGTCAAAGGACAGCGCGTAGCCCATGCCCTCTTCCACCATCAGGGAGCCGTTATAGAGCAGGTTGAAGGTGCCCACCACGTTCAGTTTTTTCTGGTCGCGGCCCAGCCACTCTTTGGTGTCCTGGTCGCACATGGCCTGGCGGGAGAGGATCAGGGGCTTGTCCCAAAGCTGCTTGGGATCGATACTTTCCTGCCCGGCGAGGGAATCGTCCCGGCGCATGAGCACGCCGTAGTGTTCCGGGCAGGGTATCTGAATATACTCGTATTTGATTTTGTCAAAATCCCCGAACACCACGCCAAAGTCGATAAGCCCGCCGTCCAATTGCTCAATGACCGAGCACTTGTCCCCGCTCATCACATGGAAATGCACCCCCGGCCATTCCTCCCGCAGGGCCTGCACAGCCCGCACCAGCACCCGCAGGCCATCGGTCTCCCCGGCTCCCACGGTGATGTCCCCGGAAACAGGCTCCTCCGCCAAAGCGATCTCGTCCTCGGCCTTCTTCACCAGTTCCATGATCTCCTCGGCCCGCTTACGCAGGATCATGCCCTCCTCGGTGAGGGTAATGCTCCGGCTGCCCCGGATGAAAAGCTGTTTGCCCAGCTCCGCCTCCATGTCCCGTATTTGCCGGGAGAGGGTGGGCTGGGACAGGTTCAGGGATTCCGCCGCCCGCAGGATGTTCTGCTCCCGGGTCACGGCGAGAAAGTATTGCAAAACGCGAAGTTCCATAGATTACCTCCTTTAAATTGATTCACAAGAGTTTTTTCCGAACTTTTCGGAGAAAAGCGAACCGTTTCACGGTTCGGGGAAAAACTTGGAATGCACGCCCCGTGTGCATTTTATCATAGCAGAAAGTGGTATAGCTGTCAAGCATATCGTGGTATAACATCAAAGTATTTGCTTTTCCGGTTTCTGCGGGTTATAATAGGCCCATCAAGCAAGGGGGTGGCAAAATGGGAGCCTATCAGACGAAAGAGGCCATCGAGCAGAACCTGCGGGACGCAGGCTGCGGGAAAGGCTGCATCCGGGAGTTTATGCAAGACCTGGAGCAGGACAGGATGCAGGCCGGGGTGCGGCTTTTAAACCAGCACCGCCGGTTGCTGCTGGACGCCATGCACAGGGAGCAGAAGCGTATCGACTGCCTGGACTATCTGCTCTATCAAATCAGAAAAAACAATATTTGACAAAGAAAGGAAGGTATCATCATGCCCTGTGTGGATGAGATCATCCGGGACGATAAAGATTCTCAGGGCGAGATCATCGTGCAGTGCCAATGCCACTGCGCCTGATATGGGTTACTTGTTTCGCGGCATTTTGATTGGCTTGCTGTTCGGCGTGCCTGCCGGGGCCGTGGGAGCCATGACCGCCCAGCGGGCTTATAGCAGCGGTCTGCGGGCCGGGCTGCTGACCGGGCTGCAGATGTTTGGCGAATCTTCCATAGAACAGGCGGAGGGAATTGTTCGCCAATACAGTGATATCACCGACACCTACCTGCTGGCCATGCCCAGCGTCAGCGTGAACGGCGTGGACTACACCGCTAACGCCATCTCGGAGCCGGAACGGTTCCACATTCTGGAAGAGCGCACCTGTACGGCAGAGAATGAAATCGTTCTGACCGAGTTTGTGGCAAGCGACTTGGGTGTGGATATTGGCGATACGGTCACTGTCCGGGGCGACCTGTCAAGCGGCGAATACACCGTCAGCGGCATATATTCCTGCGCCAATAATATGGGGGCCAACGTAGGCTTGAGTCAATCAGGATACCTGAAGATTGGCCGGGACGACCCGCGAATCTGGTGCTGGCACTACTTCCTCGGAGACCCCAGCCAAAAAGCCGCCATCACCCAAGCCCTGGAGGAGCGGTTCGGCGGGGACGTCCACGTCCATGAAAACACTTGGCCGGGGCTTTATGGCATTATCGCGGCTATGCGGGCGCTGGTGGCGGCAATGTACATCATCACGGCGGTGTTTATTCTGGTGGTCACGGTACTGACCGGCAGCTTTTGTCAAGGGTAAATTTATCTTAAATGCAAATTCTGCTATCATCAAGTATCGCCGTTGTAAAATAACCGGCAATTTGATGATGCTCCAGCACGTTGGCGCGGTAGAGCTGGTTGGCCGCTCGCTAAATGTTTCCTCGCACCACTTGAGGAAAAGTGTCACGTCCCGGCAGTAGGATGTTATGGCGCTCTGAGATTTGCTTAGTGCTTGAAGATAGTTTGAAAATTGTTTTAACATATCCAAATGCGAGGGCGGCTCCCGGAAGGGAACCGCCCCAATTAGCAGGGATGCCGAGTTGAACGCTCTGTTATCCCTTTCAGAAATGCCCGATTTTTGCAATAATTTGCTAATACGACCCAAAAACAGCACCGAATATGAGCAAGTACAACCGCGTAACAAGAAGACACTTAAAGGTTCACTTATGCCAGTAGTATCTGGGACTGAGAGGGATTTCGGAGAACCAACCGAATGTGTCCATGAAACTCCTAAGAGCGGGTTGAGGATTCGCTTCCCCCAGGCCGCGGGAAGCATGGTGTTCATGCCCACCGCAATGCCTGAGCCCACGGCCATCAGGATGGACATGCACGGCCCGGCGAAGGTGATGGCCGCCATAGCGTCCTCGCCCAGCCGGAACACAAATATGCCGCCCACGATGTTGTAGAGGGACTGGGCGGCGGTGGACAGGATGACGGGTATCGCCACCGTCAGCAGGAGCCTCCTGACCGGGGCGGCGCCCATTTTGTTTTCTTTTACTGTTTCCATCAGAGCCTTCTCTCTTCCGTTTTTTGCCCCTATTTTAGCCCACTTTTTCTTGACTGTAAAGTATGGATATGGTACAATATCGGAAACCACAGGTTTACACTGCGGGTTTCCTGGCTATATTAGAAAAGTCTCTGACTAAAAATGCCCCCAAAGCATGAACTCATATACAAACCAGGTATTGGACATTTCACTCCCTCCCATGCTACAATGAAACCAGAAACCAACGGGAGGGACCGTCCATGTTCACAAACAAAGACCTGAAAAACCTCATTGTCCCGCTGTTCCTGGAACAGCTCCTGGTGATGCTGGTGGGCATCGCCGACACCTTCATCGTCAGCTACGCCGGGGAGGCGGCTGTCTCCGGGGTATCGCTGGTGAACTCGTTCAGCACCATCTTTATCTACCTGTTCACGGCCCTTGCCTCCGGGGGCGCAGTGGTAATCAGCCAGTACATAGGCCGTGGGGTAAAGGAGGACGCAGGCGAGGCCGCCAGCCAACTGCTGACCTCATCTACCCTGTTTTCGCTTATAATCTCAGTTTTAATTTTAGCCTTGCACCGTCCCATGCTCAGCCTGCTTTTCGGTCAGGTGGAGCCCGCCGTCATGGACGCCTGCGTCATTTACCTGCAAATCTCCGTCTTCTCCTACCCGGCCCTGGCGGTCTACAACGCGGGCGCGGCCCTGTACCGCAGCCTGGGCAAGACCAACGTTACCATGTACATCTCCATCGCCGCCAACGCCATCAACGTGGTGGGCAACCTCATCGGCGTGTTCGTGCTGAAAGCTGGGGTTGCGGGCGTGGCCTGGCCTACCCTTATCGCCCGGGTGTTCTCAGCGGTGGTGATTACCCTGCTGTGCTTTGGGAAGAGAGTGGACGTATGCTACACCTGGCGGCAGATATGCAAGTGGAACGGCGAGCTCATGAAGCGCATTTTGCGAATCGCCGTGCCCAATGGGGTGGAAAACGGCATATTCCAGCTTGTAAAAGTTGCGCTCTCCAGCGTGGTGGCCCTGTTCGGCACCTACCAGATTGCCGCCAACGGCATTGCCCAAAGCATTTGGTCTTTAGCCGCCCTGGCCGGGGTGACCATGGGCCCGGTGTTCATCACCGTGATCGGCCAGTGCATGGGAGCGGGGGACACGGCCCAGGCGGAGCAATACTTCAAGAAGCTGCTGAAAATCACCCTGACAATCTCCCTTGTATGGAATGCCCTGGTGTTCGCCGTCACGCCAATCATGATGAACTTCTATCAGATTTCCGACGAGGCAAAGCGCTTAGTCATTATCTTGGTACTCATTCACAACGTGTTCAACACCGTGGCCTTCCCCATGTCCGGGCCGCTCTCAA
>CANOBV010000193.1 GCA_947564255.1 uncultured bacterium | reverse complement strand
CGACAGGTTCAATTTAGAGGAAATCAAAAAATCCTCTTGACAAACCGGCCCCGGACGGCTACGACTTCACCGCCGCGGGCTTCACCCGGAATGAGCTGGAGGACCTGATTCAATCCCTGGACATCCCCGATGAGGCCCAGGATGACGGATTCGACCCGGACGCCGTGGCGGCCGAGATTCAGACCCCCGTCACCAACCGGGGGGACGTCTGGCAGCTGGGCCGCCACCGCCTGCTGTGCGGCGACGCCACCGAGAGCGGGGACGTGGCCGCACTTATGAACGGCGCGGAGCTTTCCTGCTGCTGGACGAGGTGGACAAGTACCCCGGGGCCAGCACGAAAGAGTCCGACCCTATCTCCCTGGCGAGGGAGCGCACAAAGACATTCCAGAACCGCAAGATTTTTATCACCAGCACTCCCACCATCACCACGGGCCATGTGTGGAAGTCCCTGCAGGGCTGCGACGTGGAGAAACACTACTTCGTCCCCTGCCCTCACTGCGGCAAAATGATCGAGCTGCAGTGGTCCCAAGTGAAGTTCCCCGGCGGGGAGGGCATGAGCGCAAGTTCGCAAGCGAACTTGGCTGATAGAGCCGAGATGGCAATGTATGTCTGCCCGGAGTGCGGGGCCATCATCACCGACCAGCACAAGCCTCAGATGCTCCGGCAGGGCGAGTGGCGCACGGTGAAGGAAAACAGTCCCCACCACCGCAAGGTGGGTTTCTGGCTCAACACCCTCTACTCCCCCTTCGTCCGCTTTTCGGACGTGGCGCGGGAGTTCCTTTCCAGCAAGGACGACCCGGAGAAGCTGCAGAATTTCGTCAACTCCTGGCTGGCGGAGCCCTGGGAGGATACCAACCTCAAGACCAGCGCCGACCTGGTGCTGGAGCGCCAGACCCATCTTCCGGAGCTTATCGTGCCCGCCTGGGCGAAGCTGCTCACCGGCGGCGTGGACGTGCAGGAGAACTGCGTGTACTGGACCATCCGGGCATGGGGCAACCATATCCGCTCCCAGAACATCGCCCACGGCCAGGCCCTCAGCCTGGAAGAGGTGGAGCGGGTGATGAACCTTTCCTACCAGCGGGAGGATGGCGGGGGGAACATGGTGGTTAACCTGGCCCTCATCGACAGCGGCGATCAGACCGACATGGTGTATGACTTCTGCGCGGCCAACTCGGAATGGGCGCTGCCCGGCAAGGGAGCCAGCACGAAAATGTACACCCACTACCGCATGAGCAAGGTCAACAAGCCCACCAGCCGGGCCTATGGCATGGATCTGGTGCTGGTGGACACGGATAAATACAAGGACATGATCGCCGGGCGAATGCGCAAGAAAATTGAGGAAAAAGGCAGCTGGACCGTGTATGCCGGCTGTGACCGTGAGTACGCCGAGCAGGTGACGGCCGAGCATAAAGTCAACGTGAAAAAGGGCGGCCGCACCGTGCAGGAGTGGGTGCAGAAGCACTCCCACGGCGACAACCATTATCTGGACTGCGAGGTGTATGCCATGTGCGCGGCGGATATTATGGACGTGCGCTTTCTCTACCTGGAGGATGAAGCGGAGAAGCCCGCCGGGCCTGCCCCCGCCGCTACGCCGGAGGAGGATTGGATCAAGGCACATGAAAATTGGATTTAGGAGGACGAGCTTATGAGCGAACCAGATACCACCTACCAGCCCCGGGAGCTGCTCTCCCAGGTGGACGCCGCCATCCAGACGATTCTGGTCGGTGGGCAGAGCTACCGGCTGGGCAACCGCAGCCTGACCCGGGCCGACCTGGGGCTTTTGCGGAAGATGCGCAATGAGTTGGCGGCGCAGGTTGCGGGGGAGGATGACAGCTGCCTGATGCCCGGAGCCTGTGTAGCGTTTTTTGAAGGGAGATAGCAAAAGCCGAGCGATGACCCGCCCGGCTCTTTCTTACGCCTGAATTTTTGTGATGAGTGCTTCCTGCAAAACTTGGGAGAAGTTGACGCCCATAGCCGTGGCCCGGTCATTGAGCCACGAGGGAATGGTGAGTGTCTTTTTTACGGCCTTCGTTTCTTTGTACTGGTCGATGGTGCAGGCCACCAGCGAGGTAAACCCGTCCTCCGGGATAATGGATGCCATTTCCGAGGGCTGGGCAAGAGGTTTTCCCTGTTCCAAAAGAGTGAGCACATAAGCGGCCAGCGCCTCCTGGGCTTCGGCCATTGTCTCCGGCAGGGTATCGCCGAAGCTCTGGCACCCGGGCAGGTCGGGGAACTCCACCCAATAGGAACTGTCCTCCTGATGGAAAATGGCGGGATAGACAAACATCATACAAGATACCTCCTTACAGGCCGGGGCTATTTAAGCCCCGTGTCCTTTAGAATTTTGTTTAGCAAGCCTGTGGGAACGTCTTTACCGTGGATGGGGAGCACCGTGGTGTCGTCCCTCTTCTGAAGAACGTGGTGGCTGCCGTGTATCCGGATCACTTGCCAGCCGTTTTTCTTCAGAAGCTTTAGCAGGTCTTTGTCTTTCATGTTCTCCCCTCCTTGCAAGATAATTATAACACGTATAGCACGTATTGTCAATACTTTTTTGTGAAAAGTTGGTGATAAAATGAACATAATCGACCGAGTGATCGGCTGGTTCAGCCCCCAGCGCGGCTACGCCCGGGCCGCCTGGCGGGGCGCCCTGCGCCACTATGACGCCGGGGACGGTTCCCGGCTCAACGCCAACTGGCGGGCCATCAACACCAGCGCCGAGCAGACAGATAGATATTCGCGGGACACCATCCGCGCCAGAGCCCGCGACCTGGAACGCAACTCGGATATGCTGAACGCTGTCATCGGGGCCTTTGGCCGGAATATTGTAGGCGGGGGCTTCAATTTGCAGGCGGAGACCGGCGACACGGACCTTAACCAGCAGATCGAAAAGCTGTGGACTCAGTGGTGCAAAAAGCGCAACTGCGATGTGACCGGCGCCCAGAGCTTCAGCCAGATGCTGCGCATGGCCGTGCGCCGGAAAAAGGTAGACGGCGGGATGCTTTTCGTCAAGCGGTACACCGGGGACGGCCTGCTGCCCTTCAAACTCCAGGCCATGGAGGTGGACGAACTGGACGGCAGCGCCATCACGGCCCGGCACAAGGGCAACCGGGTGTGCGGCGGCATTGAGTACACCCCCTACAATAAGCCGGTGGGCTACTGGTTCCGGCAGTATTCCATCGACGGCGTCACCTCCCCCGAGCCGGTATATGTGGAGGCAAAGGACGTCATCTTCTACTTCTCCAAGCGCCGCCCCTCTCAGCTGCGGGAGATGAGTGACATGGCCCCTACCCTCTCCCGCATTCGGGACGCCAACGAGTTCATGGTGGCCGAGAACACCAAGCAGCGGATTCTGGCCTGTGTGGCGCTGTTTATCAAGAAAATCAACCCCAATTTGGGCCGGGGACGTGCCAGCGCCAGCGGCAAGGGCTACGACCGCCGGATGTTCACCCCCGGCATGGTAAACGAGCTGGAGGCGGGGGACGAGGTGGACATGATCAACCCCCAGGGCCAGGCCACCGACGCCGCCCAGTATGTGAAACTGCTGAACCGCCTGGTGGCCGCCGGGCAGGGCCTGAGCTATGAAGCGGTGGCCCGTGACATGAGCGGCAGCACCTATAGCTCCACCCGGCAGAACCTGATTGAGGACGGCATGACGTATGCCGACGAGGTGGAGCTGCTGGTGGAGGTGATCGATGAGATATACGAGAGTTTCCTCATTTCGGCGGTGCTGGCGGACAAGGTGCGGATTCCCGACTTTTGGGCGAAAAAGGATGTCTACTTTGCCCACGAATGGGTGAAGCCACCCAAGCCCTGGATCGACCCGGCGAAGGAAGCCACCGCTGTCATGACCGCACTAAAGACCGGGCAAAAGACCTTCAAGCAGATCGCCGCTGAGAACGGCAAGGACTGGCGGGACCAGGTGGACGATATCGCGGAGGTGCTGGAATATGCCCAGGATGTTCACGGATTGGATTTAAGCAGTATGATTTTCGGCCAGCAGGGCGGCGAGCCCGCGCCGGTGACGGGGGGAGGTGATAGCGATGGAAAAGTCAATGAGGACGAGGGCGGCGGAGACGGAGAATAGTTTCCACCGCGACATGACGGTGTCTGCCATCCGGGCAGAGGAAGGAGAGGGGCGCAAGGTCACCCTCTCCTTTTCCAGTGAAGAACCCTACGAGCGGTTCTTCGGCCCGGAGATCCTCGACCACTCCGAGGGCGCGGTAGACCTTTCCCGGCTCAACTCCATCGGCTGTGTGCTCTACAACCACAACCGTGACAAGGTGATCGGGAAGATCACCCGCGCCTGGATCGAGAATGGGCGCGGGCAGGCGGAGGTGGAGTTTGACGAGGATGCTGAGTCCGACACCATCTACAAGAAGGTCAAGTCCGGCTCCCTCAAGGGTGTGTCCGTAGGCTACATGGTGAACATGAAGGAATCCGAGGACGTCCGGGCCGGAAAGAAGTCCGAGGACGGGCGCTTCACCGGCCCCTGCCGCGTCATGAAAAAGTGGCAGCCTTTTGAAATCAGCATCGTGAGTATCCCCGCCGACAGCACTGTGGGTGTAGGCCGGGAATGGGACGGCCCGGAGTTTTCTCCATCGGGGGAAACTCCGCAACTTGCCCGCAGGGCAACGTTGACCGCTGGCGCTCCACTTTCCGTGTATGAGCGGCAGTTGCAAATAAACAAAAATATCATTGGAGGTATGTAAGTATGGGCAGAAAAGCAATTCGGGCGGCGAA
>CANOBV010000192.1 GCA_947564255.1 uncultured bacterium | reverse complement strand
TGATATCTGGATTGGGCCACGTCCTCACCTCCCGGCAGTCATATTTTACCACACACAGGTGAAAACGCAATATGGATATTGCTCCCACAATTTTATGTGGGGGCAGTATTTTATTTTGCGCGGAGGAAGGAGGAGGGCAAAATGTTCCGCGTCAGGCTGTCAACCAACGGACGAAGAAAGGAGAAGCACCATGTCAATTTTAGGAGAACACTATTTCAAAACCAGCAATGCCGTCTACTGCTACGGCCTGAGCTGCTGGGAGCTGGCGGTGTACGGCTACCTGCGCTCCCGCGCCGGGAGCAAGGATCACTGCTGGCCCAGTATGCAGACCATCGCCGCGGCCTGCGGATGCTCCGACACCACGGCCCGCAAGGCGGTGGACGAGCTGGCGCGGCGGGGATTTATCCGCAAGGTGGCCACCTACGCCACCGACCGCAAGGGCCGGAGGCGGCAGTGTAACAACACCTACTATCTGCTGGAGCTGCCGCCCCTGCCCGCCCCGAAGGGCAAGCTGACCTACCATGAGGCGGGCACCGAAGATGTGGAGGATCAATGCACGGCCTAACCGGGGCCCCCATCGAAGCCCAGCGAAGCGGGTTCGATGGGGAGAGGAGGAGCGGCGGAATGAGCGAACCCTGCCGCGAGCGGCGGGGCGAGGGATATGAAGCCCGCGACGACGAAAAAAGCAGGATAAACACCGGGCGTCAAAGGTGACGCCCGCCGAGCCACAACCACCCGCAGTGCGGGCGGTTTTCCAGTGTCACGATTGGGGTCAAAATCAGGAAGAAAATGCGCTGTTGGGGTCAGAAATCCTCCGAAGGCGCGGAACAACAGGCTTTACGCAGGGGTCAAACCCCGGAAAGGAGCAGAAAATGGGCAAAAAAGACAAGTTGGCGGTCTATCTCACGCCGGAGAAGAAGGCGGAACTGGAACGCCGTTATCATGAGGACGGCAGCAAAACCATGACCATGTTCATGGGACACGCACTGGATTTCTACCTGGACTATCTTAGTGCCCAGGATGCGGGATTATTTCTCCCTGCCGCCATCCGCTCGTGTATCGAGGGGCGGCTGGGAACGATGGAAAAGCGCATGGGGTCGCTGCAATTCAAGCTGGCGGTGGAGTTGGATATGTGCATGAGGATCCTGGCGGACTGCACGGAGCTGGACGAGGAATATCTGCGACGCAAACGTGCCGAGAGCGTGGAGCGTGTGAAACGCACCAACGGGCAGACGCGCTTCGAACAGATCGCGCGCCACATTGAGGACGACGGATGCCCGGACTGATTCTGAAAAGCCCATACATCAAGTGCGGCGGCAAGGGTGGCAGCAGCGGCGGTGGTTATCTGCGCTACATCGGCACACGGGATGGCGTGGAGCTGGTGCCGGATGACCGCCCCGCTACGAAACGTCAGGAGCAGCTGATCCGTTCGCTGGTGCGTGATTTCCCCGAAAGCAAGGAGCTGTTGGAATATGATGACTGGCAAATATCACACACCAAGGCCCACGCCTCCGCGTTCATTTCCACGGCGCTGGAATGCAACTGGGAGCAGGCCAACCGCTCTGACGTGTACCTGAAGTACATCGCCACCCGTCCAAGGGTAGAGCGGCTGAGCAGCCACGGCCTGTTCAGCGATGACGATACCGTAGATTTACAAAAAGCGGCGGCGGAGCTGGACAGTTACACCGGCAATGTGTGGACGCACACCATCTCACTAAAGCGGGAGGACGCGGCCCGGCTGGGCTATGACCGGGCGTCTGCGTGGCGCGACCTGCTTTGCCAGGAACGCAACGAGATCGCCACCGCCATGGGCATCCCGCCGGATCACTTCCGCTGGTATGCCGCTTTCCACAACGAGGGCGAGCATCCCCACGTCCACATGATGGCGTGGTCCAGCCAGCCCAAGGAGGGCTGGCTGGATCGGGACGGGATACGCAAGATCAAATCTGTTTTGACTAATCAGATTTTTGACCAGGAAATGCTCCACCTCTACGAAGAGAAAACCGTTTCCCGGGATGAGCTGGTGCGCGAGGCGCGGGCGTCTATGGTGGCGCTGGTGAAAGAAATGCGTCAGGGTATCTGCGACCACCCGGAAGCGGAAAAGCTGATGTGGGAACTGGCCCAGGCGCTGGATGGTGTGAAGGGGCAGAAGAAGTATGGCTACCTGCCAAAGCCAGTGAAGCGGTTGGTGGATGAGATTGTGGACGAGATGGAGCGCCTGCCCGTGGTGGCTGAGTGCTATGAACAGTGGCAGACGCTCCAGGGCGAGGTGAAGGGGTACTACTCCGATGCGCCGCCCAAGAAGAAAAAGCTGTCTGAGCGGAAAGAGTTCCGGCAGATTAAGAATGCCGTTGTGGCGGAGGCGGAGCGCCTCCGCCTTTCCGCGCTCACCTTCGAGGGTGCACAGCAGCCGGATGAGGATGATGGCTACGACCACACCCGCAACGAGTGGTACTGGAAAATGAAGCAGATGCTGGACAGCCCGGAGGAGCCCATCGAAAATAAAGACTGGGCGGTGTCGGAGATGAAAATGTTGGCGGACTACGGTGTGCTCCAAGCGTGGTATATGCTGGGGACGCTGTACCGGGACGGCGGCATCCTCATCCCGGACAGCACACTGGCGGTGGAAGCATTCGAGAAAGCGGCACAGGCGGGAATGATTCCGGCCCAGTGTGCGCTGGGGGAGCTGCTGCTCTCCGATGACTTGGATGTACGCGATCCGCAGAGCGGGATGGAGTGGCTGGAATGTGCGTGGCAGAAGGGTTCGCTCCGCGCCGGGTATCGTCTGGCAAAGGAATACCTCAGCGGTGAAAACGCCGCCAAAGATGTGGCGCAGAGATTGAAGCACCTGTCCGAATGCGCCGACGCTGGTCATCCCGGCGCCCAGTATCTGCTGGGCAAGCTGTATCTTACCGGGCAGGAGGTTCCCCAAGATGTGGAGCAAGCCGAATACTGGCTGTCCCGAGCGGCGGCGCAGGGCAACGAGTATGCCGGCCTCCTGTTGGAGCGGATGGAGGAGCCCAAAACTCCTGTGGCGGCGCTGGCGGTGGTGCGCCTGCTCCACAGCATGAGCCGGATCTTTCAAGACAACTCCCTGCCCAAGCGCAGCCCAGTGGGTATGCGCGCCGACCGCAAGTTGCTCCAGAAGATCCGGGAGAAGAAAATCGCCATGGGCCACAAGCCGGACGATCACCCGGACGAGAGCATGGTGATGTATTAGGATTTTGAGTATCCCACCCTCGATTTTTGGGAGGAACTATATCAACAAGACGCATCCAACAAGTTAGGAGCCCTTCTGCGGGAAGGGAGAAAGGACAATCATGAAAAAAACACAGTACACTTCATACGACCAGCTGCCCCTGATGCTGACGGTACCGGACGTGTCCCAGGTGTTGGGCATTTCGCTGGCGGGAGCCTATGAACTGGTTCGCAGCGACAACTTCCCAGCCTTTCGGATCGGCAGCCGCATCATTGTCCCTAAAGATAAATTCATCGAGTGGCTGAATCGAAAAAGTTTGGAGAAGCTGGAATAATCCTCTGGCTATTGTGAAAAAAGTGTGGTATATGTTTGTGCTGACAAAGGAGGCGAGTAAAAATGGCATCGCGCAGAGCAAAAGGCGACGGAAGCCTGAGAAAGCGCCCAGACGGACGCTGGGAGGGCCGCTACGCCGTTGGCATCGACTACGCCACTGGCAAGCGCATCCAGAAAAGTGTGTTCGGCAAAACCCAGGCTGAGGCCAGGGATAAACTGCGCACGGCGATCCAGGAGAACCGGGGCCCCGCCGTCAATTTCAAAGGGGACTACACGGTGGGCGAATGGATGTGGCTGTGGTTCGAGACCTACTCCAAGCCCAACCTGCGGCCCAGCTCGGTGGAGAATTACACCAACTACATCCACTACCACATCGAACCCAACATCGGCAAAATCAAGCTGAAGCAGCTCACACCCTTGCAGATCCAGCAGTTCTACAACCGCACCAAGGAGAGCGGCAGGGTGAAACGGTGGGACAACATGGAAGATCTGAGCCTGTCCAACCGGGTGGTGCGTGGCATCCACATGGTGCTGCGGCAGGCGCTCCAGCAGGCGGTGAACGAGCGGATCATCAACCACAACCCCTGTGACAACTGCCGCATCCCCAAGCTGGAAAAGACGGAGCGGAAAATCATCCCGCCGGAGCAGATCAGGGCCTATCTCCAGTGCGCGAAGGAGCGGGGTGTGCTGCCCATGTTCTACCTGGAGCTAACCACTGGCCTGCGCCGGGGCGAGCTGCTGGCGCTGCTGTGGACGGACTTGGACGTGGAGAGGCGTACCATTACGGTGAACAAGTCGTTGAGCCGGATCGATGGTGAGCTGGTAGTGTCGGAGCCCAAGACGCAGAACTCGGTGCGCACGGTGGTCATCCCGCAGCAGGCGGTGGATCTGCTGGTGGAGGACAGGAAAAACCACCCAGACAGCCCGTACCTGTTCCCGTCCCCCAGGACGGGCGGGATGTGGAGCCCGGACGCCATCGGGCGGCTGCACAAGACCCTGCTGAAGGAAGCTGGGATCACCGAGAGCGTGCCCTTCCACGGGCTGAGGCATACATTTGCCACGACCGCCCTGCTCAACGGCGTGGACGTGAAGACGGTGCCCAGTATGCTGGGGCATTACAGCGCTGGGTTCACGTTAGATACCTACACTCATGTGACCACGCAGATGCAGCAGGCCGCAGCGGACAAGATGGGCGGGTTCATGGAGAACGCTCTGCCGGGTGAAAGTACACCGGAGCCTGTGCCGCCGAAAGAAGGCGGCGGAAAGATCATCCCATTTGAGCGGGTGGGGTAGGAATCTATCGCCCTG
>CANOBV010000191.1 GCA_947564255.1 uncultured bacterium | reverse complement strand
CGCTCTCCTTTTTATTCGCGAAGATGGTAAACAGCACCGACGCGAATAAAAAGGAGAGCGACACATTTTATAATATCGTAAGGCAGACGGACTGGAATGGCCGGCTCAACGAGTGGCTTTATGATTACGTATCCTCCCAGTCGCTGACGAGGGGAAAGATTTTGGCCGCGTACCGGTACAGCGAGGGCAGCGACGAGCCGGAACAGATGCGCTGCAAGTCCCTGGCCGCCATCTACAACTATTTTTCGGTGGAGAGAAATGGGAATGCCTACACGCTAAGCGTTTCCAACCCTTCGGAGCTCAGCAGCTTTTTTAATAACAGGACCAGCTACAGCCTGGAGCATTTTATCATCGGCGAGGGAGGAAGCCTTGGAGTAAAGACGGAAAAATACGATTTTACATACCCATATTCTTCCGCGATAAAGAGGTACAAAAATTCGCTGTTCAACTTCATTTTCATCCCGGAGGCGCTGAACCGGGACCTCTCAAACGGCCTGCTTTTTGAAAAGGTGAAGCAGGTTCAGGAGCGGGCGGCGGCTGTTTCGTGCGCCTACAGCAGGAATTATCACAGCCTGCTGGCGCACGAGCCCCACGCATTTTTTGCCCGCTACCCCACGGCGGAGGCGCTTGATGAAAAGGAGAGCGAAGAGGAGGCGCACAAGCTGCTTGACGAGTATTTCAGCGCGGTGTTTCCGGAGGAGTTCCTGGAGTTTTCCATGGCGCTGGTGGAAAAAATACGCTGGGACCATTGACAGGACAGGCGGACGGGATGCGGGATAAAAAGACGGACCGGAAATTTCCGGCCCGTTTTTTTATCTCATTGAATCCGGTAATCCTTCCCGAACTGCAAGTCGGAATACCGCCGGGTGGCGTCGGGGTCCAGCTCAAATTCCTCCTGGGGGGTGAGGGCGGCGGGGGCCTCCTCCTGGTCTGGGGCGGGAGCGGGTTCGGCGGCCTCTTCCTCCTCTTCGAGGGCGGAGGCCTTTTGCCGCGCGGCCTCTTCCTCCCGGCGGACCTGGGCGTCCAGAGCGGCCTTGATGTCGGCGGAGGGGTCGTTTTGCGCCGTCTCCGGCGGGACCAGGTCGCCCAGCCGGGACAGGAAATCCATCTCCTGGTCATGGAACTGGGCCAGCCTGCGCACGTAGGCGGCGGTGGACTCCTGAGCCTGCTTCAGGCGGTACTCCTCGGCGGCCACGGCCTTTTTCAGCTCGTCGATGCGGGCCTGAGCGTCGTGCTCCGCCTCGCCCACCAGGGCGTCCCGCTTTTTCTTGGCGTCGTCCACCAGATTGTCCGCCATCTGCTGGGCGGCCAGCAGGGTTTTGCGCATGGTGGCCTCGGTGGCCCGGTACTCCTCCACCGTGTCGCTGAGCACCTTCAGCTTATTTTTCAAAATGGCGTTTTCGTTGTACAGGGCGGTGTAATCCTCGGTGAGCGCGTCCAGAAACTCGTCTACCATGGCCAGATTATAGCCGCCCAACGTGGCCTTGGCGAAGGAATGGCTGGCCACTTCCTGCGGAGTCATCATTGTGTAAAGTCCCCCTTGTCTCTATGTCAGAAGTACAGGCCGTTGTTCTCCAGCTCGTCGATGAGGTCGCCCAGAATCTCCACGTTATAGGGGGTGATGATGTAAGTGGACAGGGCCACCTTTTTGATGGTTCCCTCGTTGGCGTAGGCCACGCCGGACAAAAAGTCGATGAGGCGGCGGGCGATGTTCTTGTCCGTCTGCTCCAGGTTGAGCACCACGGTGCGCTTGTCCCGCAGGTGGTCGGCGATCTCGCTGGCGTTCTCGAACCGGGTGGGGCTGACCAGCACCACCTGGAGCTGGGTGGTGGTGTGGATGTTGACCACTTTGTTGCTTCGGCGCTCCGCGTCGCGGTCACGGTCGCGCTCCCTGTCCCGCTCCCGGGGGAACTCTTTTACGCTGCTCACCGGGGTGAACTCCTCCTCATATTCATCCTCTTCCTCGTCCTCATAGGGGCGGGCAAGGCGCTTGAGTTCATCGAATAAGCTCATATCGCTGGGTCTCCCTTCAATCGTGAGGTAAAGACGACATAGGCGGCCGGGGGCCGAACAGGGCGGAACCCACCCGGACGCAGGTGGAACCCGCCAGAACAGCGTCGGGATAATCGCCGCTCATCCCCATGGAGAGCACGTCCATATCTATGTCATTATCCACCATTTCCCGCGTTATGTCAACAGCCAACCGGCGTAATTTTTGAAAATAAGGAAGATTTTCCCCAGGCGCGGCCGCCGCGGGGGGAATACACATCAGCCCCCGCAGGCGCACGCCTCCCAATTCCTCCGCCAGCCGGGCGGCGGACAGGGCCTCTTCCGGGGCAAAGCCGGACTTGGACGCCTCCCCGGCCAGATTGACCTCCAGCAATATGTCCTGGACCAATCCCAGCTTGTCCGCCCGGTCCGCGATGGCCCGCAGCAGCTTTTCCGAGGAGACGGAGTGGATGAGCGCCACCCGGCCCACCACGTATTTCACTTTGTTGGTCTGGAGGTGGCCGATGAAATGAACCTGCGCCCCCTCATAGGCGTTGTCGGCCAGGTGGGCGGTGAGCTCCTGCACCCGGTTTTCCCCGCAGGCCGTGATTCCGGCGGCGATGGCGGCCCGGATGGTCTCCGAGCGCTGGGTTTTGGTGGCGGCCAGCAGGGTGACGGCCTCCGGGTCCCGGCCGGCGGCGATGGCGGCGGCGCGGATGTCCGCGCGCACCTTTTCGACGTTTTCCTTCAAGCCCATCTCAGCGCACCACCTTTCCGTCGTAGATGCCGGAGGAATTCAAAATGACCTCGTCGCCCGGACGCAGCCGGGTGGAGGATTCCGGCTCCACGGGCCGCACCAGATAATAGGTCTCGCCGGTGTACAGCACCTCCACCTCCTGCTGCTCCGCCTGGGAGCGCATTACGGTGTAAACATAATACCGGTTTACCGCGCTGACGGCGCCGGTTTCCTCGTCGGTCTCCTCCTCCGTCACCACCCGCAGAGCCTTGCGGGGGATGCGGATGCCCTCCAGGGTTTGGGTGACCACATCCACCGTCTGGATGCGCAGCATGGCGGTGTCGGCCAGATGGGAGCGGCAGGAAAAAACGGCCAGGGTCTGTTCCTCGTCCAGGGCAATGCGCTCCAGAATCATCTCTACCTGTCCGTAATAGTCGCCGGAAAAGGTGAGAGTGTAGCGCCTGCCGGCCTGGAGGCCGGTGTCGGTGCCGTCCAGGAGGGCGGCGAAATACCAGGTGGAGCCGGTGATCAGCTTGCCCACCGCCAGGGGGTCGGGGCTGTGCTGCTGCTTCAAAAGCTCGGACAGTCCGGCGGCGGTGAGATTGTCCAGCATGGACGGGACGGCCACGCCTTCCCAGCCGTCCACCCCGGCGGAAAAGACGCCGGAGGAGGGGGCGAACACTGTTTTGGATACTTGGCCCAGAGAGTAATTGAGCTGCTCCAGCTGGCTCTGCTTGTCCGCGATGAGCTGGTCCAGCTGCTCGGCGGCGTTGGCGTCGCCGTAGGCATAGTCCCGCTTGAACACCATGGAGCGCAGGGTGAGGGCGGATTCCTCCAGGCTGGTCAGGTCTCCGCCGGCGGCCAGCGAGCGCAGGCCCACGATGGACGATATGACCTGGGCGTCCAGCCGGGCGGCGTCGGTGTTCTGGGTGCCGGAGCTGCGGGCGTATTGCAGCTGTTCCACCTCGGCCTCCAGTGAGCGGATGGACTGCCGGGTGGCGAGGGCGGAGGGGTCGCTGTACAGCAGGACGACCGGGTCCCCGGCGGCGGCCTTGGCCCCTTCGCCGATGATCTGGTCCACATAGCCGCCGGACCCGGCGAGGGGGGCCTCCTCCCGGACCAGAAGGCCCTCGGCCTCCCGGCCCACGTTCATGGAGTAGGAATAGGCGATGGTGGTGACCACATCCTCCTCCCAGCCCTGGACGAAGTAGATGGCCAGGTAGACCGCCACGCCCAGGCACAGGATGGCGATCATGGCCTTGGTGGCAACGGTGCTCTCTTTCATGAGATTGGGTTCCTTTCTTTCTCTGAGTGAGGACGGAGATACTGCCTTGTCACGCCCGAATTGGCCGCGGGGCCGGGCCGCTTTCACTCCGACTCAGGCAAGACCCCGCCCCGCCGCGCGGACCCTGGGCTCTTGCCCTCGCTGCGCTCCAAGCTCCCCCTGCGCGGTTATCCCCGCGCTTCCTCCAGTTCCACGGGGTGCTCCGGGGCAATGGTGGAGATGGCGTGCTTGTAAATGACCTGCTGCCTGCCGTCGGACACCACCACGACGACATATGGGTCGAAGGCGGTGATGACGCCCCGGAGCTGGTAGCCGTTCATGAGGAATACGGTGACCCGGGCGGCGAGGCGGCGGGCGGCGGACAAAAAAGCGTCCTGAACATTGGGCTGCTTGGAGACGGATACGGTGGATGTAAGGCTCATGTAAATGCACTCCTTTTCTTTAGAACCTGTATTCGCGGCGTCAATTCACCGCCCGCCGGGAAAATCTCCCGGTCGTCCGGCGGTTTCGGCTGTGGATACAGGCTTTCAGAGAAGCACTGATTGAACGCGCCTGCCGGTTGAATCAGTCCCCCCTTTGTGCATTCATTGTAAACCACTATCCATGACAAGTCCTGTCGAAAAAGCGGCGGCGGCGGACAGATCAGGAATTTTTTCCCAATCAAACCAATAAGCTGATTTGTTCCGCCGGAACCAGGTGAGCTGGCGCTTGGCGTACTGCCGGGACCGGAGCTTGACCTCTTCCGCCCCCTCAGCCGCCGGACGGCCCTCCAGAATGGCGGCGGCGATTTCCTTATAGCCGATGGCCTGCATGGCGGTGCAGTCCCGGGGCACGCCGTC
>CANOBV010000190.1 GCA_947564255.1 uncultured bacterium | reverse complement strand
CAATGGTAGAATGTCAGCTTCCCAAGCTGAACACGGGGGTTCGATTCCCCTCACCCGCTCCACAAAGCTGGGGCGGAGTTCTTTCCGCTCAAAAATCCCGCCCAAAGGGCGGGATTTTCTCTATATATCCTGTCTTTTTGCGTGTTCCCTTCAGGTAAACGGTTGGGAGTAGGTCTGCAAAATGCTGAGCAGATTGGCAAACGCGCTGCATGGAAGCGTTTTTCATGAAAGGAGATGTCCGTATGGAGCAATTGACGGATTTGCCCAATATCGGCCCGAAGCTGGCGGAAAATCTGAGGCGGGTGGGGGTTGACACCCCGGAACAGCTCAGAAAACTGGGGGCGGAGAATACATTTCTGCAAATCCGTGCCCAGATAGACCCTGCGGCCTGCCTCCATCAGCTGGAGGCGTTGGCTGGGGCGGTGGAGGGCGTCAAAAAAAGTCTGCTGCCGCCGGAGCGGAAGGCGGAGCTGAAAATATGGTACCGGAGCCTGTGAGGAGGATGTTATGTTTCGCTTGATCAAGACAGAGGGCAAAGCTCGTCGGGGAGAGTTTATCTGCCCCCACGGCACGGTGCAGACTCCGGTATTTATGAACGTGGGGACGCAGGGGGCAATCAAAGGGGCCTTGTCCGCTTTTGATTTGAAAGACATTGGCTGTCAGGTAGAATTGTCCAACACGTATCACCTCCATCTACGGCCCGGAGACGATGTGGTGCGGCAAATGGGCGGACTCCACAGGTTTATGCGGTGGGATGGACCCATGCTCACCGACTCGGGTGGATTTCAGGTGTTCTCTTTGGCGGGGCTGCGGAAGATTACAGAGGAAGGGGTTACCTTTTCCTCCCACATCGACGGGAAGCGTATTTTTATGGGGCCGGAGGAATCCATGCGCATTCAGTCCAATTTGGGCAGCGACGTGGCCATGGCTTTTGATGAATGCGTGGAAAACCCGGCCCCCTATGATTATGCTAAAGCCTCCTGTGAGCGGACGCTGCGCTGGCTGGAGCGCTGCAAGGCGGAACACGACAGGCTGAATGCGTTGCCGGACTGTGTGAATCCGGGGCAGGTGCTGTTCGGCATCAATCAAGGGGCCACCTACGAGGATCTGCGGGTATGGCATATGAGGGAGACGGCCAGGGTCGACTGCGGCGGTTACGCCATTGGTGGGCTGGCGGTGGGGGAACCCACCGAGGTGATGTACCGCATTATTGAGGCGGTGGAGCCCCATATGCCGGCGGACAAGCCGCGGTATCTCATGGGAGTGGGGACGCCCTCCAATATTATTGAGGCAGTGGCCCGGGGGGTGGATTTCTTCGATTGCGTCATGCCTGCCCGCAACGCCCGGCATGGCAAGCTGTTTACTTGGGAGGGGGCGCTGAACATCAAAAATGAGCGCTTCAAGCTGGACGAGCGGCCCATCGACTCTAATTGCGGCTGTCCGGTGTGCCGCGGCTTTTCCCGAGCCTATTTGCGCCATCTGTTTATAGCTGGGGAAATGCTAGCCATGCGGCTGGCGGTGATGCACAACTTGTATTTTTACAATGAGCTGGTCCGGCGGGTCCGGGAAGCGCTGGATGCCGGACAGTTCGCCGCATTCCGCTCGGAATACGCGGAAAAGCTGTCCGGGCGGGCAGATTAAAGGAGAACTTTGCGGGCTAGGAAAAAAGGGGTTGTGTTTCCGGCCGGAAACCGCTATAATACACCTATATGAGTTCTGTTCAAAAATTTACATTGGGGGAAAAATTAAGTGGAAATTATTTTGATTGTCGTTATGCTGGCTGTCATGTATTTCATGCTCATCCGGCCGGAGAACAAGAAGAAAAAGGCTGCGGAAGAGATGCGCAACAGCTTAAAGGTGGGAGATACCATTACTACCATCGGCGGGATTGTGGGCACCATCTGCGCAGTGAAAGAACAGACCATCGTCATGGAGACGGGCGCGGACCGGGTACGCATTGAGTTCACCAAGTGGGCCATCTCCAGCAAGGGTACGCAGAGCACAGAGGAGGCGCCTGCTCCCGAAAAAGAGGAGAAAAAGGACAAGAAGGAGAAAAAGTGACCCGCTCCTGACCTGGAATGACAAGCACCCCTTTTGCATATGGTGTGGTAACCATGTGTAAAGGGGTGCTTTTTATGAGTAAGGCTGAAGGGCAGGGGACCAACGCGGTCCAAATGGCCACTGGGGTGGCGCTGGGCGGCCTGCTGGCTCTGGGAGTGGAGCTGGTGGTTTTACTGCTTGGGGCGCTGGCGGTGTCCAAAGGGATATTGAAAGAGGACGCCGCGGCCCAAGTGACAGCGGCAGCGTGTGTGCTGGGCTGTTTTGTGGGCGGCCTGCTGGCCTGTGCCAGGTGGAAATCCCGGCGCCTCCTGGGAGGATTGGCCGTCGGAGCGGTGTGCTATGTGCTGGTGTTAGCGGTGGGGCTGCTCATGAGCGACGAACTGGCGCTGGGGGCCCAGGCCCTCATTGAGCTGGCGGGTTGTCTGTGCGGCGGCGCCTTGGCGGGGCTGTTAAAAGGCGGAAAACGGAAAAAACGGGCTTCCGGACGAAAAAAATAACTGAACTTACTGAGTCCGTTCGGGAAACACTTGACAAAAGCGGCCAAAGTATCTATAATTCCATAGAACAACTGTTGCGCCCAATCTGTCCGCCGCTGGCGGTTCACCGCCTTGTCCGGTCTGCCGGAGAAGGAAAGAAAGGAAGGATATGAGATGGCGAAGGAATATAAGCTGAGCGCCGAGCGCCTGGAGGAATTGAAACAGGAGCTGACCTATCTGAAAACCGTGAAGGAGAAAGAAGTGGCCGACCTCATCAAAGAGGCCCGCTCTTTCGGCGACCTGAGCGAGAACAGCGAGTATGACGAGGCGAAAAATGAGCAAGGAAAGCTGTACTCCCGTATTGCGGAGGTCGAGAATATTTTGGCCAACTGCGTGGTCATTGAGGAGAACACCGACGACACCGATGTGGTGGGTATGGGCAGCAAGATTACGGTGAAGGATGTGGTCACCGGTGATGAAGAGACCTATCAGGTGGTGGGGTCTCAAGAGGCTGACCCCATGAATGGCCGCATTTCCGAGGAGTCCCCTTTCGGCAAAGCTCTGCTGGGCAAGGCCATCGGCGATGTCGCCGTCGTGGAGGCCCCTGCCGGCAACATTGAATATGAGGTGGTAGCCATCCAGAGGTGATGGCAGACCGGTCACCATACAAAGGAGAGAAGATCCATGTCTGATCAGACCAACAGCCAGCAGCCCGTTCAGGAAGAACCCTCTCTGTCCGAACTGCTTCAGATCCGCCGGGACAAGCTGGCCGCTTTGCGGGAGCAGGGGCAGGACCCGTTTGTTATCACCAGGTTCGATGTCACCCACCACAGCGTGGAGGTGAAGGACCACTTTGAGCAGCTGGAGGGTCAGACCGTCCGGCTGGCCGGTCGGCTCATGAGCAAGCGGGGGATGGGCAAGGCGGTGTTCGCCGACCTTCAGGACGGCGCGGGCCGCATTCAGCTCTATGTCCGTATTGACGATGTTGGGGAAGAGGCGCTGGCCGCTTTCAAGAAGTACGACATCGGCGATATTGTGGGCGCCGAGGGCGAGGTCTTCCGCACTAAGCGGGGTGAGATCTCCATCAAGGCCAAGACCATTACCCTGCTGTCCAAATCCCTGCTGCCTTTGCCGGAGAAGTTCCATGGCCTCACTGATGTGGAGACCCGCTGCCGTCAGCGGTATGTGGACCTCATCGTCAACCCGGATGTGAAACGCAATTTTATCGTCCGCTCCCAGTTCATCAAGCATGTCCGGGACTTCATGGACGCGCGCGGGTTCATGGAGGTGGAGACCCCGGTGCTCAACACCATCTCCGGCGGCGCCACGGCCCGGCCTTTCATCACACACCACAATACCCTGGACATCGATATGTACATGCGCATCGCCACCGAGCTGCCCCTGAAGCGGCTCATCGTGGGCGGTTTGGAGCGGGTGTATGAGATGGGCCGCATCTTCCGCAACGAGGGCATGGACAACCGGCACAACCCGGAATTTACCACCATCGAGCTCTATCAGGCCTACGCCGACTTCAACGACATGATGGATCTGTTCGAGGACCTGCTGTCCTCCGCCGCCCAGAAGATTCTGGGCACCTATCAGGTGGAGTGGCAGGGGGAGCGGATTGACCTCACTCCCGGCTGGCCCCGCCTGCCTATGCACGAGGCCGTCAAGCAGTACACCGGGCTGGACTTCATGGCCATCAGCTCCGACGAGGAGGCGGTGGCCGCTGCCAAGTCCATCGGCGTGGAGCTGCCCGAGACGGCCGACAAGACCTGGGGCAATGCCCTGTACGAGGTGTTTGACCAGCGGGTGGAGGCCAAGCTCATACAGCCCACTTTTATCACTATGCACCCGGTGGACGTGTCTCCGCTGGCCAAGCGGTCTCCGGCAGACCCCCGGCTCACCGAGCGGTTTGAGCTGTTCATCTGTCACAGTGAGATGGGCAACGCTTTCTCCGAACTCAATGACCCCATTGATCAGCGCCAGCGTTTCCAGAAGCAAGTGGAGCTCCGGGCCAAGGGGGATGACGAGGCTGGCATGATGGATGAGGATTTTCTCACTGCCTTGGAGTACGGGATGCCCCCCACCGGTGGGCTGGGCATCGGTATTGACCGCTGTGTGATGCTTCTCACCAACAACGACTCCATCCGGGAGGTTTTGCTGTTCCCCACAATGAAGCCGCTTTCAGAGTGACCTTTTAGAGTTGTTTTGCGATTTTGCAATAATCGAAAAATATCGCCTGCTTCACAGGAGAAAAGTTTCAATACAATTCGTGGAATTTTTATATTGCCCCAGCACTACCCCATTTGCTTTTTCTGCGCGATGATTTAAGAGAGTGCCCAGAGTA
>CANOBV010000189.1 GCA_947564255.1 uncultured bacterium | reverse complement strand
ACTGCCTGGAGGGACAGGAGGAGCAGAGCTTCTCCATCACCGACATGAACGCCGTGACCAAGGATGAGGACACCAGCTGTAGCCTGGACGACATGAACTGCGAGGGCAAGTGACGCCCAAACGCCTAATCTTGAAAAGCCGTACAGGCATGGAAAGGCCCCGCCCGTCCTGACGGAGGGCGGGGGTCTGTCCCGCGTCTGGGCGGCTTTTTCCGTTCTCCGGGCCGGCTTACAACCGCCACACGTCCCGGCTGGTGGCGGAAACGGCCATAGCTCCCGCGCTCAGCGCAGACACCACGTCGTCCTTGTCCGCGATAAGGCCCCCGGCCAAAAGCGGGATGCGGGTGGTCTGGGCAATTTTACGGATGGTTTTGGGCATGACCCCGGGGAGTACTTCAATAAAGTCGGGCTTGACGCTCTCCAGTTTGCTGATGCCCGCCAGCGCCATGGAATCAATGACAAACAGGCGCATAACCGTGAATAGCTTCAGTTCCCGGGCCCGGCGGATGAAATTCGGCTTGGTGGTGATGATGCCGTCTGCCTGGGTGTTCTGACGCAGAAAGTCCACAGCGATCTCCTGGCTGGAGGACAGCCCGGAAATCAGGTCTACATGAACCAGTACAATTTTTCCGGCGGCTTTGGCCCGCGCCACCACGTCCGTAATGGAACACAGGTCTCCGAACAGCAGAAACACCACCTGGATGTTATCCAGCGTGAGGCAGTCCTCCAGCTGCTCCAGGTCTTTTACCGCCGCGATCACCGGCGAGGCCAGCACCGCGTCATAAAAGCGTTGATCCAAGGCAGTTCCCTCCCCTGTTTTTGTGAAGCCCGGCGGACCGGGCGTTGTATCAAAATTTAATTATAGCGGTCCCTGGTTTCCCCACAACGTTTTTTCCCGTCCTCATCCCGAAAAATCTTGCCATTTCAAATTATTTAAGGAGCGTGTCAACATGAAGAAGTTCATCAACGCAGTGGACAAAGTAGAGGATCAGATGATCCAAGGCATGGTCAAAGCATATCCCCAGTATGTTCGCAAGCTGGACTGCGGCAATGTCGTCGTCCGCGCCAGCAAAAAAGAGGGCAAGGTAGCCCTTATCAGCGGCGGCGGCAGCGGCCATGAGCCCGCCCACGGCGGCTACGTGGGCAAGGGTATGCTGGACGCAGCTGTGGCCGGGGCCGTATTCACTTCCCCCACCCCCGATCAGGTCTATGAGGGCATTAAGGCCATCGCCACCGACGCGGGCGTTCTGATGGTCATTAAGAACTATACCGGCGACGTGATGAACTTCGAGATGGCCGCCGACATGGCCCGGGACGAGGGCATCAAGGTGGCCCAGGTGGTGGTCAACGACGACGTGGCCGTGAAGGACAGCCTGTACACCGTGGGCCGCCGGGGCGTGGCGGGCACCGTGTTCGTCCACAAGATCGCCGGCGCCATGGCGGAGACCGGCGCCGACCTGGACGCCGTCCAGGCCGTGGCCCAGAAGGTCATCGACAACGTGCGCACCATGGGCGCGGCCATTGAACCCTGCACCGTCCCCGCTGCGGGCAAGCCCGGCTTCGAGCTTTCCGAGGACGAGATGGAAGTGGGCATCGGCATCCACGGCGAGCCGGGCACCCACCGCGAACCCCTCAAGACCGCCGACGAAATCGTGGATATGCTCATGGCCCAGATCCTGGGCGACCTGGACTTCGCGGGCAGCGAGGTGGCCGTCATGATCAACTCCGCCGGGGCCACCCCGCTGATGGAGCTGTTCATCATCAACAACCGGGTAGCCGATGTGCTGGCCGAGAAGGGCGTCAAGGTCTACAAGACCTTTGTGGGCGAGTATATGACCTCCATCGAGATGGCGGGCTTCTCCATCTCCCTGCTGAAACTGGACGACCAGCTGAAGGGCCTGCTGGACGCCAAGGCGGACACTCCGGGCTTCAAGGTCTGAGGCAAGCCCCGCTCATCAACGGGAAAGCAGGTTCGTGACGCATCACATTTCTGAAAAGGTAGGCTGACCAAATGAACACTGAAAAACTCATTGCCACCATCCACAAGGTCGCGGCCAAAATCGAGGAGGAGAAGGCGTTCCTCACCGAACTGGACAACGTTATCGGCGACGGAGACCACGGCATCAATCTGGCCCGGGGCTTCGGCGAGGTGGAGAAAAAGCTGGATACCCTGGCGGACAAAGAACCGGGCGACGTGCTCAAAACCGTGGGAATGACCCTTGTGTCCACGGTGGGCGGGGCCTCCGGCCCCCTGTACGGCACCGGCTTCATGAAACTGGGGGCCGCCCTCAAGGGCAAGGCCGAAATCGACGTCCCTGGTTTTCTGGAAGGCCTCCAGCTGGCCATTGAGGGCATCATGCAGCGGGGCCGCTCCACCAAGGGCGAAAAAACCATGCTGGACGCCATGATCCCCGCCAAGGAGGCCATGGAGGCCAAATGGGCGGAGACCTCCGACCCCAAGGCCGCCTTTGCCGCCGGCGTGGCCGCCGCCTGGGAGGGCGTGGAATTCACCAAGACCATCGCCGCCACCAAGGGCCGGGCCAGCTATGTGGGCGAGCGCTCCATCGGGCACCAGGACCCCGGGGCCACCTCCTTCACCATGGTGCTGGAGATTGTGGCAAACGAGGTGTGACATGGTTGGCTTCGTCATTGTATCCCACAGCGCCAAGCTGGCGGAAGGGGTCGCAGACCTGGCCCGGATGATGGCCAAGACGGTGCCCATCGCCGCCGCCGGAGGGCTGGAGGACGGTTCCTTCGGCACCAGCTTTGAGAAAATCTCCAACGCCGTCGACCAGGTGTACTCTGAGGACGGGGTCATCGTCCTCATGGACATGGGCAGCGCCGTCATGACCGCCGAGATGGTGATTGAGTCCATGGAGGGACGGAAGATTGTCATGGCCGACTGCCCCATCGCCGAGGGCGCCGTCACCGGCACCGTAAACGCCGAGGCCGGCATGTCTCTGGAAGAGATTCTGGAGGACCTGGAACAGGTAGGCTCCCAGAAAAAATTGTGAACGGCTGTCAGGCCCTGACACAGCATGGCGGATTTTGCTTCCAACAAAGTTTTATAAGACGAAAGACCTCCCGGACCGTTGGCCTGGGAGGTCTTTCCCTAATTTACGTGTAGTGTGATTTATTTGTAACTTTCCTCTTGACAGCCTCCCAAGAAAGTGATATATTTATCCTATCAAGAGAGAAATAAATCTCATCTGTTAGGAGGAACATGCCATGAAAAAACCCAGCGCAAAACTTACAATTATCCTTGGTGTGCTGGTAGTTCTGCTGTTGGCCGGAGCCAGCTGGTATTCTATTGTCTTCAACGATTGGCGGCTGGTGGCCCCTATGGATTTTACAGCTTATGAGTTTCTATCCAAAGACCTGCCCATGCTGCTCTCCCTGTTTCTGTTCAACTTGTACGTAATCTATCTGGGGGCACTGCTCATCTGGGCCGTCATCGCCGACAAGCGGCGGCTGGCAAAAACCAAAACCACCCGAAAACTAGACCCCAGGCTGGGCCTGCTGGGTTTCGCCGGGTTCCTTGGATTTTTGGGATTCTGGACCTATGGCGCGTTTCATCAAGTGTATCCTTTTACTTTCTTCTTGTTCTTCGGCTTTTTTGGCTTCTTCTACGAGGGTAAAATGTCGGACACCCTCATGGACGAACGGTATGCGGAAAACAAGGTCCGGGCCGAGCTCACCGCCCACCGGGTGACCATGGCAATCCTGTTCGTGATCCTGCTGGTGGTGAGCCGTGGGGCGATATTGGGATATTTGGAGTACACCCTCATCGCTGTGCTGGTCGTACTCTCCCTGACGGTGGCGCTGGACCTGTTCCTCTGCGAATATCTGCTCTACCGCTATGACCGCGCAGATCAAATTGATGACGCAAGGGAGGAGTGACCATGCCGGACTTCGAGTGCAGGCTGAAAAAGTACCGCCAGCTCAAGGAGTTGACTCAAGAGCAGCTGGCAGCCCAAGTGGGGGTCCGCCGGGAGACCATTATGCGGTTGGAAAAGGCTCAGTACAATCCTTCTCTCAAATTGGCCGTGGATATTTCCAGGGCGGTGGATGTCCCAATTGAGGAAATTTTTATCTTCCCATAACTTCCCGCCCATAACAACAGAAAAACGGAGGTTACGGTATGCAGTACACCAGTCATTATCAGTCTCCCCTGGGAAGCATCCTTCTGGCGGCGGATGAGGTCGGTTTGACCGGGCTGTGGTTTGAGGGGCAAAAATATTTTGCCTGCTGCTTGGACAAAGAGCATGAGGAAAAAGAACTTCCGCTATTTGAAACTGCGAGGCATTGGCTTGACCTTTATTTTTCAGGCACGGAACCCGGATTTGCAGTACCCCTGCATTTTACAGGCACCGGCTTTCAAAACGAGGTGTGGGAAATTCTTCGCGCCATTCCATACGGGCAGACAACGACTTACGCGGCAGTCGCAAAACACCTGGCGGAAAAAAAGGGGCTGGAACATATGTCACCCCAGGCCGTTGGCGGCGCGGTGGGCCATAATAAGATTTCCATCATCGTACCCTGTCACCGGGTTATCGGCTCCAATGGAAGCCTGACCGGCTACGCGGGTGGCATTGAAAAAAAGCGTTTCCTGCTCACCCTCGAAGACGCGGATATCGGCAAACTGTTCCTCCGGTAAAGCGGACGGCGCCGTGATGTCCAAGAAATGCACCGTGACGGATGACCCGGGTGCCGGATCGGTACCTGAGCGGGGAAAATGTCAAACAATTTCCCGGGATTCGTTGGGGTATTTCAATAGAAAGGCAGACATCATTCGCAAGTGCCGGACAGCAATGATTTATGTACTTGCGAATGATGTCTGCCTTTCAGATCGGAAGAGCGTCGTGTAGGGAAAGAGTGTAGATCTCGGTGGTCG
>CANOBV010000188.1 GCA_947564255.1 uncultured bacterium | reverse complement strand
GTACCTTTATGTAAATATATCTTAGCAGATTTATACGGAAATAATAAGAAAATTTGTATTCCGCCACTGGTTTTGCTCTTGATTTTGGCGGCATGTGCCCGTACAATAGAGGAGGATTCAGGATCTTCTCGGAGCACAGTGGAGGATCTGGAAAGGAGCAGGAATATGCGGATCTTGGTTGCGGATGACGAGCGGGAGATGACCATGGCGCTGGAGGCACTGCTTAAGCGTGAGCACTACTCCGTGGACGTGGTCTACAATGGCCAGGACGCCCTGGACTACGGGCTGGCGGAGAATTACGACTGCCTGGTTTTGGATATTATGATGCCGGGATTGGACGGCATCCAGGTCTTGCGGTCCCTGCGGGCTAAAAATGTTGCCACGCCGGTGCTGCTGCTGACGGCGAAAAGCCAGGTGGAGGACCGGGTGGATGGGCTGGACAGCGGAGCGGACGACTACCTGCCCAAGCCCTTTGACAGCCGGGAATTTATGGCCAGGGTTCGGGCCCTGACGCGCAGAGGCAGCGAGTACGTCTCAAAAGTCCTCACCGCCGGAAACGTCGCCTTGGACTGCTCCACCTTTGAACTGACCTGCGGCGCTTCCTGCATCCGGCTTGGGAACAAGGAGTTCCAGATGCTGGAGCTGCTCATGCGGCAAACCGGACGGCTGATCTCCACGGAGCAGTTCATGGAACATATCTGGGGCTATGACAGCGACGCGGAAATCAATGTGGTCTGGGCCTACATCTCCTACCTGCGCCGGAAGCTGGAGGCGGCGGGGGCCAATGTCCACATCGCCGTCCGCCGGGGACAGGGCTACCTGTTGGAGGAGATATCATGATCCGTTCTCTGCGCCGGAAGTTCATCCTTATTGCCATGATCTCCCTGATTGGAACCATGACGGTCCTCTGCGCCGCCATTTGGTTTGGCAATTATTATACGACAGCCCAGAGGATGGACAACGCCATCTCCATCCTGCATCAGAACGGAGGAAGATTCCATCCCCCTCGGGGCGGCCGCTTTGATCCCGCGGACTTCAGCTTTCAGATAACCCCGGAAACCCCCTTTGAAATCCGGTACTTCATGGTGGAGCTCACGGCACAAAAGGAAATCGTGTCCGTTGACCTGGAGCATATTGCCGCTCTGGACCGCCAGACCGTGGTGGAGACGGCCGGCCGCATTGTGGACACCGGGTCGGAGCGGGGGTATGCGGGCTATTACCGTTTCGGCGTGTTTCCCCAGGAGGACGGGGGAAGCGTGATCATCGCGGTGGACTGCTTTCTTCAAATTCAGTCGTCTATCAATATGCTCCGCGTCACGGCGCTGATATTCCTTGCCTGTATCCTGATGGTGTTCGTCCTCATCCTGTTCCTGTCCAAGAGGGTAACCCAGCCCTTTGTGGACAACCTGGAACGGCAGCGGCAGTTTATCACCGACGCTTCTCATGAGCTGAAAACCCCCCTGGCGATTTTATCGGCAGATATGGGCCTATTGGAAGCCAGCTATGGAAAGGATAAGTGGCTTGACAGCGCAAAATCGCAAATTAAGCGTTTGGATAAGCTCATAAAGAACCTGGTGGAGCTGGCGCGGACAGAGGAGGCGGTGAAGGTGGGCGCGGCGTTTCGCTTTTCTGTTAGTGAAGTCGCCGGGGCCAATGTGGACGCCTTTCAGCCGCTGGCAGAGGCGGATGAAAAATCTCTGACCGCGGAAATTGCGGAGGACATTTATCTCAAGGGCGTCCAGGATAATTTTTTTCGCCTATTCTCTATCCTCCTGGACAATGCTTTGAAATACTGCGACCCGGCGGGCGTGATCCATCTGTCAGTGTCCATCCGGGGACGAAATATCCTCATCTCCGTATCAAATCCCTGCGCGGGGCTGGACGCCTCTCAGCTTTCCCGGTACTTTGACCGTTTCTACCGGGCGGATTCCTCCCGCGCCCGGTCAACCGGGGGATATGGGATTGGTCTGTCCACCGCGAAGGCCATCGTTACCCGGCATAAAGGGCGCATTTCCAACCGGTATGCGGACGGGGTCATTACCTTTACCGCTGTGATTCCACTGGCAGGCCAGCACTCGCCATCGTAATTTGCCCGGTCTGCCAGATAGATGTAAACCGCCACAGCCCGATGGTGCAAATCCATCTTGTGCAGAAAATCAAACCGGCTCATTAGAGGTTACCCCTGATTCCTGTCCACGGTTATGGGGGGCAACTTTTTTAGCGGTCTATTTTTCTTGAAAATACGCAACGCCAAGCGGCGAATACAGTACGTTTCTGGACCTGGGCGGGCATACTATCACCTGCACAGGCGGCGCAGCTATCAGCACTTATGGGGGCACAAATGTGACCATTCAGGGTGCGGGCGAGGTTGTTTCTGCAAGCAACACAGCTCTTGATGTGGGGGGAAATGTCACGCTGGCGGGCGGAACCTTTACCAGTGGAGGATTGCAATCTGCTGGTGTAAAGGTCAATGATGGGAGCGGATCTCTATCCGTCACCGAAAATGTGATCATACAGAACACAGGCGGCGGTTATGGATTGGCCGTCAGCAATGCACAATCTGTTCAGCTCTCAGGTGGAAAATACTCCGGGGGGACGGCGGCGATTACGATAGTGAGCCAATCCTCCCCCCTCACCCTCGGCGGCCTGCTGGCCCAGGACGACGACACCCGGTACGCCTATTTTGACGAAAGCGGCACCACCCCCTTTAAGGGCGTGCTGGGCGATAAGTCGCTGACCGGCACAGTGACGGTGCAGAAGTGCCAGCATACTGGCGAGGGCGTTTGTGCTTATGTCCACAACGAAAACGCCACCACCCACCAGCAGACCTGCCTGGCCTGCGGGCTGGCAGAAGCTGCGGCGGACTGCGCATACTCTGATGACTACGGGCACGATGAAACAAATCACTGGCAGACCTGTACCCTGTGCGGCGGGAAGAAGACGGAGGGGCACAGCTGGGTACATTGGTGTGCCCCGGCAACAAGTACAATCAAACGTTACTGCGACAAATGCAAAATTGAGACAGTCGTGGGAACCGCCTCCGTAACGCCCGATTTTTCCGTGGCCTACGGGGAGACAGGAAGCGTGAAGCTGGCCTGCACGGCGGAGCTGGCGGAGGGCTACAGCCTTGAGCCGCAGGTTGAGGGGGAGAATTGCTGGTATCTGCAAGCACTGTCTAACGACCAATCCTCGCTGCTTGGGTCTGCGCTTCAAGTCCAGCTGCCGGATAAGCTGCCAGCTGGAGATTACAGCTATACTGCTTCCCCTCGCCTTTTTTATCAGGGAGCCAATACCGTTGTTGGTAGTTTCAATTTATCCGGCAGCGTCACCGTCACCCCGGCCCCGCTGACCGTCACCGGCGCAGCGGCGAAGGATAGGACATATGACGGAACCAATTCGGTGCAGATCACTGGCGTGACCCTGGACGGAGTTTTGAACAGCGACAATGTATCCGTTGACCTCACCGGACTGACCGGAACGCTGAGCGGCTCCGACGCAGAGACGTATACCGGCGTTACCCTGCCCCGGCTGACCCTCACCGGCGGGGCGGCGTCCAACTACACCCTGCCCCAGTCCATGGGCGTGGTCCCGGCCAGCGTGACCATCAGCAAGGCCCCCCTGACCGTCACCAGCGTGACCATTAAGACAAGGCCCTATAAACCCACTTATCATACGGCTGAGGTGTCCGGCGTGACCTTTACCGGGCTGGTAAACGGCGAAACGCTGGCCCTCGGCCAGGACTACACCGCCTTTGGCAACTATGATGACCCGAATGCTGGGGAGAATAAGTCTGCTACCATCCTCGTAGAGCTAAAAAGCAGTGCCAAGGCAAACAATTACACACTGCCCAAGGATTCCTCAGTGAATGCCACCGGCACGATCACCAAGGTTGACAGCTCCATCACCAAGGCCCCCACCGCCACCGGGATCACCTACGGGCAGGCGTTGAGCGACAGCGCCCTGACGGACGGCGCGGGCAGCGTTGCGGGATCGTTCTCATGGACGGCCCCTGCCACCAAGCCCAGCGCTGGGACAGCGCAATTTGAAGTGACATTTACTCCAACAGATATGAACTACAACACCGCGACAGTGAATGTATCTGTGACCGTTGCCAAGGCCACGTCCACGGCCTCGCCGTACAGCGGCAGCTTTACCGATACTTATGTCGGGAGGAACGGCACCAGCTATAACAGCACCACGCCGCCCACCAATGCGGGGGACTATACCGTGATTATCTCCCTCACTGATACGAATACCTATATTGGCAGCTTGTCCCTGGACTTCACCATTAGCAAGGCCAGTATCACCATCACAGCGGATGACAAACAGGCTGACGTAGGCACCGCAAAGCCCGCCCTGACCTACACCGTGACCGGGCTTGTGGGCGCTGACACGCTGGCTACCGCGCCCACCCTGGCCTGTGACGCGGACATGGACACCATCGGCCAGTACCCCATCACCGCCAGCGGCGCGGCTGTTCCGGCAACCGGCAATTACAACACGGCTATCACCTATGTGGCGGGGACGCTGGCCGTCACCGACCCGACCATCGCCGTCACCGGCGTCACGCTGAACAAGACCAGCACGACCCTGACCGTGGGCGGCTCGGAGCGGCTGACCGCCACCGTTGCCCCCGGCGACGCCACCGACAAGGCTGTGACCTGGGCATCCAGCAACACCGCCGTTGCCACGGTTGACGCCAGCGGGAATGTAACCGCCGTCAGCGCGGGCACCGCCACCATCACCGTCACCACAGCGGACGGGGGCAAGACCGCCATCTGTACCGTCACCGTCAGGAGCAACAGCGGCGGGGTCGGCTATGTGCCATCCCCCAGTAACCCCAGCAACTCCACCGTTAGGAACTGTAGAAAAATTATCGCTTAAAGTTTAAAGCCTTTTATGATGTATGC
>CANOBV010000187.1 GCA_947564255.1 uncultured bacterium | reverse complement strand
CCTTCTACCGCGTTGTGGTCGCCGACTCCCGCTATCCCCGGGACGGCCGCTTCATCGAGGAGATCGGTACCTATGACCCCCGGCAGAACCCCGCCGCCGTCAACATCGACACTGACCGGGCCCAGGCCTGGATCAAAGCCGGCGCTCAGCCCACCGATACGGTGCGCGACCTGCTGAAAAAGGCTGGCCTGTAATTTTGCTCAGGAGGCCCCATGAAAGAATTGCTCACTTATATCGCCCGCAGCTTGGTGGACGATCCCGACGCGGTGTCCGTCTCTGAATATGAGACGCCCGCCGAGACGGTGCTGGAGCTCCGGGTCGCCCCCAACGATATGGGTAAGGTGATCGGCCGGCAGGGCCGTATCGCCAAAGAGATTCGGGCGCTGATGCGTTCGGTTGCCCAACGCCAGGGCAAAAAGCTCTCGGTCGACATCGTTGACTGAAACGAGGAACAGGCGGGGTTGTGCCCCGCCTGTTTTTTTGGAGGTTGCTTTTTCATGAATGAATTTCTCGACTGCGGCCAGATTGTCAATACCCACGGCATTCGCGGAGAGGTGCGCATTGTTCCCTGGGCGGACAGCCCGGATTTCCTATGCCAATTCTCCACCCTCTATGTGGACGGCGCCGCCATGGCGGTGCCCGCCAGCCGGGTCCACAAGGGCAGCGTTATCGCTCGTTTTCAAGGCGTGGACACGGTGGAGGGGGCTATGGCGCTCAAAGGGAAAACGGTTCAGATCTGCCGGACCGACGCCAAGCTGCCCCAGGGCACATTTTTCCTGGCCGATATCATCGGGCTGGATGTGGTGGACCAGCATGGAGATAAACTGGGCATATTGAGGGAGGTTCTCTCCCCCTCCCGGCAGCAGGTCTACGTGGTGGAGGGCCGGCGCGAGATCATGATCCCCGCCGTGCCGGAATTCATTTTAGAGACGAATATTGAGGCAGGCTATATCAAGGTACAGCTCATTGAGGGGATGTAAAGCGCGATGTACCATATTGATATTATGACGCTGTTCCCCGATACAGTGGGGGATGTGCTGTCCGAGTCGATCCTGGGCCGGGCCCAAGAGCGGGACATTCTGCGCATTGAAACCCATCAAATTCGGGACTATACCTTAAATAAGCAGAAGCAGGTGGACGATTACCCCTATGGCGGAGGCCGGGGGGCGGTGCTCCAGGCCGACCCGCTGTACCAGTGCTGGGACCATATCTGCAAGCAGTATGACAAGCGCCCCCACACCATTTACCTCTCTCCCTGCGGCAGAACGTTCACCCAGTCGGACGCCAAACGGCTGGCCTGGGAGCAGGACCACCTGATTCTGGTGTGCGGCCACTATGAGGGCATCGACCAGCGGTTTATCGACGAGTGTGTGGACGAAGAAATTTCTTTGGGAGATTTTGTCCTCACCGGCGGAGAGATTGCCGCCATGGCAGTGGCGGACGCGGTATGCCGCCTGGTACCCGGGGTGCTGTCCGACGCCGAGTGCTTTGAGAATGAGAGCCATTGGGACGGCCTGCTGGAATACCCCCAGTACTCCCGGCCTGAGGTATGGCACGGCAGGACCGTCCCGCAGGAACTGCTCACCGGCAACCACGCCAAGGTGGAGCGCTGGCGGCGCAAGCAGTCCCTTCTGCGCACCAGGGAACGTCGGCCGGACCTGTATGAAAAGCTAGATTTGTCCTCCAAGTCCGACCAGAAGCTGCTGTCGGAGCTGGAACGGGAGCTGTCCCGTCTTCCCCTGCCCCGGCTGGTGGAGTGCCGCCCGGCAAAAGAGGACGATTTGGCATCTATGGAGGTCATTCTGGCCCAGGCCAAAGCCCTTCTGGCGCCCATCGGCCAGTGGAACGACAATTATCCCGCCCGAGAGGACTTCGAGGCCGACATGGCCCTGAAAACGTGCTATGTGCTCACCTGCTGCGGTGAGGTAAGTGGTTTTTTCACCCTTTCTCCCCAGCCCGAGGAGAGTTACAGCGCCATCACTGACGGCAAATGGTCGTCGAATGAACCCTATGCCGTCATTCACCGCTGCGCCGTAGCGGAAAAATGGCGGGGCTCCGGATTGGCTGACCGGATGGCCGCCGAATGGGAGCGGCTGGCATTGACCTGGGGCCTGGAATGGCTTCGGGTAGATACCCACAAAAAAAATAAAGCCATGCAGGGATTCATCCGCCGAAACGGCTTCCGATATCGTGGAAACGTACTGGTGGAGGTTCCTCCACCCTACGACCCCCGCCGGGCGGCCTATGAAAAGCGGCTCAGACACCCTGCTCCGGATGTCAAAAAGACCTCCTGACGCCCGCACTCTCCCTTGACAATCCCCGGCAAACTGATATAATCTGATTTGTATTATTATATAAGGGGATTGTTTTTATGAGCTTTTCCATCATCGTTGACAGCTGCTGCGATTTGACCCCCGAAATGCGGGCGAACCCGGTGTTCCGCTCCATCCCGCTGACTATCCGTGTGGGCGGCACGGATTATGTGGACGACCAAAACCTGGATACCAGCCTGCTCATCTACGCCATGGCTCAGAGTCCTGAAGCCTCATCCTCCTCCTGTCCCGCTCCGGGCGACTATCTGGAAGCATACCAGCAGGCACAGGGTGACATCTACGTGGTCACCCTCTCCGCCCTGCTCAGCGGCTCCCACAACAGCGCCTGGCAGGCCAAGCAAATGTTTCTGGAAGAGCAGCCGGAACGAAACGTCCATGTGTTCAATTCCTGCTCAGCCTCCGCCGGGGAGGTGCTGCTGGCCCGAAAAGTGCTTGAGTTGGCCGGTTCCGGTTTGCCCTTCTCCCAGGTAGTGTCCCAGGCAGAGCAAGTCATCCGGGATACCAACACCCTGTTTGTGCTGGAAAACCTGGATAATCTGAAGAAAAACGGCCGTCTCACCAAAGTACAGGCTATGCTCACCGGCGCTCTGCGCATCAAACTGATCATGGGCTCCACCCCTGAGGGTGAAATCTGCAAGCGGGGACAGGCATTATCTGTCAAACAGGCGTTGGCCAAGCTGGTAGACATCATGGCAGCGGACGAACGGCATATTGGAAAAGTACTCCACATTGCCCAATGCCTCTGTCCCGACCGTGCGGAACAGCTGTGGGATCTGGCTAAAAAAAGCTGTCAGTTTGCGGGAGTGGTCATTACCGCCACCCGGGGGCTCAGCTCCTACTATGCCAACAGCGGCGGAGTCATTGCCGCCTATTAAGGAATCAGATATGGATTTATGCGACATCAAAGAGATTAAAACCCTATTGGCCCGCCATGGTTTTCGATTCTCCAAATCTATGGGGCAGAATTTCCTTATTGCAGAATGGGTGCCTCGGGAGATCGCCGATGCCGCCGGGCTGGACAAAAGCTGTGCGGTATTGGAAATAGGCCCGGGCATCGGCCCCCTTACCCAACAGCTGTCCCGTCGGGCAGGCAGGGTTGCCGCAGTGGAATTGGACGCCTCCCTGCTCCCCATTTTGGAGGAGACGTTGTCGGACTGCCACAATGTAGAGGTTATCCCCGGAGATGTGATGAAGCTGGACCTGGCCGCCATAATGTCGGAACGTTTTGCGGGCTTTACGCTCAAGGCCTGCGCGAACCTGCCCTACAATATTACCACACCGGTGCTTACCAAACTGCTGGAGACGGACTGTTTCCAGTCCGTCACAGTGATGATTCAGCGGGAAGTGGCTCAGCGAGTCTGTGCCAAACCCGGTGAACCGGACTGCGGCGCGCTCTCTCTGTTCTGCCAATACCACGCCCGGTGCGAGCTGTTGTTTGAGGTGCCCCCCGATTGCTTCCTTCCCGCTCCCAAGGTTACCTCTGCTGTGGTCCAGCTCACTCTCTATACCACCCCACCGGTGGACGGTTCCAAAGACGCCATTTTTGCCGTGGTAAAAGCCGCATTTGCCCAGCGGCGAAAAACTTTGCTCAACGCGCTGTCTGCCGCCTACGGCAGCAGGTTTTCCAAAGAGCAGCTTCGGCAATTCATTCTGGACTGCGGCCTGCCGGAAACCGTCCGGGGCGAACGCCTGGGATTAATCCAATACGCAGAGCTGGCACGCCGTCTTTATGCGAAGTAAGCCCTCCTTTGTCAACTTCCATCCTGCCGCATAGGATAGAACAAAGGAGGGTTTCCTTATGCCAATTATTTATCTTTCTCCATCTACGCAAGAATCCAACATGTATGTTACCGGTGGCAGTGAAGAGGAGTGGATGAACCGCTTAGCCGATGCCATGATTCCCTACCTGGAAGCTTCCGGTATCCGCTATACGAGGAACACGCCGGATATGACCGCCGCGTCCTCCATACGCGCATCCAACGCCGGTACTTATGACCTCCACCTGGCGCTGCACTCCAATGCCTCTGCCCCCAGTAATTACGGTGGTACCCGCGGCATCATTGTTTTTTACTATCCAGGCAGTTCTAATGGAAAGCGCGCTGCAGAAATCATGTCCACCAATCTGAAGGCTATCTATCCCCTACCCAATCGGGTACGGGCAGAAGCTACCACCTCCATTGGCGAGGTGCGCCAACCCCGGGCCCCATCAGTATTCATCGAACTGGGCTATCACGACAATGAAGATGATGCCACTTGGATCAAAACGAACTTGGACGAAATAGCCCGGACTATTGTGTTGGCTCTTACCGAGTATTTCGGTATCCCCTTTTTGACTCCTACCAAATCTCGCCAAGGCGTGGTAGATATTGATTGGGGCTATTTAAATATCCGCTCCCGTCCCTCCACCTCCGCTCCTGTAATCGCCAAAGCTTACGATGGCACACGTTTGACCATCCTGAATCAATGGCAGGGCTGGTACTTAGTCTCCTTTGACGGAACTGAGGGTTATGCCAACAGCGACTTTATTACTTTGCTTTGACTTTCACAGATCGTTTAAAAATATTTCAAATTCTATACACCATTTTATTCTGTAGTGT
>CANOBV010000186.1 GCA_947564255.1 uncultured bacterium | reverse complement strand
CCCCGTCCTTGGGGGGGAGCAGCTCGGGGGAGACGGGGGTGTCCAGGATGTCCCGCAAAACCTCCCCGGCCCGGCCGCCCAGCCGGTCCGCCTCCCAGGCCACCAGGTGGCGCACCAGGGTCTTGGGGATGGAGGCGTTGACGGCGTACATGGACATGTGGTCCCCGTTGTAGGTGGCCCAGCCCAGGGCCAGCTCACTGAGGTCCCCGGTGCCGACGACCAGCCCGCCCCGCTGGTTGGCCAGGTCCATGAGCACCTGGGTGCGCTCCCGGGCCTGGGCGTTCTCAAAGGTGACGGACTGGTCCTCCATGGACTGGCCGATGTCGGCGAAGTGCTGTTTGACCGCATCGCCGATATTGACCTCCCGGAAGTCTGCCCCCAGCTCCAGGGCAAGGACCTCCGCGTTGGAGCGGGTCCGTTTCGTGGTGCCGAAGCAGGGCATGGTGACGGCCAAAATCCCTTTCCGGTCCCGGCCCAGCATGTCGAAAGCCTTGGCGGTGATGAGGATGGCCAGGGTGGAGTCCAGCCCGCCGGACAGGCCCACCACGGCGCAGGAGGCGTTGGTGTGCTCCAGCCGCTTTTTCAGGCCCAGGGCGGCGATGGTCAAGATTTCCTCGCACCGCTGGGCCCGGTCCCCGGCCTCCGCCGGGATAAAGGGGGTGGGGGAGATGGGGCGGGTGAGGGCTGTTTCTTCCACATCCAGGGAGAAAACGTTGTAGCCTGTTTCGTACACAGGCAAAAACGTATTTATCCGCCGCCGCTCATATCTCAGCTTATCAACGTCAATTTCGCTGATGGTCAATCCTGTACTGAATCGCTGTTCTGTTAGGATCGTTCCATTTTCCGCAATGATGTTATGCCCCGCAAACACCAGGTCGGTAGAGGACTCCCCCTCTCCCGCGTCGGCATAGACATAGGCGCAGACACACCGGGCAGATTGACCCATGACCAAAGCGCGGCGGTAATCTGCCTTCCCCGCCAGCTCGTCAGAGGCGGACAGGTTCAAAATGAGGGTGGCCCCGGCCTGGGCCATGACGTTGGAGGGCGGTTCCACCGCCCACAGGTCCTCACAAAGCTCAATGCCAATGGTGAGTTCCGGCAAAGTGTAGCAGTTGAACAGCCGCTGGGAACTCATATCCACCCACTCACCGCACAGCCAAGCCGCCTCGCCACAGTTCTGGCCGGAGGCAAACCAGCGCCCCTCATAAAACTCCCCATAGTTGGGGATATGGGTCTTGGGAACCAGTCCCAGTAGCTCTCCTCTGAACATAATGGCGGCGCAGTTATACAGTTTGTGATTGGTTTTCACCGGCAGGCCCACGGCGGCCACAATTTCCAGCTCCGCCGTCTCTAGCAGGATACGCCCCAGCGCCCGCTCCGCCCCGTCCAGCAGGGTGGGCTGCAAAAACAGGTCCCCGCAGGTGTATCCGGTGAGGCACAGCTCCGGCAGGGCCAAAACCTTTACACCCTGGGCCGCCGCCTCCCTCATCAGGGCGATGATCTGCCCCGCGTTATAATCGCAGTCGGCCACCCGTATCTTGGGCGTGCCCGCCGCCACCTTGATAAAGCCATCTCTCATGGAGTGTCCTCCTTAGACTGTTGCCAATCGGCATTGAAGTGTTGCCAGTTGGTAAATCATACTACTATTTTGCCCAAAATGCAACGGGGCGGGCCACAAAGTATGGCGGCTTTTTTGCGGAATTTATATCCTGTTCATTGATTTCCGCCGGGAAATGGTGTAAACTAAATCAGTTGAACAAAAATATGAATACAGGAGGCTGCGGCTATGGCGTACACATTCGCACAGTATCAGGAGAGCGCTGATTACATCAAGGAAAAAATCGGGGGATTTACACCTAAAGTCGCCATGGTCTTGGGCTCCGGCCTGGGCTTCCTGGGCGACATTGTGGAAAACCCCACCGCCATCCCCTACGGGGAGATCCCCCATTTCAAGGCGTCCACCGCCCCCGGCCACGCGGGCCGGCTGGTGTTCGGCGTGCTGGCGGGCAAAAATGTGGCCGTCATGCAGGGCCGGATGCACCACTACGAGGGCTACGGCTACGACGAGGTGTCCTACGCCGTGCGGGTGCTGCGCCTGCTGGGCTGCGACACCCTCATCGTCACCAACGCCGCCGGGTGCGTGCGCACCGACTGGCAGGCGGGGGACCTGATGCTCATCACCGACCACATCAAGATGTTCTCCGAGTCCCCCCTCCGGGGGGCCAACCTGCCCGAGTTCGGCGTTCGCTTCCCCGACGCCTCCCACCTGTACACCCCCCGGCTCCAGAAAATCGCCCGGGACACCGCCGCCGATATGTTCATCACCCTGCGGGAGGGGGTCTACTTCTACTGCTACGGCCCCCAGTACGAGACGCCCGCCGAGATCCGGGCGGCCCGCGTTCTGGGCGGCGACGCGGTGGGCATGTCCACCGCCCCGGAGGTCATTGTGGCGGGTCACTGCGGCATGGAGGTGCTGGGCTTCACTTTGCTGTCCAACATGGCGGCGGGCATTCTGGACCAGCCCCTTAGCGAAAAAGAGGTGCTGGACGCCGCCGAGGCCGCCAAGGATAAGTTCTCCCGGCTGGTGCTGGGCTGTCTGAGAAAACTGTAATTTAATAGGAGGGGTTTGCATGACCACCCTGTTTACCAATGTCACCGCGCTTCTCATGGACGAGGCCTTCACCACCCTGCGCTACGGCTATGTGGCGGTGGATGGGACCAACATCTCCTACGTGGGGCCCAACCGGCCTCAGGGGGATTTTGACCAGACCATCGACTGCACCGGCAAGGTGATGATGCCCGGTTTCGTCAACGCCCACACCCACGTGCCCATGACCCTCATGCGGGGGTACGGCGGGGGCCACGACCTGCAAAGCTGGCTCCAGGACTTCATCTTCCCCGCCGAGGACCGGTGGGACGACCGCTCCATCGCCGCCGCCACAGGGCTGGGTCTGGCGGAGATGATCGCCTCCGGCGTCACCTGCATTGCCGACATGTATATGCGCACCGACGTCATTGCCCGGCAGGTGCTGGACGCGGGCATCTCCGCCAACCTGTCGGTGGGGGCGGTGTACTTTGGCAGTCCGGACAGCTTTACCCCGGACAAGTGCGGGGACTGCGAGAACCACGTCCGGCTGTATGAAAACTGGCACAACGCCGGGGACGGCCAGATTTTGGCCGACGCCTCCATCCACGCCGAGTACACCTCCTGCCCCCCGGTGTGGGAGTGGGTGGCCGGCTACGCCCATGAGCATGGCCTGGGGATGCACGTGCACATCTCGGAGACCAAAAAGGAGCATGAGGAGTGCGTGAAGAAATACGGCCTGACTCCCATCCAGCTGCTGGACCGGTACGGCGTGTGGGACAGCCGGGCCATCGCCGCCCACTGCGTCTACACCACCCCCGAGGACTGGGCTCTCATGAAGCAGAAGGGCGTGTCCTGCGTCCATAACCCCTATTCCAACCTGAAGCTGGGCTCCGGCGTGGCCCCCATTCCCGCCATGCTCAAAGCGGGCGTAAACGTGGCCCTGGGCACCGACGGCGTCAGCTCCCACAACAGCGTGGACATGTTCGCCGACATGAAGCTGGCCGCCGTCCTCCACAACGGCGTGAACCGGGACCCCATGGCCATGACGGTCCGGCAGGCGTTGGAGATGGCCACCGTCCACGGGGCGAAAGCTTTGGGCCGGAACACCGGGCGCATCGAGGCGGGCCGGGCGGCCGACCTCATTTTGGTGGACTTTGACGCCCCCAACCTGATCCCCTGCCACGACCCGGCGGAAAACCTGGTGTTCTCCGCCCACGGGGCCAACGTGTGCATGAATATGGCCAGGGGCCGTATCATATACCAGAACGGGGCGTTTTTGACGCTGGACCTGGACCGGATCAAGGCGGAGGTCAAGCAGTACGCCCTGCCCCTGCTGTTCAAATAACGGGACTTGTGATGGGAAAGGTCTGAGGATATGTCTGCATCCACCCCAAAAAAGAACTCGTTTTTCGGCGGAGCCGCCATTTTGACGGCCAGTGTCGTTGTGGTCAAGCTCATCGGCGCTTTGTACAAGGTGCCGCTGGCCAACATCCTCACTGACGCGGCTTTCGCCGACTTCAACACCGCCTACGACATCTACGCCCTGCTCATCATCATCTCCACCGGCGGCCTGCCGGTGGCCCTGTCCAAAATGGTGTCGGAGGCCAATGCCCTGGGCCGGGGGAACCAGGTGAAAAAGGTGTTCTCCCTGGCCCTGGCCGCCTTCTGCATCCTGGGCACCGTCAGCTTCTGCGTCATGGCCTTTCTGCCCCAGCAGCTGGCCGACCTGATGCAGGACAGCCACGCCGCCTACAGCATCCTGGCCCTGGCCCCGGCGGTGTTTTTTATCTGCCCCATGTCCGCCATGCGGGGCTATTTCCAGGGCCACGCCCAGATGACTCCCACCGCCGTGTCCCAGGTCATTGAGGCCCTGTGCAAGCTGACCATCGGCCTGGCCCTGGCCTCCGCCTTCAAGAAGTCCTTCGAGGACGAGGCCATGGCCGCAGCCGGGGCCATCCTGGGGGTGTCTGTGGGCTGCCTGCTGGGGGCGGTGTATATGTATTTCTGCTACCGCCGCCACTCCCGGGCCCAGCCGGAGAGCCACGACGAGCCGGAGGACTCCAAGACCATCCTCACCACTCTGGCGGCGCTGGCGATCCCAATTACCTTGAGCTCCTCTGTCATCGCCCTGACCAACATCCTGGACAACGCCATCCTCATGGGCCGCCTCCAGGACGCGCTGAAGCTGTCCTTGGATGACGCCCGCACCCTGAAGGGCGTGTACAACAAGGCGCTGACCCTGTATAACCTGCCCGCCTCCTTCATGGTGCCGCTGACCGCCAGCGTCATCCCCCACGTGTCCGCCGCTTTGAAGGTGAAGCGCCGCCGCCAGGCCGCCCAGATCAGCGAGACCGCCCTGCGCAC
>CANOBV010000185.1 GCA_947564255.1 uncultured bacterium | reverse complement strand
TCGAAAGCCTCCAAAACCGGAGCACCAAAATCCCGCAGAAGGTTTTCTAAATGAGACCTTCTGCGGGATTTCTTAAACTTTTAGTCAGAGTACATTTTCAAAAAAAGGGGGTACAGTCCCATCTATGTACCTTGTTAACAAAATAGGCTTTTTAGGCGCTGCACCGCAAAGACTTTAGATTTTCCTGGAGAACAGTTTTGGGATAAGCTCTTAGTATTTGAACGATGTATACCCATCATCCGTCATTACCGTTGTGCCATTGATAGCGCTGGCCTCCGGGAGGGACAGCAGGTAAATAGCGTTGGCGATCTCCTCCGGCTCAATGACGCGGTTTTTCATGTGCAGGGAAGCACCTTGCGCCTCAATGTCGGCAAGCAGCATCCCCGTCCGCACCCAGCCGGGAGCAACCGAGAGTACCCGTATTCCGTAAGGAGCCAGGTCGCGGGCCATCACCTGGGTAGCCATCCGTACCGCACCCTTGGAGGCGTGGTAGCCGATGGACTCTGTATTGGCAATGAATCCACAGAGAGAGCCTACATTGATGATAACGCCTTTTTTCTGCTCCACCATGGGTTTGGCCACCAGGGAAGCCAGATAAATGGTGCCCATGACATTGATTTTCAGCGTGTTCAGGGTATCAGCGTTGTCGTTCTCCAGGAAGGTATTCCGCTTACCAACCACACCGGCTACGTTTACCAAAATGTCGATCCGACCGTACTTTTCCAGCGTCCGGTCAACAATGGCCTTACAGTCCGCTTCCTCCGACGCATCACAGCGGACGTACAGAACCTCACCCAGGGCGGAGAGTTTTTCCGCCGCCGCCGCGCCGTCCTTTTCGTTTCGGCCGCCAATCACGACAATGTTTCCTTCACGGAGATACTTTTCTGCTGTAGCATACCCAATGCCCTTTGTACCGCCGGAAATCAGCACTACTTGTCCATTCATAATAACTCTTTCCTTTCTTTACTACAGATTCTCCTTAAAAAACGCCTCCAGGATTTGGGCGTCCTCTTCCTCAGTTTTGCCCTCCAGAGTGACAGTTATTGTATCCCCGCGGAGAATCCCCAACCGCATCAAGGAAATAAGGTGGTCTCCAGCAGAGGAATGTCCTCCCCGGTTCGCAACAGTAACGCGGCTGCCCAAATTTTTTACGGCCCGAACTAACAGTCCAGCCGGCCGCCCGTGAAGCCCCACCGACTCGGTGATGGTATAGGTGAACTGTTTCATGGCAATCGCTCCTTCCGCATTGAGACATTTTTCAAAACTGCTGCCGGGTGCTGAAGTTTTCAGCACCCGGCAGTAGGATCTTACGCTTTGACAGTCAGAATGTCTGCGCCCTGCTCCACGGCACCTTCCGCAACAAGCTCCACAGCCGCAAATTCATCTGCGTTGGTGACAACGATAGCAGTAGTAGCCGGGTGTCCGGCAGCCTTGATTTTTTCGATAGAGAAAGTCATCAGCGCGTCGCCTTTCTTCACGCTCTGGCCCATTTTGACCAGGCACTCGAAACCGTCGCCCTCCATCTCCACCGTGTCCATGCCCACATGGATCAGCACTTCCGCACCGCCTGTGCTGGTAATGCCGATGGCGTGCTTGGTATCGGTGACCTGGCTGATGGTTCCGTCAAAGGGGGCGCACACCGTCTCGTCTGCCGGCTCCATACCGCAGCCCGGACCGAGAACCCCCTGGCTGAACACCGGATCGTCGATCTTGTCCAGAGGCATAGCCGTCCCTTTGAAGGGCGCGCACACCATCGTATCCACCTTGGCCGCAGACGGGGCGGGCGCTGCCGGAGCGGGGGCTTCGGTCTTTTTGCCGAACAGTTTATCCATAAATCCCATAATTCAATCCTCCAGATCCTCGCCGTTGGTGGCGATGACTTTTTTATACCAGAAGAAGCTGTCCTTCCGGCTGCGGGCCAGAGTGCCGTTGCCCTTGTTGTCCTTATCCACATAGATGAAGCCGTAGCGCTTTTCCATCTCGCCAGTGCCAGCAGAAACCAGGTCGATACAGCCCCAGGGGGTATAGCCCATTACGTCCACATGGTCGATCTCTACCGCGCCCTTAATGCCCTGGATGTGCTTGCGGAGATACTCAATGCGGTAGGGGTCGTGGATGGAGCCGTCCTCCTCCACGGTGTCCACCGCGCCCACGCCGTTCTCCACGATGAACAGCGGCTTCTGGTAGCGGTCGTAGAGCTGGTTCAGCGTAGTCCGCAGACCGGTGGGGTCGATCTGCCAGCCCCAGTCGGTGATTTGCAGATAGGGATTCCGTCCGCCCTTGGCGATGTTTCCCACCATCTCCTTCATGGGCTCCACGCTCTCTACGCTGGAGAAGTAGTAACTGAATCCGATGTAGTCCACTACGCCCTCCCGGAGAATCTCCTCGTCGCCGGGCTCCATAACGATCTTTCCGCCGATCTTGTCGATCAGCCTCTGGCAGGTGTTGGAGTAGTAACCACGAACCTGGACATCCCCGAAGTAGAACTGAGGCAGCATCTTCTCCCGGTTGACGATCTGGTCCTCGGGATTGCAGGTATAGGGATAAGACAGATGGTAGATCAGCATACAACCGATTTTGAAATCCGGGTTGATTTCATGCCCCGCTTTGACGGAGAGGGCGCTGGCAATGAGCTGATGGTGAGCCGCTTGCAGCTTAGTGTCTGCTGCGTTCTCGTCAGGGCCGTACACCAACCCAGCCTGGTGCCAAGGCCGGGGGCTGATGAGGATGGCGTTGATCTCGTTGAAGGTCAGCCAGTATTTCACCTTGTTTTTGTATCGCTCAAAGACGACCTTCGCATAGCGGACGGCGAAATCAACCACCTTGCGGTTCCGCCAGCTGCCGTACTTCTTCACCAGAGCCAGAGGCATTTCATAGTGGTGCAGCGTTACCACCGGCTCGATTCCGTATTTCAGCAGCTCGTCAAACACATCGTCATAGAATTGCAGGCCCGCCTCGTTGGGCTCGGCGTCGTCGCCGTTGGGGAAAATGCGGGTCCAGGCGATGGACATCCGGTAGCACTTGAAGCCCATCTCGGCAAAGAGGGCGATGTCCTCCTTGTAGTGGTGATAGAAGTCAATGCCCTCGTGGCTGGGGTAGTAGGTGTCCGGCTGGACAGAATCGTGGATCACACGGGGAGTCCCCCGCTTGCCGCCCAGCTCCACGTCAGCAATGCTGGGACCCTTGCCGTCCACGTTCCATGCGCCTTCGCACTGATTGGCGGCAGTGGCGCCGCCCCACAGGAAGTTTTTATTCATGGTCTAAGTCTCCTCTCTTTGCGGAATCAGCCCTGGGAAGCCTGGGCCTCAAGGGCGGCAACCTCAGCGTCGGTCTTTTTTGCAGGGGCCTTTTCCTTGTACAGAAGCATGGTCAGGATAAAGCTGACGGCCATTCCCAGAAGGATGCAGCAGGCCATCTGGATCATACCGGTCATGCTGCCGGTCTCCGTGTCGATGAAGTTGGTCAGAGCAAACACGCCCACACCGCCAGAGAAGATCTTGATCTGGAGCAGGCCAATGACAAAACCGGAGCAGGCCGCGCCGATAGACGCACAGATGAAGGGAAGCTTCCGGGGCAGGTTGATAGCGTAGATGGCCGGCTCAGACACGCCGAAGATGGTGGAGATAAAGGAGGACGCGCACAGGCCCTTAGTGTTGTTGTTCTTGGTCTTGAAGTACACCGCCAGTGTGGCCGCGCCCTGGCAGAAAGCGGCGGGGAAGTTGGGGGTAATCAGAGTATCATAGCCCAGGGTGGCGAAGTTGTTGTACCGCAGGGGGCTGTAGCACCAGTGGAGGCCGAAGATGACCAGGGTCTGATGGATCGCACCCAGAATCATACCTTCCAGCCAGGGGGCAATGCCGTAAATCGTCAGAGTGAAAGCGGAAAGGCCGGAGGACAACCAGCTGGTGATGGGGCCGATGACTACGAAGGTAGCGGGGATGATGATAACCAAGGTGAAGAAGGGAACCAGGAAACTCTTGACCACGGTGGGGATGACCTTTTTCAGCCAGCCCTCTAGCTTGGAGGCTACAAACACGGCCACAATGACGGGGATAACCGTCTGGGCATAGCTGTTATTGGTGGGCAGGATGATGGGGATGCCAAAGAAGTTGATGTAGATGTCGTTGCCCAGGAAGGTGCCGATCACGTCCCGAGTGGCCAGACTGGTCAGGGTGGGGACGCACATGGTCAGACCGATCATCAGGCCGGTAATTTCATTGAGCTTGAACTTCTTGGCGCTGGTCCAGCCAATGATGACGGGCAGGAAGTAGAACAGAGCGTCGCCGGCGTAGTACCACAGGAGGTAAGCGCCGCTGCCCTTGGTCAAAAAGCCCAGGGATACCGCCGCCGCGCACAGACCTTTCAACATACCGCAGGCGCACAGCATTCCCATGATGGGGGTGAACACGGCGGTGACTATGCCTACGAAGCTGGAGAAGATACCCTTCTTCTCCTCAGCCTCCTCACTGCCACCGGTCTCGGCGGCACCGCCGCCGCTGGAGAACTTGCCGATATCCATCACCGCAGCGTACACATCGCCCACGGTCTGGCCGATGACCACCTGATACTGTCCACCGCTCTTCATGACCTTCATGACGCCGTCGGTGTTCTCCAGGATTTCCGTGTTGGCCTTGCTCTCGTCCTTCAGCTTGAACCGCAGCCGGGTGATGCAGTGGGTCACGCTGACCACATTGCTCTTGCCGCCGACGTTGGTCAGGATGATACGAGCCAATCCATCGTACTTGTTCATGATCTCTCCTCCTGTTTTTTGCCCTGGCACTTTGTCCATTGGGCTTCGTTGATATTAGCTTAGCACAGTTTCATAAAACGGCATTTTGTCTTTGGAGGAAATTTCGGTGAAAACAGGTGGATTTCATGAAATGTTGTTTCACGCCTATGATTTTTCGCCGTTTGATGCGTACCGCTGCCGCTCAATCGACTTTGCCGCCTCCAGCTTGTAGGTCAGATTC
>CANOBV010000184.1 GCA_947564255.1 uncultured bacterium | reverse complement strand
ACATTCTTGTTACCATGAACACCCCCGCCGACCGGGGGAAGCTGTTCAAAATCATCAAAATGCTTTACGGGCTTATGGGCTTACCCTTTTCCGGGGAAGCCGAGCCTATGGACGCAGACCCCCGCTGTTTTGGAATACTTCATTTTTTCCTTAACGGCAGACTTTGGGGAAGTCATGCAGGACATAATCGCAGACGAAAAAGAATAACGACCCGTACAAGCGGCGTTTCCCACTCCCTACACAGGGAGAACAGGAACGCCGCTTTTTTCATGCCCTTGTTACGCAGTAGGGGCAGAAAAAGCCTTGCTACAAGCGGTTTTGCGGGCGCGTATCTGGCGCGGCAAGGGATTTATACCTTATCCCCCGAAACCGCGCTTCTACTGCGTAACAAATCCACAGCAAAAGGAGTGATTTACTATGGCAGTTTTCCGGGTGGAACGAAACAGGGGCTACACCGTAATGAGCAACCACCACCTACGCAACAAGGAGCTTTGCCTCGCTTGTATGCCCCTTGCGGGGCATGGGGATGAGGTCGGGGGCCGGAAAGCGTTGGAGAGCATGAAAAGACAGGGGGCCGGGGTTCCGGCCTCCTGCCTTTTCGGTTTTTAGGGTTGGGTGCTTCCTTATCAGTACCCACCTCTCGCCGGAGGGGTTCTTCTGTGAACGCCGCGCGCAAAAAGCAAAGCGGCTCCCCCGTTATGAAACGGGGTCCGTCTCCACAGGCTGGGATTCCCCGGCCGGCGGCTCCACAGGCTTTGGCACCGGCCCCCGGGCGGCGCCGGGGTAGGGCACAAAGCACAGGTTCATATCCACGTCGGAGCTGATGCCGTCCACTTTGCCTTTGGAGGAAAACTGCCACATCTGGAAATCATAGATGCAGTCGGGGGCGGAGGCGTACTGGGCGTACCAGAAACCGTATTGGGTGAGCTTGCTCAGGTCGAATTTCACATAGCCGCAGTAGTCGTTGAAGTAGAACATGGGGATGTACCCCGCCTCCTCCACCCGGCGGCAGAAAGCGTCCACGCACTGGGTGAGCACTTGGGCGTCCACCCCGTAGGCCCGGGAGTCCTTGCCCCCCAGGTACTCCCAGTCGCACACCACCGGATAGGTGATATACTCCCGGTAGGGCTCCAGCATCTCCAGGAACATGTCCGCCTCCTCAACAGCCTCCTCCACCGTGATGGCGTTGGAGAAAAAGTAGGCGCCCACGTCCATCCCGGCGGCGATGGCTCCCTGCATATTCCGGTGGAAATAGGAGTCCTCAAACAGCAGGCCGGAGCCGTAGGTGCGATTGCCCGCCCGGATGATGGCAAAGTCGATGTTATCCTGGGCCACCGCCTCCCAGTCGATGTTCTGCTTGTGCCCGGATACGTCGATGCCCCGGGTATAGTAACCGCCGGAATAGGTCACCCGGCCCATGTCGTCCTTGCCGAACTGCTCGGCGGTAAAGGAGGTGGGGGGGACGGACTCCAGCTTGTCCAGCCAGTAGTTGTTGAAGCGGAACATCCCCTGGGTGGCGTCCACATTCCGCAGCCGCCACACCACCGTGGCGATCTCCTCCCGGGTGATGGCCTGGTCCGGGTAAAAATGGGTGACGCCGTCCGGGGTGGTTTCCCCCTGCATAATGCCCTTCTCATACAGCTCCACCACATAGCCGTCGGCGCAGTCTACGTAGGGGCTCTGACCGGAAATGTCGGTGAGGTCCAAAGCCCGGGCGGCCATTCGGGCCACGTTAAGCCGGGTGGGCACGTCGTTGAGGCGTTCCTCGTCAAAGGAGTAGACCAGACGGTTATCCAGGGCCGGCTGGATATACGGATAGGCCCAGTGCTTGCCCATCTCCAGCTCCGGCTCCTCGCAGCCGATGGACAACAGAATGAGTTTGAACACCTCGCCCCAGGTCACGTTCCGTTTCCCCTGAAAATTGCCGTCGTCACAGCCCGCCACCACTCCCTGGGCGTACAGGTCGGAGATATAGGGATAGGACCAGTGGTCCGTCCTCAGGTCGGGAAACGGGGAGAGCTCGTTGGGGGCGGCCATGGCGGTGGTGCTGGAGGAGGCCGCCAGCAGGACGGCCAGGAACAGAACTGCAACGCGTTTTTTCATGGGTTCTCCTTTTCTCGTCACGTCGGTTTAATTATCCGCCCTCTATTTTACATAATTCGACGCATTCTGGCAAGCCCCGGGGAAAATTTTACACTTTTGAAAAATTTGCGAAACACCCCTTGACAGAGACTGCCCGCTGTGCTATCCTACGTATGACAAATAAAGTTGTCAAATAGACAAACAAGCTTGTCAAAACGACAAGGGAAACTGTCAGGAGGAAAAATTATGATCTGGAATGAATTGGGTATCAGCGGCGGGACCGCATTGATCGTACTGTGCGCGCTGTACTTTGTCGTCAAGTGGGCTGTGCGCAACGGCGTCCGGGAGGCCCACCAGCGGATGAACGGCGAGAAGGGCTGGCTCCGGGACGCCTGCGGCAAGCTTCTGTCGGAGGAACCGGCGGCCGCGCCGGAGAAACCCGCTGAGTAGAAAGGAGGGACGGCCGTGCTGAAAAACCGCTTGAAGGAGCGCCGGGCGGCGCTGGGCGTCAACCAGCAGGAGCTGGGCCGGATGGCCGGGGTGTCCCGGCAGACCATCAGCCTCATCGAGCGGGGGGACTACTCCCCCTCGGTGACGCTGGCCCTCACCCTGGCAAAAATCTGCGGGGTGACGGTGGAGGACATTTTCAGTTTAGAGGGGGAGAACGATGAAACACGATAACGAAGAGGTCAGGCTGGAGAACAAAAAGGCCCTGCCCAAATTCATCCTGATTGTGGCGCTCAGCCTGGTGCTGGGGGGCGTGCTGGGCTTCGCCCTGGTGAAGCTGAACCTGGAGAGCTTCGGGGACACCCTGGACGCGGCCGGGCTGTTCTTCACAAATCATATTTCGCCGTGGCTCATCATCGCCCTGTCCGCGGTGGAGCTCGCCGTCTGCCTGCCCATCTATTTCAGCGGGAAAAAGCAGCTGGCCGCCTGGGACGGGGAGGACGAATCGGTGAGCGAAGCGGTGGAGACCAAGCTGTCGGTGTGTATCGGGATCACGGGGCTGGGCAACGTGGCGGCGTTCTTTTTGCTGGCGGCCATGTTCGCCGGGTTTGTGGGCAACGCCGGGACGCCGCAGATGATGCCGGCCCCCCTGTTTTTCGGCGGGCTGGCGGGCTTCCTGCTGGACCTGTTCGCCCCCATGGTGCTCCAGCAGAAGCTGGTGGACCTGACCAAGCGGCTCTACCCGGAGAAAAAAGGCTCGGTGTACGACACCAAGTTCCAGAAGAAATGGTTCGACAGCTGCGACGAGGCGGAGCGGGCCATCATCGGCCAGTGCGCGTTCAAAGCGTATCAGGCCACGGCCCGGACGTGCATGGCGCTGTGGGTGGTGTTTGCCCTGGGCGGGATGTTCTTCAACTGGGGCTTCCTGCCCGCCTTGGCGGTATGTATCGTCTGGGGCGCGGGCCAGGTGGTGTACTCCTACTGGTGCCTCAAGCTGGGCAAGCCCGGCGGAACGGGCAGCCCAATGTGAACCAATGCGAAACGGGAGACGGGAGACCACAACACAAGGAGGTCAAACTCATGCGGAAATGCCTCAGGTGCGGCGCGGAGATGCGGGAGGGCTGCGCGGTGAAGGTGGAGGGCGCGGGCTACGGCGTGGTGCTGTCCACGGAGGAAAACAAGCTCTTCAGCGGGCGCGTCGGCAAGCCCAAGGTGGCCGTTTGCCCGGAGTGCGGCGAGGTGTCCGTCTACCTTGAAGATGTGTCCAAGCTGAAAGCATAAAACCTGCAAATTCGGGCAGGCGGCATAGCCGTCTGCCCGAATTCAACACCTTTTTCCGTGCTTTCCATCCAATCCCCCGCGGGTCCGCAAATATCCGCGTCAGTCCAGGGGACGGCCCTGGGCGCTGAACAGGGGCAGCTTCTCCAAAAACAGGATGTCGTCCCGCTTGGCGGCGTTCCCCTCGGCCAGAATCGCCATACGGCCCACCACATTTCCTCCCGCCTGCTCCACCAGGCTCTCCACCGCCGCCAGCGACCCCCCGGTGGAAATCACATCGTCCAGAACAAGAATGCGCTTCCCTTTCATTTTCTTCGCGTCCGCCCCGTCCATGTACAGCTTCTGCTCCTCCTTGGTGGTGATGGAGCGGTCCACCGCCTCGAACACTCCGTTCATGTACAGCTTGGGGGTCTTGCGCACCAGAAAATATTCGTTTCGGCCGCTCTGGCGGGCCATCTCGTGGGCCAGAGGAATGGCTTTGGCCTCGGGGGCCACCATGTAGTCGAATTCCGGAGCAATTTTCAGCAGGTCCCGGGCACAGGCGCAGGTGAGCTCCACGTCGCCGAAAATGACGAAAGCGCCGATCATCAGGGTGTCGCTGATGGGACACAGGTGGAGGCGGCGGGTGAGGCCCGCCACGTGTATTTCATAGGTCATGACAGCTCATCTCCAGTTTTGAAAAGTATACGAACCTCATTATACTATCTCCTCCGCCCGTTGTCAAAATTGAATGAAAGTTTTTGGAAAAAGAAAAAGCTGTAGAATTTTGGCAGGATGTGTGGTATTATAACAGCCGTAACACCATATCTTTCGGTATAATCGGGGCGAGATGGGTCCCGAGTCTCTACCGCCAACCTATTTGGCCGCTACCGAAAACAGAACAGGCACGGAAATTCTTTTTCCGGGCCGCTTTTGTTTTTTTCCGATTTTTCCGAAAGAAATTCTGGAGAGGGAGTTTTTTCATGGAAAAAATCTTTAAGCTCAGGGAGAACGGCACCACGGTACGCACCGAGATCGTGGCCGGGCTCACTACGTTCATGACGATGGCCTACATCATCGCTCTGAACCCCAACCTGCTCACCAACTTCGACGTGGGCTCCGCTTTGTGGAACGGCGTGTTCATGGCCACCTGCATCGCCTCCGCCATCGCCATGTTCTGCATGGCCTTCCTGGCCAACAAGCCCTTC
>CANOBV010000183.1 GCA_947564255.1 uncultured bacterium | reverse complement strand
CCAGTCTATGATCTCCATTGGTTCCGGAGGGCTTTTAGGGGTGGGATTGGGCAACAGTCAGCAGAAACACCTGTTCCTTCCAGAGGAGCATAACGACTGTATTTTTGCCATTGTTTGCGAGGAATTGGGTATGGTAGGAGCCTGTGTCATAATGGCCTTGTTTGCTCTGCTCATTATCCGGGGGTATTGGTTGGCCCTTCACGCCCGAGATCGGTTTGGTACTTTGCTCATCGTGGGTATCATCAGCCTGCTGGCGGTCCAGACCTTTTTGAACATTGGTGTGGCCACCAATGCTATCCCTACTACCGGTATTTCCCTGCCGTTTTTCAGTTATGGCGGAACGGCTTTGGCCATCCAGCTGGCGGAGATGGGTATGGTGCTCAGCGTATCCCGGCAGATCGCTGCGCCAAAGGCAGAATAGGAGGACGTCACGTGAGAGTGATATTTACCTGCGGTGGTTCGGCGGGCCATGTGAACCCTGCTCTGGCGGTGGCCCAGCAGTTTGAGGCTCACCACCCTGGCTGTGAGATTCTGTTCGTGGGCGCGGAGCGTGGGATGGAGCAGCGGCTGGTCAAACAGGCGGGTTACCCCATTGAGACAGTAAAGGTATCCACCTTTGAACGCGCCTGGAGTTGGAAAGTACTCAAGCACAATGTCAGCAGTGCGCTCAAGCTACCGGTAGGCCAGCATGAGGCGGCCTCACTCCTTAGACGTTTTAAACCAGACCTGGTGGTGGGGACCGGAGGTTATGCCTCCTATCCCGCTGTTCATGAGGCGGCGAGGCGGCGTATTCCCTGCGCGATTCACGAGTCCAACGCTTACCCTGGGTTGACCACCCGGACGCTGGCCAATAAGGTGGACTTGGTAATGGTGGGCTTCCCTGAGGCGGCGTCCTACTATAAAGACGCAAAAAAAGTAGCCGTTACCGGAACTCCAGTGCGAAGGGAATTTTTCTCCTTGGACCGGGAACGCGCCCGTCTGGAATTGGGATTGACGGACAGCCAGCCCCTGGTGATTTCTTTTTGGGGGTCTCAGGGAGCAGGACATATGAGTGAACGTACAGTGGAGTTGGTGCAGCGTTGGGCCGCCGAGGGCCGCAGATTTCACTATATTCACGCTGCCGGGCGGGATTATGAAGACATGACTGCTGAGCTTGCCAAGCGGGGAGTGGAGGTGACAGGCAGCGAGGTGCGGCCTTACATCGACGACATGCCGGTGGTGATGGCGGCGGCGGACCTAGTGATCTGCCGGGCGGGAGCGTCTACGATTGGAGAACTCACCGCTCTGGGTAAGCCAGCTATTTTGGTGCCCTCCCCTTTTGTGGCGGCGAACCACCAGTTTAAAAATGCCAAGGTACTGGCCGATCGGGGCGGGGTAGAACTGATAGAAGAAAAGGATTGCAAAGGAGAAGAACTTTATAGAACGGCTGTTGAGCTTTTAGCAGATGGTGCCCGCAGAGCGGCCATGGGCTGTGCGTTGAAAAAGCTGGCATCCCCCAATGCTGCGCAAGATATCTATGAAAATCTCGTCAAGCTCATGAAATAACGGTTTAAAGCTCTTCCGCATAGGATGAAATGAGATTTCTTTCTATGGGGAGGCTTTGCCATGAGTGTGATGTATATTCGGGGCGGAACGCCGCTGGAGGGGGAGCTTGCCGTCCATGGGGCAAAAAACAGCGTGCTTCCCATTCTGGCGGCCTGCCTGTTGGCCCGGGGCCCGGTGACGCTTTATAACTGTCCGAAGCTCACCGATGTAACTGCGGCGCTGGGCATCTTGCGCCGCCTGGGATGCCGGGTGAAGCAGGAAGGACACACCATTGTCGTAGACCCCGCGGGAGCGTCCGGGTGTTCCATCTCTGAGGAACAGATGCGCTCTATGCGTTCTTCCATCATCTTTTTGGGGCCGCTGCTGGCACGGATGGGGGAGGCCCACCTTACATATCCCGGTGGATGCGAGTTAGGGCCTCGGCCTATCGACCTGCATCTGTCGGCTATCAGGGCGCTGGGGTGTGAGGTCAGTGAGGACCAGGGCATTCATTGCCAAGGACGGCCTCTGGGGGGCGAGGTTCAGCTGGCTCTGCCCAGTGTGGGGGCCACGGAAAACGCCATGCTGTGTGCTGTAGGGGCATCTGGCTCGACCACAATTGCCAACGCTGCTCGAGAACCGGAGATAAATGACCTTCAAAGCTTCCTCAATCTGCTGGGGGCCAGGGTCCAGGGAGCTGGGAGTTCTACCATTACGGTGGAAGGAAGTCGGGGATTACACGGCGGAGAATACACTGTGATGGGGGACCGGATAGTGGCTGCGACACTGCTCTCTGCTGGCGCTTCCGCCGGAGGACGTGTGCGGTTGAGCGGGGTGGACTGGCGGCATCTGGCTACAGTGCTGTCCGTGTTCCATCAAGCGGGATGCCGGGTGGAGAGCAGACTGGAATATGTGGAGCTGATACGGGAGCGGAATACGCCGCTGAAAGGTGTTCCCACCATCCGTACCGCCCCATACCCAGGATTTCCCACTGATGCCCAGGCCCCTGTTATGGCGGCATTGGCTGTTTCTCAGGGATGTACTCTGTTTGTGGAGACCATGTTCGACAGCCGCTATCGTCATGTGTCTGAGCTTATCCGAATGGGAGCGGACATTACTACCGAAGGACGGGTGGCCCTGGTCCGAGGAGTGGAACGGCTCCATGGTGCCAAAGTGGAGGCTTCCGACCTGCGGGGAGGCGGGGCTTTGGCCGCTGCAGCTCTGGGGGCGGAGGGTACTACGGTACTCTCAGGCCTGAGCCATATTGACCGGGGTTACGAGGAATTGGAGGAAATGCTGAAGAGGCTTGGCGCCGATGTGGAGCGCCGCGAAGTCTAAAAGCGCCCATCCACTATGAGGCGAAAACGTGGACTGTGCCCCCGTCCAGGGGACCCTGGCCATACCTGAGAACGGAGGTGACCATCGTGGCGCGACAGCGCAGGCATAGCCGGCCCAGCAGAAGGCGGGGACGGTTCAGCGGACTTTATAAATTGTTATCTATCCTGCTGGCGGCTGCGGCGGTTATAGTGGCATGTGTGGTGTTTTTCCGGGTAAACTCTGTGGAAGTGATGGGCAATGTACGCTATACTGCTGAGGAAATTATTGAGGCGTCCGGTATCCAGACCGGAGACAATCTGGTGATTTTATCCGGCAGCCGCGTGTCTGCAGCCATACGAGCTCAGCTGCCGTATGTTGAATCGGTGGCCATCCGTAAGCAGATGCCGGACGGCGTGGTGCTTAAAGTAACGGAACGGGTGGCGGCGGCCTCTGTGGACAGCGCTGACGGGCGGTGGCTCATCTCGGCCCAGGGCAAACTGCTGGAAAAGGATAACGGAACCATTCGTGCCGTCCAGGTTAATGGTTTGACAGCCGTGGGGCCTTATGCCGGCGGAATGCTCCAGACAGAGGACAATGAACAGCTGACTTTAGACTATGTGAAGGAACTTTTATCGGTGCTGGAGCGCTATGGAATGTTGGAACAGTGCACGGTGCTGGACTGTTCCTCTGCGGCTGCTCTGACGTTGAACTACAATATTTACCGCTTCAAACTTCCTCGGGGCGGAGATTACGACTACTGCATCCGACTGGCGCAAAGCGCGTTGAAGAAGGGACTGGAAGACGGAACCATTCAGGAGGGGCAGAGCGGTCTTTTGGATTTGACAGTAATGGACGGGAAGGCATATTTCCAATCAGATAAATAGTTAAGTTTTGGAGAGATGGCAAAAAACTGCGATTTTCTATTGACCGATTCTGGAAAAAAGGGTACAATACAACAAGATGCAGTTTTGCGCTTAATTTTAAATCACAACCGCTGGTTTTACATAGGAGGGTCACAGGATGGCATTTGTAATGGATTCCGCTGCCAGTCATGAGGACGTATTGAAAGTGATCGGGGTTGGCGGAGGCGGCAATAATGTGGTGAACCGCATGGTGCGCGCGGGGATGCAGGGTGTGGAGTTTATTGCAGTGAATACCGACCGCCAGTGCCTTAATGCCTCTGAGGCAACCCAGAAGCTGGCTATTGGGGAGAAGCTAACCGGAGGCAAAGGCGCGGGGGCCAATCCCGAGGTGGGCCGGGAATCTGCCAAAGAGAGCAAAGAACAGATTACCGCGCTGCTGGATGGTGCGGATATGGTGTTTGTTACCGCCGGGATGGGAGGCGGTACCGGCACTGGCGCAGCCCCTGTGGTGGCGGAGATTGCAAAGGAGAAGGGTATTCTCACCGTGGGTGTGGTCACCAAGCCTTTCAATTTTGAGGGACGCCGCCGGATGGAACAAGCCGCTCAAGGCATTGAGGAGCTGCGTCAGAAGGTGGATTCCCTGGTTATCATTCCCAATGACCGGCTTCAGTACGCCACCGATGAAAAAATTACCTTTGCCAACGCGTTCGCTATTGCGGACGACGTACTGCGCCAGGCGGTTCAGTCTATTTCCGACCTGATTAAGACCACCGGCCTCATTAATCTGGACTTTGCCGATGTCACTGCCGTGATGAAGGATGCGGGGCTGGCTCACATGGGCGTAGGTCGGGCGGCAGGTAAGAACAAGGCGGAGGAGGCCACCCGTATTGCCATCAACAGTCCGTTGCTGGAAACTTCCATCCAGGGAGCCAAGGGCATTATCGTCAATATTACCGGGCCTATGGATATGGGCTTGGAAGAGGTGGAGCAGGCTGCTGAGATGGTCAAGCAGGTGGCCGACCCGGATGCGCTGTTCATGATGGGAACCGCTTTTGACGACACTTTGGAGGATGAATTGCGGGTCACTGTTATCGCCACCGGTTTTGGTACGGTGGATAATCCTGTCCCGTCGAAAGAGGAGGAGCAGATTTCTCAGCCCCAGACCAAGGCTCAGCCCAGAGCGGCAGAGGATAAACCAAAGTGCGTTCCCGCCGGGGTGGGACCCATTACTCCACCCAGGCCCTTGTCGGAGACTGCGGCTGAACCGGTAGAGGATGACCCCTTTGACGATATCTTCCGTATTTTCAACAAAAGGTGAACAATGCC
>CANOBV010000182.1 GCA_947564255.1 uncultured bacterium | reverse complement strand
TGTTGTGTTTACCTTAAGTGTAATAGGTGGACTGGTTGGTTTCTTTATCTTTAATTGCTCATACTGTGATTTAATACCTTTTCGGACGATTTCTGACCTAGAAAGCTGCTCAGCACTGCAACATTCATCAAGTTGCTGCAATGTTTCTTTGTCCATACGGACACGAAGCATATAGTCCTTTGGGTTGTCAGTCAGTTTAGAGCCTTTTTTGACCGCAGCCACTTGCACACCTCCTTGTTGCTACAATCTTAATATACTATGTAGCAACAATCTTGTCAAGCCCTTTTTGGAAATTCCCTGTCCCAGATGAAGACATAAGGAGAAATGGCAGGTTGCTCCCAACCAACATGGGAGGAGACCTCGCGGGTCGCCGAGGGCAGAGACCCTATAAAAAATATAGGTAATTTGACCGGACCGTTGGGGCACATGGACGTGTGGTACCACGTTTCCCCGCACCCCAACGGACGGTGTTAGGGTACGGCGTGGCCATGTAGGGGTCGCCGCCTTCGGCGACCCGTGTTCCTCCCCACCCGGCAGAAATGTACGCTGTTGACAGATTGTACAATTTGCGCTAAAATGAGAGGCAAAAGAGGTGGTCGATATGTTCACTATGGGTTCCGGTACTGTCCGCAAGGAATGGAGTTTCACGGCATTTCAGTTTACGGAAAGTGACGGAAGCGTGACGCTATCTTTAGATGAACTGGATATGGTCGCTCATGGCGACAATTTAGGTTCCGCAAAAAAGGCTTTGGCTGAAGATATAGTTGAATATGCCCACGAATATTATCAAGAATTTGAGCGATATAGCTGTGCTCCAAACCGGAAAAGTCATTTGCCTTATGTCATGAAAGTACTCACTGCGGCTGCTCCACAGGAATTGGAGGACGCGATGATATGCCAAAATGGAAAGATGTAAACTAAAAAATCCCCACTTCCAAAAACGGAAGTGGGGATTTTTACTAAATATCCTTTAGTATTCCAGCACACCTTCATAAACCATGACGGCGTCGCCGGTGAGAATGACCTCATGATCGGTGTAATTGACGATCAGGTCACCGCCCACCAACTTAACGGTGATATCCCGGCCTTTCTCCACATAGCCGTTCTCCGTAGCGGCGATTACGGCGGCGCAGGCGCCGGTCCCGCTGGCGACGGTCTCGCCGTTGCCCCGCTCGTAGATACGCATCCGCAGGGTGTCCTCGTTGACGATGCGGACAAACTCGGTGTTGATGCGCTCGGGGAAGTAGGGAGCGTGCTCAAACTTGGGCCCGATGGCTTCCAGGTCCAGGGAGGAGGGGTCGTCGCAGAAGACCACGCAGTGGGGATTGCCGATGCTGGTGCAGGTGATGTGGTAGGTGTTGTCGGCGATCTCTACCGGGCGGTTGATGATGGTGCTGCCGGGGAGGGTGGTGGGCAGACTGCTGGTAAGCAGGTCCGCCTTGCCCATGCCCACGCTGATGGTGTTGGCTACGCCGTTGCGGGTGTAGATCAGCAGGCTCTTGAGCCCTCCGGCGGTTTCGATGGACATATATTCCTTCTTGATGATGCCCTTGTCGTAGAGGTATTTGCCCACGCAGCGGATGGCGTTGCCGGCCATCTTGCCCTCGCTGCCGTCCCGGTTGAACATCCGCATTTTGGCGTCGGCCACGTCGGAATTCTCAATGAGGACGATACCGTAGCCGCCGATGCCGTAGTGACGGTCGCAGACGCTGATGCACAGGGAGCCGGGGCTGGAGATCAGGCCCTCCCGGTTGTCGAAGAAGATATAGTCGTTGCCGCAGCCCTGCATCTTGGCGAAGGGGATGTGCTGGCGCTCCTTGCGCATCCGGTTCAGGTCCACCAGCTCTGTGTTGCTCAGGTGGAAGCGGCTGGCCATCATGTCCGCCATGGCGTTGGCGGTGTCCAGGGCGGTGATGCAGGCCACATTGTGGCGCACAGCCTCCCGGTGGAGTTCGATATAGGCGTGAATGGTGTCGTCGTAGAGGGCGCCGGTGTAGATGATGAGACCGATCTTGCCCTCCTCCATCAGCTGGTAGGCCAGGGAGCCGGGGACGATGTCGCCGATCTCGTGGGCCTCGATGCCAAGGCTGCGGATCACCTGGGCGGTGTCGGCAGTGGCATAGAGAGGCATCCGCAAATCGTCGAACTTCTTCGCCAGACCCACAACCTCTGTCAGCTCGTGGTTCTCCACGCTGATGAGCACGCCCTTCCCGGCATAGTGACGGTATCCGGCGGCGGCCAAGCCCTTAAACATGGCCTCGCTGAAGGTACGGCCCAGGCCCAGGACCTCGCCGGTGGACTTCATCTCGGGGCCCAGGAGGGAGTTGGCGTCGGTGAGCTTCTCGAAGGAGAAGACGGGGACTTTGACGGCGTAATAGGGCGGGATCTTCCACAGGCCCGTGGCGTAGCCCAGCTCCTTCAGGGTGGCCCCCATCATGATCCGGGTGGCCAGATCCACCATGGGGATTCCGGTGACCTTGCTCAGGTAGGGGACGGTACGGGAGGCTCTGGGATTGACCTCGATGACGAAGAGCTGGCCGCGATAGATGAGATACTGGATATTGACTAACCCCTTGGTGCCCAAGGCCAGGGCCAGCTTTTCCGAGCACTCCACCACCACCTGCATCATCTTGTCGGTGAGGCTGTAGGGGGGATAGACGGCGATGGAGTCGCCGCTGTGGACTCCGGCCCGCTCGATATGCTCCATGATACCGGGCATGAGCACGTCCACGCCGTCAGAGATAACATCCACTTCCAGCTCTGTGCCGGGCATATACTTGTCCACCAGCACGTCATTCTTCATGCCGCCGGAGAGGATGATGTTCATATATTTTTCCACGTCGCTGCGGTCGTGGGCAATGACCATGTTCTGCCCGCCGATGACGTAGGAGGGACGCAGGAGCACAGGATAGCCCAGCTCGTCGGAGGCTTCCAGGGCTTCGGGCAGGGAAGTGATGCTGCGGCCCTTGGGACGGCTGATGTTCAGGGTTTCCAGGAGGGCGTCGAAGCGGCCCCGGTCCTCGGCGGTGTCGATGCCGTCGGCGGAGGTGCCCAGGATGGGGATGCCCTGCTTGTCCAGGTACTCCGTCAGGGAGATGGCGGTCTGTCCGCCAAAGGCCACCACCACGCCCACGGGTTTCTCTACGGCGATGACCCCCATCACATCTTCAGGGGAGAGGGGCTCGAAGTAGAGGCGGTCGGCGGTGTCGTAGTCGGTGGAGACGGTTTCGGGGTTGTTGTTGATGATGACCACGTCATAACCCATGGCCTTCAGAGTCTGGACACAATGGACGGAGCTGTAGTCAAACTCGATGCCCTGGCCGATGCGGATGGGGCCGGAGCCGAGAACGATGACGGTTTCCCGGCCGCTGCGGGGGAAGGTGCGGGCGTCGCAGAGCTCGTCGTAAGCGGCGTAGAAATACGGGGTCTGGGCCTGGAACTCGGCGGCGCAGGTGTCCACCATCTTGTAGCTGGGGTCCCGGTGGGGGAGGGAGGCGACAGTGGTGTTTGCCAGCTTTGCCAGCACATGGTCCGGGTAGCCGTACTTTTTGCCCTGGAGGTAAGATGCCTCGCTGATGCCCTGGGCCAGAGAGGCTTCAAAGCGGACCAGATTGTTGATCTTATGGATGAACCACTTGTCCACCCGGGTGATGGCGTGGATGTCGTCCACGGAAACGCCCTGCTCCAGGGCTTCAAAGATCGTGAAGAGCCGCAGGTCGTCCATAGAGGCCAGACGTTCCTGGAGGGGCTTGCCGGACGTGTCCTTCCGGCGCAGGCTGTCCTGCTTGATTTCCGCGCCCCGGACGGCCTTCATCAAAGCGGCTTCAAAGCTGTGCTCGATGGACATAACTTCGCCGGTGGCCTTCATCTGGGAGCCCAGCTTCCGGCTGACGCCGTGGAACTTGTCAAAGGGCCACTTGGGGAACTTGACCACCACATAGTCCAGGGCGGGCTCGAAGCAGGCGTAAGTCTCCCCGGTGACGTCGTTTTTGATCTCGTCCAGGCTGTAGCCCAGGGCGATCTTGGCGGTGACTTTGGCGATGGGATAGCCGGAGGCCTTGGAGGCCAGGGCGGAGGAACGGGAGACCCGGGGGTTGACCTCAATCACCGCATACTCAAAGCTGTCTGGATTCAGGGCGAACTGGCAGTTGCAGCCGCCCTCAATGCCCAGCTCTTCAATGATTTTCAGGGCGGCAGAGCGGAGCATCTGATATTCCGGGTCCGCCAGGGTCAGGGCGGGGGCCACCACGATGCTGTCACCGGTGTGAATGCCCACGGGGTCGAAGTTCTCCATGGAGCAGATGGTGATGGCGGTGCCCTTGTGGTCCCGCATGACCTCGAACTCGATTTCTTTCCAGCCGAAGATATATTTTTCGATGAGGACCTGGGTGATGGGAGAGTAATCCAGACCCACGGAGCCCACTTCCCGCAGCTCCGCCTCGTTGTAGGCCACGCCGCCGCCGCCGCCGCCCAGGGTGAAGGCAGGCCGGACAATGACGGGATAGCCGATGCGCTCGGCAATGGTCACGGCGGTCTCGATGTCGTTGGCCGTGTCGGAGGGAATGGTGGGCTGGCCGATGCGCTCCATGGTATCCTTAAAGATCTGGCGGTCTTCTGCCTTGTCGATGGCGTCGGCGTTGGTGCCGATGAGGCGGACGTTGTTGGCCTTCAAGAAGCCTTCGTGGGCCAGCTCCATGGCGATGGTCAGGCCCGTCTGTCCGCCGAGACCGGCCAGGAGGCTGTCGGGATGGGTCTCCTGGATGATGCGCTTGACAGTCTGGGTGGTCAAGGGTTCCAGGTAGACAGCGTCGGCCATGGCGCTGTCGGTCATGATGGTAGCGGGGTTGGAGTTGATGAGGACGGTCTCCACGCCCTCCTGCTGGAGCACCCGGCAGGCCTGGGTCCCGGCGTAGTCGAACTCAGCGGCCTGGCCGATGACGATGGGACCGGAGCCGATCACCAGCACTTTTTTAATGGATGTATCCTTTGGCATTATCGTCCCTCCTTCATCATATCGGTAAAGCGGTCAAAAGCGTT
>CANOBV010000181.1 GCA_947564255.1 uncultured bacterium | reverse complement strand
AGTTCAAAGACCCGTTGCAAGCAATTGCGGCGGGGCTTTTTCTTTTTCGTCCCCAGGCGCATATACTATAACCATATCAAACCAGGAGGTATCCCGCCATGTTCCAGAAGGTTGATCCCAAAGCCCTGACCCTCAATCCCTTTTCCGCCATCGCCGACCAGTGGATGCTCATCACCGCCGGAACCCCGGAGCGCTGCAACACCATGACCGCCTCCTGGGGCGGCCTGGGGGTGCTGTGGGGCGCGCCCATGGCCACCTGCTACATCCGCCCCCAGCGGTACACCAAGGGGTTCGTGGACGAGAACGAGTATTTCACCCTGTCCTTCTTTGGCCAGCAGTACCGCCCCCAGCTCAACCTGTGCGGCACGAAAAGCGGCCGGGACGTGGACAAGGTGAAGGAGTGCGGCTTCACTGTGGCCGCGGCGGAATGCGGCGCGCCCTATTTCGAGCAGGCCGAGCTGGTGCTGGTGTGCCGCAAACGGATGGCGGTGCCCATGGAGCCCGCCCTCATGCCGGAAGACGTGAAGGAAAAGTGGTACAAGGGCGACTACCACACCATGTACTGGGGGGAGATCGTGGAGGCGCTGGTGAAGGCGTGAGCAGCGTCAGGATTTACAACGCGGGAAGCAGGGTGATGAATACCTATGTCTACCGTGCCCCGGCGGGCTGGGTGATGGTGGACACCGGGTATGAGCGCAGCCTCGCCGCTGTCGCGCGGAGGTTACAAAAACAGGGTGTGGCGCTGTCTGATGTCAGTTACGTTTTTTTGACCCACGCCCACGACGACCACGCGGGGTTCCTGAACGAGCTGCTCTCAAAATACCCGCAGATCAGGGTGATTGCCAGCGATAAAGCCATTCCCGTGCTGCTGAGGGGACAAAATTCTTTTTCCGGCGGGTGCGGCGGATTCGGTGCCTTTGCTTTCTGCAGGTTTATGGGACTGCTGGGCAGGGGAAAGCACCTGTTTCCTGCCATTGACAGGCGGCATTTGGATCGCTTCCTTGAGATATCACCGCAAAACCAGGAGGATCTGGAGAAGCTGCTGGGAGGGAAAATTCTGACCACGCCGGGGCACACGGCAGACTCTATTTCTTTAAAGGTAGACGATATCATTTTTTGCGGGGACGCCGCCATGAACGGTGTGCCAAGCTCCAAACGGGTCACCATATGGATTGAGGACAAGGCGGAGTTTCAACGCTCATGGGATGTTCTGCTGGCGGAGCGGGCCAAGCTGATCTACCCCGCCCACGGAAAGCCCTTTGACCCCCGTGATCTGGAAAAATATAGGGGCCGAATACCCAAGATAAGGCTTTACCCGCTGAAATAGCGCCCAAAGGGCAAAAGAAACGAGGTAATTTACCCCATATGTTTGAAAAAACCGAGATTAAAGAGATCAACCGGGCCGTTCTGGTGGGCCTCAGCGCCCCCGGCCTCAGCCGGGAGGAGAACGCCACGGACGAGTCCCTGGACGAGCTGGCCGCCCTGCTGGACACGGCGGGAGGAACCTGCCTGGGGATGGTCCTGCAAAACAAATCCGCCCCCGACCCCCGCACCTTCATCGGCGAGGGCAAGGCGGCGGAGGTCAAGGAGCTGGTGGAGCGCCTGGGAGCGGATATCGTGATTTTTGACAACCCCCTCTCCCCCTCCCAGCAGCGGGTGCTCACCGAGGAGCTGGGGGTGACGGTGATGGACCGCTCCGCCCTGATCCTGGACATCTTCGCCAAGCGGGCCCGCACCAGCGAAGGGCGGCTCCAGGTGGCCCTGGCCCAGTACAAGTACCTGCTGCCCCGGCTGACGGGTATGTGGAAGCACCTGGAACGCCAGGAGGGCGCCATCGGCACCCGGGGCCCCGGCGAGACCCAGCTGGAATCCGACCGGCGGCACATCCGCCGCAAAATCGCCAAGCTGGAGGACGAGCTCAAGGATGTGCGCCGGGTGCGCGCCACCCAGCGGGAGCGGCGGGAGAAAAACGAGGTGCCCGTGGTGGCCATCGTGGGCTACACCAACGCGGGCAAGTCCACCCTGCTCAACGCCCTCACGGGGGCCGATATCCCCGCCAACGATCGGCTGTTCGACACCCTGGACACCACCACCCGCACCCTGGAGATCTCCGACACCTGCACCGCGCTCATCTCGGACACGGTGGGCTTCATCTCCAAGCTGCCCCACCAGCTGGTGGACGCCTTCAAGGCCACCCTGGAGGAGCTCACCTTCGCCGACCTGCTCCTCCACGTCATCGACGCCGACCACCCCCGCTGGCGGGAGCAGGCGGACGTGGTGGACCGGCTCATCATGGAGCTGGGGGCCGGGGAGACCCCCCGGCTGGAGGTGTTCAACAAGTGCGACAAGTTTGTGGGGGATATCCTGCCCCACGGGGAGGACATGGTGAGCATATCCGCCAAAACCGGCGCGGGGCTGCCCGGGCTGCTCTCCGCCATTGAAAAGCGGCTGGACGCCGGGGTGCGCCGGGTGGAACTGTCCCTTCCCTACGACAAGGGCGGCATTCTGGACGCGCTCTACCGGGAGGCCAAGGTGGAACAAGTGGAGTACGGCGACACCATCCTGGTCACCGCCCTGTGCGCCCCCAAAACCCTGGGCCGGCTGGGGGAGTACCTGAAGAAATAGGACTCCCGCACCGCCCAACGCGTAAAAATTGCAGCGCCCCGGCCCAAAAAGCCGGGGCGCGATCGTGTGCGCTCGCTAGATGTGAACCCTTCTATGGTTGCGGGCACAGTCCGTAATGCCGCAATCCATACCACGGGCTAATTGAACGGCTCATAGCCCTTCAAGCTTTCCATAGGGCTGCCAGGGGTATGGGCATAAACTTCCGTCGCTCTGGCTGAACCGCCGCTCGGCTCCTCTCTGGCCTTCATCTCCCCGATGATCGTATTGAGATAGAGCGATAAGAGGAATTCATCAGACGCCCCTGCCTCTTGCTGGCGGAGCGCTTCCAGCGCGGACAACCCGTCCGGCCGGCGCTCCAGCTCCTGTAAGCCGTTGAACGTTAAGGACACTACACCATATCCTATACTCGTGGAATCCCAGGCATACATATCCACCAGGAACGGGTACGCGACCACCGTTTTGGCAAGGGCCTGTGTGGTCATCAGGGGCAGGATGTCCTCCGGGATCTGGCACATCTCAATCTTTTTTCCATGGTCAAGGATAGCCTTCCATTCATCCGTTCCGGGGGTGATGGGGTACTGATACGGCGTATCAATCGTATAGCCTCCGTTTTCAGGCTCCGCGTCCGAAGCGAAGCCCATGGGGACAGACATGACCAGGCAAATTGCCAGCAATACGGCACCGGACCGTTTTACAATCCTTTTCATGCGGCTCCTCCTTTTTTATGTCAGCTGTGGGTTCCTTTTTCGGAAGATTTAGTAAATCTTTACGTTTGTATATTACCACATGATCTCATAGCCGTCAAACAGAAAATCCGTCATTCCCCCATATTTTCCCTGGGCGTTACCCCCTCCACCGTCAGAACCCCGTCCGCCACGGTGAAGCGCACCTCCAGCCCCGCAAAGCCGAAGCCGTATACCCGCCCCGGGTCATCCTGGTAGGGGGGGCGTGGGTCCAGCGCCAGCACGCCCATCAGCGCCGCCCGCCTGTCCTCCGGGACACGGGCCAGCAGCTCCGGGGGAAAGTCCACCGCCAGCGTCCCCTCCGGCGCGCTGCCGGCAAAGCCCCCCGCCGCCTCGGGGCGACAGTCGGCGTAGGGGACGTAGGGCTTGATGTCCAGGATGGGGGTGCCGTCCACCAGGTCGGCCCCGGACACCACCAGCACCGGGCCCTCCGGCGCGTCCCACTCCACCCGCTCCAGGCGGACGCAGGACAGCCCGATGGGGTTGGGCCGGAAGGGAGAGCGGGTGGCGAACACCCCCATACGCGTATTGCCCCCCAGCCTGGGCGGGCGCACCGTGGGCGACCACCCCTTCCCCTTGTTCTCAGAGAACTCCCAGATCAGCCACAGGTGGGAGAAGCCGTCGATCCCCCGCAGGGCCTCGGGGGCGCGGCAGGGCGGCTCAAGCACCACGGCGGCCCGCAGTCCCTCTACCAGCCCCGCCTGCCTGGGTACGCCGAACTTGGCGGGGAAATCGGAACGGATATATGCCACCGGCTCCATCAGTCCACGTTGGGGCTGGCGCGCATGGCCAGGATAGTGCGGCCGATCAGGTCGTCCAGTTCCCAGCCCAGCATTTCCGCGCCCTTCTGGATCACCTCCCGGGAGCACCCGGCGGCAAACTTCTTATCCTTGAACTTCTTCTTCAGCGACTTGACCTCCAGGTCGGACACACTCTTGGAGGGCCGCATCATGGCCGCCGCCCCGATGAGGCCGGTGAGCTCGTCCACCGCGAAGAGCACCTTCTCCATCTGGTGCTCCGGCGCGATGTCCACGCACTCCCCGTAGCCGTGGCTGGCGGTGGCGTGGATCACGGACTGGTCGATGTCCCGCTCCCGCATAAGCTCCTGGCTCCTGACGCAGTGCTCGTCCGGCCAGCGCTCGAAGTCCAGGTCGTGGAGGATGCCCACGGCCTCCCAGAAATCGGCGTCCCCGCCGTAGCCCAGCTCCTGGGCGAACCAGCGCATCACGTCGCCCACGGTGCGGGCGTGTTTGCGGTGGAAATCGCCCTCGTTGAATTCACATACCAGTTCCCATGCCTGCTCAGGGGTGGGGATCATAAAAACCTCTCCTTTATCTGAATTTGATGGAATCATTTAGCTGCCGGGCTTAACGTCTCCGCGCGTCCCTGTGAAAAAAGTACCCCAGATTGATCCTTACCTCCCGCCTGCCGATATCATTGTTTGTGTAACAGCACGTATCAAACCCAATCAGCTCAAATCCCTCGTGAAGATAGAAGCCAATCGCGTTCGTATTGCAGGATTGCGTTTCCAGAATGACGGCGCGCCGGTTCTGACTTACGGCAGCTTCTTTTGCTTTATCCATCAGCCTTTTTCCGATTCCCTGATGGCGAAGTTCCTCGGACACCCATAATTCTGTGACCATAAGCCTGTTTAACCAGTCTTCTTGCCGAACATTTAGGCACTCAAGCCTTTTATGAGGGTGT
>CANOBV010000180.1 GCA_947564255.1 uncultured bacterium | reverse complement strand
CACCAACATCTCCAGCTGGATCTGCCTGCCCAAGTACGCCGAGGAGAACCACGACACCCTGGTGCGCTTCACCCGCGCTCTGTTCAAGGGCATGGACTGGGGCTCTCAGGTGGACAACTATGAGACGGTGGCCCAGTACTGCGCCACCGAGACCAAGACCGACCTGGCCGCACAGCTGCTCCAGGTGGGCGACGCCCACTGGTTCAACATCGCCGACATCAGTTCCGGCCTGAAGGACGGCACCATCAAGGGCTACTACGAGGGGATGCAGAACGATATGGTGGCCGGCGGCAACGTCACCGCCGAGGAGGCCAAGGAGGACGTGGGCGAGTTCGTCCTGTTCGACGTGATGGAAGAGGCTCTCAAGTAAAAAGATTCCCAACAAAATAGCATCCAGCGCATAGGAACGGACCCTATGGGACGGCACTCAGGTCCGCCCCATGGGGTCTTTTCCCGTCCTGTCCCTGAGAGGAGGAGTACAGGTGAATATTAAGACGGTCTGCCCGCCGGAGGCAGCGGAGCCGATGACCTTTGCCGCCGCGGAACTGTCCGGCTACCTGGGACGGATGCTGGCGGGGGAGGGGGGAGAGCTGTCCATTTCCCTGGGAATCAAAGCTGACAAGGAGAAGGGCTTGCCGGACTGGTTTTCCGTGGAGCTGGGCCCGGAGGGCGGCTCCATTGTGGGAAACAATGCCCGCTCGGTGCTGCTGGGGGCCTACGACTGCCTGCGGCGGCTGGGGTGCCGGTTCCTGGCCCCCGTCAAGGGTTATGAGGCGGTTCCCGCCATCACCAGGCAGGCGCTGTCCCTGAGCTATGAGCACCGGGCGTCCTTCTACCACCGGGGGGTGTGCATCGAGGGGGCGGACAGCCGTGAAAACGTGCTGGACTTCATCGACTGGCTCCCCAAGGTGGGGTATAACAGCTTTTTCCTGCAATTCAAATCGCCCTACATCTTTTATGCCCGGTGGTATGAGCACCGGGGAAATCCCCTGCGGGAGCCCGAGCCCTTCACCCGGCTGGACGCCCTGGCCTGGATGGAGGAGGCGGAGGGAGAGCTGAAGCGCCGGGGTCTGCTGCTCCACAAGGTGGGCCACGGCTGGACGGGAGAGGTGCTGGGCCAAGAGGCTCAGTCCTGGGACGCGGCTCCGGAGCCCCTGGCGGAGGACAGGCGCCCGCTGGCCGCCCAGGTGGACGGCCAGCGGGGGCTGTGGAAGGGGGTGCCCGCCAACACGAACCTGTGCTTCCATAACGGGGAAGCGGCGGACGCCTTCGCCGCCCTGGTGGCGGACTACGCGAAGGAGAACCCCAACGTGGACTATCTCCACGTCTGGCTGGCGGACGAGTATAACAACGTGTGCGAGTGCGAAGGGTGCCGCCAGACCACTCCATCGGATCAGTATGTGGAGCTGCTCAATGAGATCGACCGGCGTTTGACCGCAGAGGGGCTGGGTACCAAGCTCGTGTTCCTGCTGTACCAGGAGTTGCTGTGGCCGCCGGTCCAAGCCCGGCTGACCAACCCGGAGCGGTTTGTGCTCATGTTCGCCCCCATCAGCCGCACCTTCGAGCGGTCTTATCAGGTGGGGGGAGATCCGCCCCACATCCCGCCCTATACGCGTAACCGCATCATTCTGCCCACCAGTTTGGATGAAAACTTGGCCTTTCTCCGGGGCTGGCAGGGACAGTTTGCGGGGGACGGCTTCGTCTACGACTACCCCCTGGGCCGGGCCCACTACGGCGATTTCGGCTATGTGAAGATTGCCCGGGTGATCAGCGGGGACGTAAAACGGCTGAGAGAACTGGGGCTCAACGGCTACGTGAGTTGTCAGGAGCTGCGGGCGGGCCTGCCCAATTTCTTCCCCAACTACGTGCTGGGCCGGACGCTGATGGACGAGAAGGCCGATGTGAACCGGCTGCTGGAGGAGTATTTCTCCGCCGCCTACGGGGAGGATTGGCCCCTTGCGGCCGACTACCTGTTCCAGCTGTCCGGCCTGAGCAGTACCGACTATGTCAACGGCAAGGGGGAGCGCCGGGACGGGGAGACGGCCCGGCGGATGGAGGACGCGCGGGAGCTGTGCCTGGATTTTGCCGCTGTTTTGGACAGACACCGCGGTCCAGAGGGCTGGGCCACACCCTTTTGGGAACTGCTGGACTATCACCGGGACTATGTGCTGAAGCTGTCCCGGGCCCTGTGCCGCCTGGCCCAGGGGGAAGCGGAAAGGGCGGGGGAGAGCTGGGCGGCCTTCCGAGACCTGATTTGTGAGCGGGAAAGGGAACTTCAGCCCTGGCTGGACGTGTACCGGGTGCTGGAGGTGACGGAAAAATATACGGGGTTCCGCCCCGGACAGCTTTGAAAGGAGAACGACGCCATGCGTCACGACTACTATTATTTCGATAGGGAGCAGCTTCTGGCCGCTCCCAAGGTGCCTATTGAGGTACTGGCGGACAACGCCGCCGTGTTCCAGGCCATGGCCAGAGAGATGGCCGACGAGATCAAACGCAAAAACGCCCTGGGGGAAACCACCGTGTTCATCTGCCCGGTGGGCCCAGTGGGCCAGTACCCCTATTTTGTGGACCTGGTGAATGAGGAGAGTATCAGCCTGAAAAACGTCTGGTTCCTCAACATGGACGAGTATCTGACGGATGATAAGCAGTGGATCAGCAAAGAAGACAAGCTGAGCTTCCGGGGCTTCATGGACCGGACGGTGTATACCAAAATCAAGCCTGAGCTGGTGATGCCCGAGAGCCAGCGGGTGTTCCCCGACCCCAACGACCCGGACAACATGGCCCGGGTCATTGAGAAGCTGGGCGGAGTGGACATCTGCTTCGGCGGCATCGGCATCAACGGTCATCTGGCTTTCAACGAGGCCCAGGACGAGCTGACCCCGGACCAGTTTAAGAATCTCCACACCCGGGTGTTGGAGATTTCCCGGGAAACCCGGACCGCCAACGCAATCGGCGACCTAAACGGGGCCATCGACGACATGCCCCGCTGGTGCGTCACCATTGGCATGAATGAGATTTATAACGCCCGGAAGGTGCGCCTGGGGGTATTTCGGGATTGGCACCGGGCGGTTCTGCGCCATACCGCCTACGGCCAGGTGTCCGCACATTTCCCATCCACCCTGATGCAGACTCACCCGGACGCCCTCATCCGCACCACTGAGTTTGTGGCCAACCTGCCGGATTGAGCGGGAGGGAATGGATATGGCGGACACATATATTGTCGACGGCCTGGTATACCTGGGCCGCAAATTTGAGGAAAAGACCCTGAGGATCAGCGGAGGAAAACTTCAGGTGCTGGAGCCGGACGCCGCCCTTCCCGCCGGGGCAGAGGTGGTGGACGTGTCAGGCAAGCGGGTGGTTCCCGGCTTCATCGATGTCCACACCCACGGCGCGGTGGGTGTGGACGTGAACGGGGCCTCCGCGGAGGATCTGGAGAAGATCGGCCGCTTTTTCGCCGGCAACGGCACCACCTCCTGGCTGTGCTCGGTGCTCACCGATACGGTGGAGCAGACCCAGTGGTGCATCGATCAGTTCAAAGCCCATAATGCCGGGGAACAGCCCACGGCAGAACTGCTTGGGATTCATTTGGAGGGTCCCTTCCTGGCCGCTGAGTACAAAGGTGCCATGCCGGAGCATCTGCTGCGAAAGGGGGACCCAACACTGCTGCAGGCATACCAGGAGCGGGCGGAGAGCGGCATTCGTTATCTCACCGTGTCTCCGGAGGTAGAGGGAGTGGCGGAGATGATCCCTGCCGCCCGAAAATTGGGCATTGTTACCGCAATCGGCCATTCTGGGGCGGATTACGAGACTTCCATGGAGGCCATTGAAAAGGGGGCGGCGGCGGCCACCCACACGTTCAATGCCATGGGGCTGTTCCACCAGCATCGGCCTGCCATTATGGGGGCGGTGCTGGAATCCGACGTGTACTGCGAGATGATCTGCGACGGGCGGCATCTCCACCCGGGGGCAGTGCGGCTGCTGATTAAAACGAAGGGATTGGACAAGGTGGTGGCCATTACCGATTCCATTATGGCGGCTGGGCTGCCAGACGGAAAGTACCACCTGGGTGTCAATGAAGTGGTGGTTGAAGATGGCGATGCCAAACTGGCGGACACAGGCGTCCGGGCAGGGAGTACTCTCACTCAAGATGTGGCATTGCAAAACCTTTTGACCTTTACAGATTGTCAGCTAGAGGAACTTTTACCCACTTTAACAGAGAATCCTGCTAAACTCATCGGCGTGTTCGACCGCAAGGGCTCCATCAACGATGGCAAGGACGCCGACCTGGTGGTGCTGGACGGAGAAAATCGGGTGGATATGGTGTTTTGCCGGGGGTGCCTGTTGGAGAAATAAGAGAACAAAAAGTGCGCCACGGTCTTTTCCGTGGCGCACATAAGAAAGGTTTGCTATTCAGCCGATGTTTGCAAGTCATGAAAAATGGCTACTGCCGCCGCCCCTTGGGCGCCGCTGAATGGGTCGGGCTCTACAAAGACGAAATGGGTGTCAGTGCCAGTAACTTTACAGATATTGTGGTGAACCACGTCCAGCAACAATTGACGGTTATCTTGACTGCGGAATAACTCTCCTTCGATGAGCATGGTATGTGGACAAGTGAAGTTGCCGATGTTGGCAATGGCGAGACCTAAAGTATATACGGCCCGCTCTACGATAGGATTAACATCGGTATCTCCAGCTTGTTGAGCTTCCAAAATGTTTGCCATGGATGGCGCTGAAGCCTTGGGACAGAGCGCACGCAGGACAGGTGCTCCGCCTCGGGCCAGCGCGTCGACGCACTGTGAAATAATAGCGTGGTTACTGGAGATGGCTTCCAGACAGCCGTGGTTCCCACAGGTGCACTGAGGGCCATGGGGTTCCATTACCATGTGGCCAACCTCGCCGGCGCCTACAATAGAGCCAAAGGAACTGGATGTGTTAAGAATGAGAGGGCAGGCGATTCCCGCATGGATGAACAGATAGGCAAAAGTGGACACGTTGTTCAACAATTCTCGTTGAAATAGAGACGCTCCGTAAGCCCGGGCACAAGCATTGTTTTCAACTGTGATGGGACAATGGAGGCCCAGCCGTTGTCTCACATCCTGAAGGATGGGCTTGTCATACCAATTGTAGCTGGGGCGGACCTTTAAA
>CANOBV010000179.1 GCA_947564255.1 uncultured bacterium | reverse complement strand
ACGCCCGCGCGGGTCATGCCAGACCCGGCCCGTACTGTTCCCAACCTCACCGGGGTGCGAGTGCGAATGCGGTGAGAGAGATGAAATCAAGTTCAAGGCGGTCCCGAGCGTTTGCTTGGGGCCGCCTCTCAAGGGGAATGAATCGGATGAACACCAAAGATAACAGGAAACGATCCCACGATATGATCGACCACATTTTTCACGACCTGCTCCCCGCCCAGAGCATGGCGGAGCGGCCTGAGCAGGTGGATCTCAGCCACCGGATGCTGGAGGGCCTCCTGAATGGCTCCATCGCTTTGTGCGATGCCGGCACCGGCATCGGCAAGACCTACGCCTACCTGGCGGCGGGGGCGGCGTTCCAGCGTTTCCGCACCAATCAGGGCAGGCCCTTCCGCCCCGTCCTGATCTCCACCTCCAGCATCGCTCTGCAGAACGCCATCCAGGCAGAGTACCTGCCCATCCTGTCCGACGCGCTGACCGCAGACGGCCTGATCAGTGAACCGCTCCTCGCCGTGATCCGCAAGGGAAAATCTCACTACGTCTGCCGCCAGCAGCTGGAACACCGGCTGCTCCAGATCAAGCTCAGTAAGAAAAACGAGAAAACAGTCGAAGCCCTGCTCTCCCTGCGGGAACACTTGGACATGGACGGGGTGCCCCATCTGACCGGCTTTGACCGGGAGCGGGTCTGTGTCCCCCAGGTCTGTGACTGTTCTTGGGAGAACTGCCGTTACCGGGCCTTCCTGGAGGACTGCGACAGCGGGGAGTTTCCCTTCCAGATCTGCAACCACAACCTGCTGCTGGCGGACGCCATCCATCGGAACACGGGCCGGAGCCCCATCCTCCCGGATGCCTGTGCCGTCATCATCGATGAGGCCCACAAGCTGCCCGATGCCGCCCGTCAGATGTTCGGCACCACGCTGGAGGCCGGGGATGTCCACAGCCTGATCCGCGACCTGCGGCGAGAGAAATTCCTGCTGGCGGCGGAGTCGCTGGACGAGCTGTCCGCGCCACTTCTAAAGCTGATGAACGAGCCCTTCGACACGGAGAGATCCTTCCAGACTTTTGCCCGGTTCCTCATCGCCCCGGCCCGGAACCTCCACATCGTCCAGAAGCAGCTCCACGGCCTGCTCTCCGCCGCCACCAGCCGTCAGCTGAACAGGCTGGCCTCCACCACAGAGCTGCTCACGAAGGAAAACTCCGGCCTGGTGTTCTACGCCATGGAGGACCGACGGGGCGGTACCATGTTGTGCGCCGTGGCCGCCGATATGACCGCCCAGCTCCGCGCCACCCTCTGGGACCAGGAGCGGCCCGCCATCCTCACCTCCGGCACCCTGGCGGTGGGCAGAGATTTCCATCGCTTCAAAGAAGAAACGGGATTGCTGGCCGATGGGCGGGTAATGGAGTCCGTCTCCGCCTCGCCCTTCGATTACAAGGCCAACTGCCTGCTGTACCTGCCGCTCCACCCGCCCGAACAGGCGGGCAGCGGCTATTTTGATACCCTGGCCGCGGAGATCGCCGCCCTGCTGGACGCCTGCTGGGGCCACGCCCTGGTGCTGTTCACCTCCTACGCCGCCATGTCCGCCATCAAGGAGCGGCTGGCGGAGATGGATCTGCCCTGGGAGGTGTTCACCCTGGGCAGGAACGCGGTACATACCACCCAGGAGTTCAAAAACGAGCCGGGGAGCGTCCTTCTGGCCACCGGGGCCGCCTGGGAGGGCTTTGACTTCCCGGGGGACTGCGTGTCCCTTCTGGTGATCCCGCGCCTTCCGTTTTCACGGCCTGACGCTCTGAAGGAGAAGAAGCGGGCGGAGTACCCGGACCTGCGTTCTTTCATCCGGGCCGTGGTGGTGCCGGAGATGCAGATCAAGCTGAAGCAGGGCTTCGGGCGGGCCATCCGCACCGAAACAGACACCTGCGTGGTGGCCATCCTGGACGAGCGTTCCGCGCCTGGTCAGCGGCACCATGAGGCCATGTTGGCCGCCCTGCCTGACCTGCCCCAGACCAGCAGCCTGGAGGATGTGGTGGAGTTCATCTACCGCCTCAAGGGGCCGGACTATTTCCGGGAGGGCAAAGAATGATCGACACAAAAAACGACCTGCGCTACATTTTGGTGACGCGGACGCTGGAAAAAGCGGCGGAGGCCGGTCTGCTGACCCTGGAGGAGTTGTGTGCGGCCAAACGGCTGGCCCGGAACAGATACCAGCCTCAAACTGTGTGGGAATAGTACTGGCTTTCCCCGGCAGGATGTGGTAATGTTGTCGGTACCCAGAGGAGAGGAGGCGCGCCGGATGGGTAAAAATATCACCATTATCCCGCCCAGCGGCGGAAGGCCCGACACCCTGCGGGTGGCGGCTTACTGCCGCGTCAGCACAGATCTGGAGGAGCAGGCGTTGTCCTATGCCTCCCAGATCCGCAGCTACACCGAGCTGATCCGCAGCCACGAGGGCTGGGAGCTTGTGGACATTTACGCTGATGAGGCGGCCAGCGGCACAAAAATGGACAAGCGGGAGGACTTCAACCGGATGCTGGCGGACTGCCGGAAAGGGAAGATCGACCGGATTCTGGTGAAGTCCATCTCCCGCTTTGCCCGGAACACAAAGGACTGCCTCGCCGCCCTGCGTGAGCTGGCCCGGCTGGGCGTCACCGTCCAGTTTGAAAAAGAGAATATCGACACAGGAACGCTCACCACCGAACTGATGGTGAGCGTTTCCGGTTCTCTGGCCCAGCAGGAGTCCATCTCCATCGCGCAGAATATCCGCCAGGGCTACCGGCGCCGGATGGAGCGGGGGGAGTTCATCACCAATAAGCCTCCCTACGGTTACCGGAACGAGGGAGGCGGACGGCTGGAGATCGTGCCAGAGGAGGCCGAGGTCATTCGCTGGGTGTTTGAGTCCTATCTCAACGGTTGCAGCCCCGCCGGGATCGCGGCGGAGATGAACCGCAGAGGGGTTGAGAAAAAATATGGAAACTCTACATGGGCAAAGAACGCTGTCGTTTATTGGCTAAAAAATGAAAAATACACCGGAAATACTCTCTGCCAGAAAACTTTCAAAATCGGATTTCCGTACAGTGCGGTGAAAAACAGGGGAGAATTGAACCAATTTTATATTGAAAACTGCCATCCGGCCATCATCAGCCAGGAATTGTTCGACCGGGTCCAGGCCAGGATGGAGCAAAGAAAGGCGCGCACACCGATGTCGGCCAAGCACCCGCTGTCGGCAAAAATCGTCTGTGGAAATTGCGGTACGACGTTTTATCGAAGGCTTGATTCTAACGGGACGGCCACATGGATCTGTTCCCGGCACATAGAAAGAAAATCGGCTTGCCCGATCATCCCCATTTGGGAGCGCGATATTTATACCGCTTTCTTGTGGATGTACAACAAACTGCGGCTCCATGAGGGTGTCATTCTGCGGCCTGCCCTGCGGCAGATGGAGGAGCTGGAACAGGCCGTACAGCGGGAAAACCCCGCCATGCTGGAGGTCAACCGGGCCATCGCCCAGGCCACGGAGCAAAACTACAAAATCAGTAAACTTCGCTCTAATGGCCTGCTGGATGACGATGCCTGCTCCGCCCGGCTGGCGGCCCTGGAGGCCCAGCTGACCCAGCTCCGGGCCAAGCGCCGGAGGCTGTTGAAAAACGATGACGTCAGCGAGGCGGCGGAGACCCTGCGGCAGACGGCGGAGGCCATCCGCCAGGGGCCGGAGCGGCTGGAGGAATTTGACGGGGCTCTGTTCGCCGGTCTGGTGGAGCGGATCACGACCGCCCCCACTGGTCTGCGGTTCCGGCTGTACGGCGGTATTGAGGTGACGGAACAGCTCTGGGAGGGTGGGAAATGAACCGAAAGATTTTGTACGGCTATCAGATGAGGGACGGGAAATTGACGATCCAGCCCCAGGAGGCCGAGGGGGTGAGGCGGGTGTTTTTCCTCTACCTCGAGGGTATGTCCCAGCGGCAGATCATGGATATGCTGAACGCCGATGGCGTTGCCTACAGCGTAGAAAACCCGCTATGGACGCACCAGAGGATCACACAGACGCTTCGAAACCCCCGGTACATGGGGGAAAAAGGGTATCCAGCCCTGATCGACGGCGAAACTTTCCGCAAGGCGCAGTCAGCGAGGGCGGAACGGATGCGCAAACGGGGGAACCACCCGGCGCTGCGGCTGACCCAAAAGCTTCGGTGCGGCCACTGCGGGCATCCCCTGCGACGGTCCTTCCAGAAGCAGTTGAAGGATACCCTGCGTTTCCTCTGCGACGGCTGCGGCGCGAGGATCACCATCCCAGATGCCGCCCTGCTGGCGGAGGTGGAGCGGCAGGCGGCGGAGTACGTGCCGCCGTCAGAGGGCGGCTATGCCCCCTCGGAGGATGTGATCCGCCTGTCCAACGCCGTCAACCGGGGGCTGGAACGCCCCGACAACCCGGAGGAGGTAGTGGCCCTAATTTTGCAGGGGATCTCCGCCCGGTACGCCTGCGTTCCGGCGCAGATGACCACGGCGGACATCCTGCGCCTGATCCGGGAAAAGGACTACGACCGGGCCATCCAATTGATCGCCATCACCGCGGACAACGCGGTGAAAGTGACATTTAAGTGACCGTTCACAGCCGATCAGGAAAGGAGTCATCATGGAACAAAACGCACAAAAGCAGCGGGTGGCCGTTTACTGCCGGGTCGCCTCCGGCAGTGAGGATCACTCCGCTAGTCTCGCCGCCCAGAAAGCCTACTACACCGAGATGGTGGACCGGCACCCGGAATGGGAACTGGCTGGCATCTACGCCGACAAGGGCATTGCCACCACTGACAGGAAGAAGCAGAAGGAGTTCAATAAGATGCTCACCGCCTGTGGGCAAGGGAAGATCGACATCATCCTGGTCAGATCGGTCTCCCGTTTCGCCAGAAACGTGATGGACTGCCTGGACGTAGTCCAGATGCTGAAAGCCAGCGGCGTCAGGGTGATCTTCGAAAAAGAGGGCTTTGACACTTCCACCGAAGCAGGCGATCTCCGAATCGCGCTGTTCAATGAGCTTGCCCGGAGGGAGAGCGAGTCCATCTCCATGAATCTGTATGCCCGGTGAGGGAGAAGCCACAGTATTCCAATATCAGGAAACGCAATAGGAAGGGAAACGCCATGGAACAGACGGTACAACAGGAACGGCGGGTCCATG
>CANOBV010000178.1 GCA_947564255.1 uncultured bacterium | reverse complement strand
AATCAGAGGTTTTTCAACGTTTTTGCCCGGCCACGCCCGTGTCACGATACTTACGCGGCTCCGGACGCTGCAAAAAGCGGAGAAAATCCGGAAAAATGCGGCGGTTATGTGTCAAAAAGTTACGGCGGTAGACGGATGGTAGACGCCCAAAAATACAAATCCCCGACAGCTCCCTGTGGGACAGGGAACTGCCGGGGGTTTTGGTAGACGTTTGGTAGACTTGCGTTTACAGGCCGACGACTTCGTAGACCAGAGAGCGGAAGTCCTCGCAGCTGCCGCTGCCGTCGATGATTTTACCAGAGCCTCCCAGTTGTTGATGGGCACCGGGGGCCAGCTTCCACCGGAAGCCGAAGGGGTTGATGCCCCGCATAACCCGCAGGACATTGTAGTTGTCCACCTCCGCCTGAGCCAGGAAGTTTCCGCTGTGCACCAGGCTAAATTCGCCGTTTTTCCCGCACATTACAAAAAAACCGCCGAAAACCCCATGTTTCAAGGACTTTCGACGGTTTTTGTCTGCACGTCTGTCTTGTCAACGTAAAAATGGATACTGATTGAAGCTCAAACCGGCGGGCTGTTCCCGCCAAAGTCCTGGGCCTTAGCGGCCTCGTAGGTGATGCCGCCCCTGCGGTGGTCGGACTTGGCCATGCTGAGATAGTTGGAGCACACCACCCCGTGGGCGGTCCAGGGCAGGCCCACCATAGCGGTGAGCCAGGGCAGGGCCCCGGCGTAGCCGGTGCGGATACAGTAGGCGGCCAGCAGCAGCCCGCCCACTGTCACCACCCACAGCAGTGCCCGGATGTCGGCAATCAGCTGCTTGGAAAACTCCGGCTCCCGCCCGCCGGCCTGACGCCTCCCCCGCCTCATGCCAGCCCGTACCGTCTGGCAAAGGCATACAGCAGCTGGGCCGCCTGTTCCCGGGTCAGCAGGTCTTCCCACATGTAGTTGGGCTGGCCGTCCGGGCCGGCACTGCCGCCGGCAAAAAGGCCCTGTTCCACCACAAACCTCCGGGCCGACTCGCTCCACTCCCCGCAGTCATTGTCCCGCAGCTCCTGGCGGTACTGACGCATGGCCTCGGCAAACATTGCGTTAAATTTCTCCTGGGTCATATCTTCCTCCTTGTTGTAATCTCTGGCGTCAATGAGCCAATATTGCTTCACTTCCCGGCGAAACGTGTCCGGGTCGCCGTTGAGCCGCTTGTCCTTGGTGCTGGCCGGGTCGTTGATGCGGATTTTGGCGTTCCAGTCCCACACCAGGACGTAGTGCCCGCCGCTGGTCCAGGTGCCCGGCCCCATCAGGGCAACAGCCCAGCAGCCATCCCTGATATACTCCTTCACCCGGTCGTGAATGGAGTGGGCCGGTTTGTTGTGCAGGGAACTGCCCAGCATTTGCCGACACTCGATGCCAAAAGCCCGGAACTGGGGCACAAAGTAGCTGTAGTAGGTGCCCTGGTTCAGGGCCTTGTAGCCGTGATCTACGGACCACTTGCAGGCGTCCACAGGGGTAAAGGTCTGGCCGGTCAGGGTCTCAATGGCCATGGCCGCCGCCGTGGGGCCGCAGCCGGAGCCGCCGATGGTAGCGGTCTCCCCCTTCACCCGGTAGGGCAGGGACTTCCACCGCTTGTCCGTCTGCATGTAGACGGCGGGGCGCTTATTCATCCCGCACCGCCGCCGCCTTGACCTCCTCCACGGCCTTTTTTGCCGCTGCCTCGTCCACCTTGCCCTCGGTGATGATATAGGCCACCACGGAAGACACGGACACCACCGCCCCCGCCACACTGGACATGGTGCCCTCGTCCAGCCCGAACACCATGGCCAGGCCGGTGACGATACCCGCCACCGCCGCCCACAGCTTCCGGGAACTCAGCTTCCGCTTCCAGTCGATTTTTGTCATATGTATTACTCCTTTCTGTCCGGGCTTGACCGCCCTCTATACTATCCCTGCGCAGCCTGTAGTTTGTTGCACGAAGACGTACAACTAACAACCAAAGGCCCTGCGCAGCAAAAAACAGCCCGGGAATGCATAAGCATTTCCCAGGCTGTCATTTTGCGCCTCTTGATATGGCCTATTGGTATCCCTTACAAATTATTTTTGAAGAGCCACTCCATCGTACCCGCATTTGTTTCTTCGTTTCCGCCGTCGACAGATACGGAGACCGTATCCCCCTTTCGGATATTCAGCCCCATCACAGCCAGGACTCTGGTGGCGAGGGTAGGCTCGCTTCCACTTCTCCCGATGGTGATGGTGCTGTCAAGGGCTTTGGCGGTCTTGGCCAGCAGGCCGGCATGGCGGGTGTGTATACCCACAGGGGTGGTAATGGTGTATTCAAATGTCGTCATAAAGATCAATCCTTTCCAAAAGCGCATATATTGTCTAAAAACAAGGAAGAGAAAGAGTTATTTGCACTTTTTACTCTCCATATGTTCCCGTCCTTGTATGGCGCAAATATTACCACGATGGATTTTTGCCGTCAAGGAACAAAATAAACAATATTTTCCACGCAAATGAAAAAAGGACAGGAGGATTGAACAGTGAGACCGGGCAGCCTTTTACAGCAGCAGCCTTGCGGCTGCTGCACGTGTCCCGGGTCAGCCCGTCACGGCGTTAAAGCGCATCACCATCTCCGCCAGCTCGGCCCGGGACACGCTTCCCTGAGGGGAAAGCTTCCCGTCCGCTCCCTGGAGCACGCCGGTGGCCACAGCCCATTGCACGCCGTTCCCTGCGTAGGAGCTCACCTGCCTGCGGTCGGAAAAGCCGCTCAGGTCCGCCGGGGTGATGGGCCCTCCGGCACACCGCCACAGCATTTCCGCCAGGTACTCCCGCGTAACGCTCCCCATAGGGTCAGTACCGTCGCCCAGGCCCTGCCTGACCGCCCAGTCCGTCCCCGGCTCATACCACGTCGCGCCCTCCCCGGCCTTGGTATCAACCTTGTGCATCCGGGCCAGCACCGTCCAGGCCATAGCCCGGTTCGCGGGCTCCTCCGGGGCAAAGCTGGTGGCGGAGACGCCGCTCATCAGGGAGTTTTGCCAGACATAGAACACACCGGAATAAAACCAGCTGTCCTCCGGTACGTCCTCAAAGGTCATAGTGGCGTACTTCCGCGACAGCCACACATACCACATCAGCTGTTCAAGCCTCTCCCGCTGCATCTCCGCCTCTGTCTTTTCAGACGCCTGCTGATTGGCGCTCTGTCCAGGCCCGTCTGCTGCGGCAAGTACATATACCGGCGTCAGGGACAGCAGCAGGCACACCGCCGCCATTGCAATCACTCGTCTTTTCATTTTTTCCGCTCCTCCCTCACTGTTCCCCGGACCGTCCGGTCTCCCCGTCCAGCTCCGCCTTTTCCTCCGGGGTAAGCTCCGCCCCTTTCAGGGCCCGCCGGTACTCCTGCCAGGTGTACCAGCCGAAGGCCGCCCCCGCCAGAGCCAACAGCCCACCCAGCAGACAGGCCGCAAAGGGCGGGAACGAAGGGGTGCTGCCCCCGCTGCGAATCAGCTTCCAGCCCAGATAGAGCAGATATCCGCTCACCAGCGCCCGAAGCAGCGCCTTCATATCCGCCTGGTTCTTCCGCACCACATGGTAGCGCTTGGCCTCCTTCATGTCCCCGCCTCCTTTTTCTCTATTGTACCGCTTTTTCCGGAAAAAGCAAGGGCAAATCCCCTTTACTTTTCCCGGATTCTCATATATAATGGGCTGAATCAATATCATGAGAAAGCGTGGGAAACACATGCTCCAATTTGACGAGTACAAGGTAAAGCTGAACAATCTGGTCCCGGCCCTGAACAAGCTGGCCCAGGCCCTGGACCTGGAGGGGGCCGAGCGGGAGCTGGACATGCTCCAGGCCGAGTCCGCTGCCGACGGCTTCTGGGACAATCTGGCCAAGGCCCAGAAGGTCCAGCAGCGCATCAAGAACCTCCAGGACAAGGTGGACCAGCAGAACAGGCGGCAGGGCCAGTGGGACGACCTGATGGCCCTGTGCGAGATGGGCAACGAGTTTGAGGACGAGAGTCTCATCCCCGAGCTGGAACAGGGCTTTGCCGCCCTGGAGACCAACATGGAGACCGCCCGGCTGGAGACCCTGCTCACCGGGGAGTACGACCGCTCCAACGTGATTCTGACCATCCACCCCGGCGCCGGGGGCACCGAGGCCCAGGACTGGGCCCAGATGCTCTACCGGATGTACACCCGCTGGACCGAGCGCCACGGCTTCACCTACCGGATCATGGACTACCAGGAGGCGGACGAGGCGGGCATCAAGTCGGCCACCATCATGATTGAGGGGGAGAACGCCTACGGCTACCTCCGGGGGGAACACGGCGTCCACCGGCTGGTGCGGGTGTCCCCCTTCGACGCCAACGCCCGGCGGCAGACCTCCTTCGCCTCGGTGGAGGTGATGCCCGACCTGCCCGAGGACGTGGAGATCGACATCCGCCCCGAGGACATCGAGATGCAGGTCTACCGGGCCTCCGGCGCCGGCGGCCAGCACGTGAACAAGACCTCCTCCGCCGTCCGGCTGATCCACAAGCCCACCGGCATTGTGGTGGCCAGCCAGCAGGAGCGCTCCCAGTTCCAGAACAAGGACAACTGTATGAAGATGCTCCGGGCCGAGCTGGTAAAGCTCCAGATGCAGGAAAAAGCGGAAAAGGTCTCCGACTTGAAGGGGGTCCAGCTGAAAATCGAGTGGGGCAGCCAGATTCGGTCCTACGTCTTTATGCCCTACCAGATGGTAAAGGACAACCGCACCGCCTTTGAAACCAGCAACATCAACGCCGTGATGGACGGCGACCTGGACGGCTTTGTCAACGCCTACCTCACCGCCGAGGCTACGGGAAACTGGGCGACGAAATGAAAACGGCCCCGCTCCCCAAAATTGGCAGCGGGACCGCCCACACCCTTGACACGAACGGTTCAATATAGTATACTAAGGGCGTGTAGGGCACAGACTTAAGCGGTTTGGCTCTGAATAGTATTACGGCTTATAATTCACAGGGAAACCGTCACTTGTCGGAGTGGCGGTTTCCGCTTACCCTGACCTGGAACGTCACTGTGTAGCCACGGAAGTGGCATGTGAACGTAATTGTCATAGGCATCAAGCTTCACCCCCTTTCGGAGGATGTAGCCAAACCGCCGCCGCTTTGCCAGCGCACCTTACCGTCATTTTACCAGCGG
>CANOBV010000177.1 GCA_947564255.1 uncultured bacterium | reverse complement strand
GAAAAAGTCTGCCCCTCGGCAGACTTTTTCGACAGGCTGGGGCCCCCGGCACAAGCCGGGGGCCGGGTTTTTGCTCAATGATGGCCGTTTCCGTGGTGGCCGACGGGCACGGCGGAGGGCACGGGCTGGGGCAGGTCGTTAGAGGTGCGGCAGGTCCCATCGTAGAGGACGCCGTCATGGCCATGGAGGCCAGAATTGTTACAGCCCGGCTGGGTGCAGGGGATCGGGCAGTGGCCGACGTACGACGCCCCGTCGTGGCTGTGGGCGTAGCGGTTGGTACACTCGGGCAGATCGCACAGGGGCAGGGTCATAATGGCGTAGCTGCCCAGCCCGTCCGGGGACGTGTAGAGGCCGGACGTCTCGTTGCCCCGCTCCAGGCCCTGCTTCGCGCCGGCGTACATACTGTTCGCGTCCGCTTGGGTCATTTTCCCGTCCTTGACCAGCTGGTCCAGCAGGGCCTTGTACTCCTCCAGGGTCACCAGCTGCATAGGAGGAGATTCTCCGGGTTCACCCCGCTCCGTGATGATGGGGCCGCCGGAGGGCGCGGGGTCCATCTCCGGGTCCAGGATCACATAGGCCTCGGGGGCCTTCCCCGCGTATTTCACGCCGTCGTGCTCATGGGGCTTGTCGTTGTCACAGCCGTCGTGGGCGCACAGCAGGCCGGGATTCTCCTGGTACACCCGCACCGTCTTGCCGTCGATGTGGCAGTGGTCGTAGGACACCTTGCAGGTCTTGTCCTTGCACAGGTCGTAGAGGCCGCTGGAGGTGCGCACGGCGCCGCCGGACACGGCGGAGTTATCCGTCGCCACATGATAGCTGTAGAACTTGCTGCCGGTGATGCCGTCACTCACCGGGTTTCCGTCCTCGTCGAAGGTGGGGAGCTTTACGTCATAGCTGCTGAGACGTCCGAGCACTCCATCGTCCTCAAGGAACTCGCCCTCCTCCACATAGGTGGGCAGGTCGGGCTGGCTGGGGTCTCCCAGCACATAGCCGGGCATCACCGTATCCGGGTCTATGGGGACCAGCTTGCCGTCCTCGTCCCGGTACAGGGGCTGGAGAACCCGGCCGGGGTCCACAAACCGGGACTGCATCTCGCCGTTGACCTGGAACACGCCCGCGCCGTACAGCCAGTTTTCCCCGTCGCCGCTGTCATACAGGAACAGCTTCAGCTCCCCCCGGCGGGCCTGGTCCAGCATGGCCTGGGTGTTGGCCAGCTGTAAATCGGCCTCCTCCCGGGTGAGCTGGCCGTCGGCCACTTTTTTGTCCAGCCGCTCTTCCAGCAGGGACAGGTCCACGTCGTCCGGGTCCACCTCGGGGAATCCGGACTGGATCTCCCTGGTCTTGTCCGGAAGGGGGACTGTGACGGTCTGAGACGAACCGGTTTTTACGCTGTTGTACTCGTCCGGCTCTTTCGGCTCGCTGGCAAAGGCGGCGCTCACCGCCAGCACCAGGGCCAGGGAGAAAATCACCCCAATGATAGAAGTTTTCTTGAATTTCATCACAGAAAGTATCCTTTCCTCGGCCGCTTTCCGGCCGAACGTCTGGCAGAAGGCGGGGCCCTTCTCCTGGGTGGACAGGGACACCAGGGCCCGGGCGTAGTCCGCCCGTTTGTCCGCCCCCAGCTTTTTCAGCGCCGCCCGGTCGCAGGACAGCTCGATGTCCCGCCGCAGGAGCCGGGCCATGAGCCACACCGCCGGGTTCCACCAGTGGACCGCCAGGGCCAGGGCCGTGGCGTAGTGCCACAGATTGTCCCGCCGCCGGGCATGGACCCCCTCGTGGGCCAGCACACAGGCCAGCTCCTCCCCCTCCAGGCCGGGGGAGAGCACCACCGTGGGCCGCACCGCGCCGAAGGTGAGGGGCGCGCCCTCCATGGGGCCCTCCCGCAGGCGGGCGCACTTGGGCAGGGGGAAATACCGGGGGTCGTCCCGCCCCAGGGGGATGGCGGAGGCCACCGCCCGGCGGGTTCGCCGCCAGTTCACAGCGTACCGCGCCGCCAGCGCCAGCCCCACCGCCAACCACACCGCGCACAGGACCACGCCCCAGGAAATACCGGGGGCGGCGGGCTGGGCGGCCAGGCCGTCGGGAGATGGCGCGGGGATGTATAACTGCGGCGTCTGGACAGGTGCGGGGGCGGGCTTCTGGAACAGCCCCCACAGGGACAGCACGCTGGCCGGAGCGGCGGGGGTGAGCAGGCGGAACAGGCACACCGCCCACAGGCACAGCCGCGCCTCGGGAAGCAGGCGGTCCTTCAGCACCCGGCGCAGCAGGGCCGCGGCCAGGATCAGCGCTGTGCCGTACAAGGCGTTTTGGAGCAGTTGGGTCATGCCGCTCACCTCGCTTCCAATTGGTCGATCAGGTCCCGGAGCTGGGCGGCCTCCGCCGGGGTGAGGTCTTTTTCGCTGAGGAAGGCGGAGAGAAATTGGGTCTTGGAGCCGCCGAACAGCCGGGTGATGAGGCTGTCCGTCTCCTGCCGCTGGACCTCCTGCCGGGTGACCAGCGGAGCGCAGACGAAGCCCGGATCGCTCCGGTCCACAGCCCCCTTGTCGATGAGCTTTTTGATGACGGTGTAGGTGGTGTTGCGGTTCCAGCCGCAGGACTCGCCCAGCCGTTTGGCCAGGGCGCCCGCCGTCTGGGGTCCGTCCTCCCACAAGGGCTCCATCACCTTCAGCTCCGAATCGTACAGTTTATCCATGGATGTGACCTCCTCCTGCGCTGTCCCGGCGAGCCGGGGCGCATAATGACTATTGCAATAGTAACCCTAAATGAATACTACTACAATAGTCATCCTTTGTCAAGTGCCCGTTTGCCTGTTTCTCAATATTTTTTCTAAAACCGCTCCCTGTGCCGCGGTTGGTCCGGCATCAAAAGAATGTACTATATGGCAAGAAAGCAAGGGACCCGCCTTTCTGCTTTGCGCATGAAAGGCGGGTCCCTTATGCCCGTATGAAGGGTTACGCTTTGGACATGGACTCAATGATGGCGTCGGCCAGGGCGTCCAGCTCAGAGGCCTTGTCCGGGTGGAGGGCGGAGGCCAGGGTGAGCCGGTCGTTGAGGACGGTCATGTTCTTCATCTCGTCCTCCAGGAACTTCTGCATCAGGTCGCCGGACTTCACCGCCCAGGAGCCGTTCTCGATGATGGCGCAGGTGCGGTTTTGGAAGTTCAGGGCCTTCAGGTGCATCAGGAAGTCATGCATCACCGGGTAAATGCCCAGGTTGTAGGTGACGGAGGCGAACACCAGGTGGCTGAGGCGGAAGGACTCGCTGACCAGCTGGGACACGTGGGTGTTGGACACGTCGTAGACCCAGACGTTGGTCATCCCCTTCTCGCACAGCTTGGAGGCCAGGGCCTGGGCGGCGGACTCGGTGTTGCCGTACATGGAGGCGTAGGCGATGAGCACGCCCTGTTCCTCGGGCTCGTACTTGCTCCACTTGTCGTACTTGTCCACGAAGTACATCAAATCCTTGCGCCACACGGGCCCGTGGAGGGGGCAGATGAACTTGATCTTGTCCAGAATGCCCCCCGCCTTTTTCAGCAGGAGCTGGACATGGGGGCCGTATTTGCCCACGATGTTGGTGAGGTAGCGCCGGGCATCGTCGATCCAGTCCCGGTCGAAGTTCACCTCGTCGGCGAAGAGCTTGCCGTCCAGGGCCCCGAAGGAGCCGAAGGCGTCGGCGGCGAAGAGCACGCCGTTGGTCAGGTCGAAGGTGACCATGGCCTCGGGCCAGTGGACCATGGGGGCCTCCACGAAGGTGACGGTGTGGTCCCCGAAGCACTGGGTGTCCCCTTCCTTCACCTCAATGAGCTCGTGGCCGTCGATGTGGAAGCCGAACTGGCGCATGAGCATGAAAGCCTTGGGGGTGGAGATGACCTTCACCTCCGGCCAGCGGATGAGAATTTCCTCGATGGAGGCCCCGTGGTCGGGCTCCATGTGGTTGATGAGCAGGTAGTCCAGGGGCCGGTCCCCCAGCAGGTAGTCCAGATTTTCCAGCAGCTGGCGGCAGGCGGACCAGTCCACGGTGTCGAACAGGACGGTGGACTTGTCCAGCAGCAGATAGGCGTTGTAGCTCACCCCCCGGGGGATGGGGTGGATGTTCTCGAAGAGGTGCAGGCGGTGGTCGTTGGCGCCCACCCAGTACAAATTATCGGTTACACTGCGCACGCAGTACATAAGCGGTCCTCCTTATTAAAAGTTTGGAAAAATCAAATCATACCCTTATCAAAGCAGCCGTGCCGTCGCCGGGCGGCGGATGTACATGTTTCCGCCCGGCTCCGTCAGCGAACGAAAAGTTCTTTTTGGTTCTTTTTCTTTCAAGAAAAAGAATGCCGACCTTTACGCTTCGATAAACATTTCCTTAGATTCCGCGCACTCCGGGCACACCCAGCCCTCGGGCAGGTTGGCGAACAGGGTGCCGGGGGCCACCTCCGCGTCGGGGTCGCCCAGCTCGGGGACGTACTCGTAGCCGCAGCCGCCGCAGACATAGCGCGGGCCGATGGGCTCGGGCTTGGGGGCGGGGGGCCGCTTCATCTTCACCATGGGGGGCGCGGGCTGCTTCTCCTCCAGGCCCAAGGCCTCGGCCAGCAGGGGCACGATCTCGTTCACGTCGCCCACGATGCCGTAGTCGCAGTTTTTGAAGATGGGGGCGTTGGAGCTCTTATTGATGGCCACGATGGTGGAGGCGTCCTTGATGCCCTTCAGGTGCTGGATGGCCCCGGAGATGCCGCAGGCGATGTACAGATTGCCCTTGAACTTCTGGCCGGACATGCCCACGTAGCGGTTCAGGGGCACGTACTTGTGGGTCTCCGCCACGGGGCGGCTGGAGCCGATGGCCGCGCCCGCTGCCTTCGCCAGGTCCTCGATGAGCTTCATGTTCTCCTTGGGGCCAATCCCCTGGCCGGCGGACACCACCCGCTCCGCCTGGGCGATGGGGGTGTCGATGGGAATGCCCACGGTGAAGTCATAGCCGTCCTTTTTCAGCGCCGCCACCAGGGCGTCCACCCGCTCGCGGGCGTCACCCTCCTTGAGGATCATGCCCTTGCGCACGCCGGTGACGGGGGCGGGCTTTTTTGCCGCGCTGGAGGAGCCGCCCTCCCGCTTGGGGGGCTTGCCCATGATGGACGCGCCGATCACCATGCGCTGCACCTCGCTGGTGCCCTCGTAGATGGTGGTGATCTTGGCGTCCCGGTACATCCGCTCCACGTC
>CANOBV010000176.1 GCA_947564255.1 uncultured bacterium | reverse complement strand
CCGCGCACGCCGCCGGCCACCACGCCGCAGGGCAGGTCGCCGTCCTCGCCCGCGCCCACGGCGCCGCTTCCGGTGAAAACCACCGCCATACCGGGCCGGACCTGGCCCTGCGTCCGAAACGTGGCCGTCGTCTGCCCGATGCCCTCAAAACAGATATCCATATTTTTCTCCTTTCGTCGATGAACAATCTATGGAAACCCCTCTCGGGGTATCTCCCTTCGGGGACCTGCTTTCTGCTTGTGCAGAGAGCAGGCAAAGACACGCCCCGCCGGGTGCGCCCCCGGCGGCCCCCGTCCCGCAAGCGAGGGCCGTGGGCTGGAGTGGTTGGCGCAGGCCCGAGGGAGGGGGGCGGGGGCCCACCGGTCCCTCAAAACACATTCCGCTCCACAAACCGGGCGGCGCACCCTCCGCCCTCCCGCCCCAGGCTCATGACGAAGTAGCGGATGTCGTCCATGGCGTGGTCAAATTCCTTGCGCACCTGGTCCTCTCCCGCCTCCTCCCAGCGGTAGAGGCCGAACTCCCTTGCCGCCGCCTCACAGCTTCTGCAAATGACGATTTTCCCGGACTTCAGCGCCTGGGCGGTCCGCCGTATGCCCTCCAGCACCCGGTTGTCCGCCTTTCGCACCCTCCAGCCCGCCCGCCGCAGTGTCTCTGTAAAGCTGGCTGCTGAGGGGTCCACGATGACCATTTCGATACAACGCTCTTCGGCCAGTTTTTTCAAATCCTCGGCGTACTCCCCGTCTGTTTTCTGCCGCCCCCGCTCCCGTGCGTCGTAGTAAAATTCTTTAACACGGTACCAAATCCCGTCCTTTTCTCCCCAAAGTCCAAAGGAAGCCGGGTTTCTGGTGCCGTAATCGCAGGAAATACGCCATTTGGAAAAGGGCCCCTCCGGCGCCTCCGGCATGGCGTCCGCGTCGAAAAAGTCGTACACCAGCCCCTCTGCCGCCGCCCATTCTCCCAGCACATACCGCCGGTAGAAAGCGCCCTGAAACATCCGCCCATACCGCTCCCGCACCTGCCGGGACAACCCCGGGTTGTCCTCCATGGTGAAGCGAAGGTACAGCGCCTTTTTCTCCTTCGCCCTGCAGATCCACTCCTTGTAAAACCAGTGCTCCGGCCCCGCCGGATTGCAGGAGAACCACACCTTTCCCCCCTGCACGGAGCACCGGGCGGCGGCCTGTTCCACAAAGGACCGGGGCATGAGGGCCGCCTCGTCCAGCAGCACCCCGGCCAGCGTCGCCCCCTGGATGGCGGCGCAGCTGCCCTCGTCCCGCCCGCCATAGAGGTAGAACGTGTTTTCCCGCCCGCCGCCCCGGAGGGTGACCTCGTTCCGGCTGACCTTCTCCTCCCAGCGGAAGCCCAGCCGCTCCAGCACGGGCCGGGCCTGTCCCAGCAGATTCCGCCGCACCCCATTGATGGAAGCGGCGCACAGCCCGAACCGCTGCCGCTGAAACCGGGCCATGGCCCAGAGGAAAAAGGATACGGTGAGGGCGAAGGTCTTGCCGGAGCGCACCGCCCCGTCGCAGATGACGGCGTCGAAGCCCTCGTCCCTCCACCAGTCCAGCACCTGCCGCTGTTTGGGGGAGAATCTCAACTGCCTCATTGCCCACCGCCGTCCTCCGGCCGGTACAGCCCGTCCAGAAAGTCCCCCAGTTCTCCGTCCCGGCGCTCCTCCAGCAGCTCCCGCAGCATGGCCAGCACCCGCACCTTGTCCACGAACTTGGCCTCAAAGGTGCCGTTGGCGTTGCGTTTCAGCTCCACCACTCCGGACAGGTCCAGCCCATCCACCTTCTCCGCGTCCGCTCCGTCCAGAAACGCCAGCTTCACCACATCGTTGTTCCGCCACTGCGCCAGCTTTTTCAGTCCGGCCAGCAGCTCCTCCTGCCCCGCCTTTTCCTGCCTTTTCTCCGCTGTCTCCATTCCCAACCTCCTCGCCTCCTCTCCGGAACACCCGTTTTGTTGCCTGTCCCGGTGCAAGGCGCAAAAAAATTCCGAAGCAATTTCTGCCTCGGAATGTGAATGCTTCTATATATTGTCACACCGCGCCCGCCCGGCGGGCCCTGGGCTTTTGCTCTCCCTCTGCTCCAAGCTCCCTCGCCGACCGTTTCTCCGCGCTTCTTATTTGTCACGCTGCCAAACGGTCGGGCCGCTCGGTCGCTTTCGCTGCGACTCAAGCAAAACCCGGCCCCGCTCAGCGGGCCCTGGGCTTTTGCTTTCCCTCCGCTCCAAGCTCCCTCGCCGACCGTTTCTCTGCGCTTCTTATTTGTGATAATCCGACCCCTCTTGAATCTTAAACGCCCGGTAGACCTGTTCCAGCAGCATCACCCTTGCCAGATGGTGGGGAAAGGTCATGGGGGACATGGACAGGGTGGCCCAGGCTCCCGCCTTGATGGACGGGTGGAGCCCATAGGACCCGCCCACCACAAACACCAGGTGCTTGGCGGCGTTGTGGCTCCAGGTGGAGATCATGGCGGCCAGCTCCTCGCTGGAGCGCAGTTTCCCCTCGATGGCCAGGGCGATCACGCTGGAGTTGGGCGGGACCTTAGACCGGATGGCGTCTCCCTCCTTTTCCAGCGCCGACTGAATCTCCCCCAGGGAGGGATTTTTGGACAGCTTCTGCTCCGCCAGCTCCACAATATTCAGCTTGCAGTATCCCTTGAGGCGTTTCGCGTACTCCGCCGCGGCCTCCTGGTAAAACTTCTCCTTCAGTTTGCCCACGCAGATCAAAGTGACGTCTATCATGACCGGTCCTCCCATTCACGCTCCGATCGGCTGCACAACGGGTCGCTTTCGCTCCGACTCGGACAAAACCCGCCCCTGTTTCACTGCGGCTGGGCTTTTGTCCTCGCTCCGTTCCAAGCTCCCCTGTGCAGCTATCGTCGCGCTATACCTCAAACCATCCGGTCGGCTCGCTTCTGGGCGCGGAAACCAGCTCCACATCCTTCTCCCCCAGCCCCAGCTCTCCCAGGGCCCTCCGAGCCGCCTCCAGGGCCAGTCCAGGCCGGTTGTTCTCCTGGGACAGGTGGGCGAGAACCACCCGCCGCGTCCCCTGGGCCCCCGCCCACGCGGCCAGCCGCCCGCCCATCTCATTGGACAAATGCCCCCAATTCCCCCGGATGCGCTCCTGGAGGTGAAACGGGTAAGGCCCTGTGCGCAGCATCTCCGGGTCATAGTTGAACTCGCCGATGAGGGTGTCGGCCCCCCGCACCCCCTCCCGGGCCTCCGGGGTGACCACGCCGGTGTCGGTACAAAGTACCAGTTTCCGCGTCCCGTCCGTCGCCCAGTATCCCACCGGGCAGGCGCAGTCGTGGCTGGTGGCGAATGTGCCCACCTCCAGCCCGCCCACGGCAAACCGCTGGCCGGGCTCGAACACCCGGAACCGCGCCTCCAGCCCGCTCCACTTCCGGCACAGCTCATAGGCGGTGTCCTCGGCGGTATACAGCGCCGCCTGGGTCTGCTTGCACAGCACCGGCAGGGCCGCCACATGGTCGGTGTGCTCATGGGTAATGAGCACGCCGGAGATATGCCGCAGCTCCAGTCCCAGTCCCTTCAATCCCTGGGAGATGCGCCGGGTGGAGATGCCCGCGTCGATGAGAATATGTATCCGCCCGTCGCTGACCACGGCGCAGTTCCCCGACGACCCGCTGGCCAGCGTGGCCGCTCTCAGCATACTCACACCCCCCAATTTTCTCTCTTTTCCACAAACAAGCCGGAAAGGATACCGTCCTTTCCGGCAAAATCACCTATAGGCTGTCTGTATTCACGCGGGACAAAGGGCTCACCGCTGGGCCGCTTTCATTCTGTTCCGGAGAAAACCCGCCTCCGCCGCGCGGCGGCCGGGCTTTTCTCCACGCTCCGTTCCAAGCTTCCCCGCAGCCTCCCGTGCCGCGCTATCCCGCCGCCGACACCTTTCCCTGCTCCGGGTCGGGCACATCCACCGCCCGTATGTCCGCGCCGATGCCGGACAGCTTGCCGATGATGTCCTCATATCCCCGCTCAATGTGTTTCACGTTGGAGATCTCACTGGTTCCCTGGGCCGCCAGTCCGGCGATGATCATACCCGCCCCGGCCCGCAGGTCGCAGGCCTCCATGGGCGCTCCGGTGAGCTTTTCCACGCCCTCAATGATGGCAATCTTGCCGTCCACCTGAATTTTGGCCCCCAGGCGTCGGAACTCCTCGGTGTAGCGGTAGCGGTTGTCCCACACTCCCTCGGTAATCACGCTGGTCCCCCGGGCCAGGCACAGCACCGCCGCGATCTGGGGGTGCATATCGGTGGGGAAGCCCGGATAAAACATGGTCTTGACGTTGGTGCGCTGCAGGGGGCCCGTCCGGCGCACAATCAGGCTGTCCCCCTCTTCCTCCACCTCGGCGCCCATCTCCACCAGCTTGGCGGTGATGCACTCCAGATGCTTGGGGATGACATTGCACACCCGCACCTCGCCCCCGGCGGCGGTGACGGCGGCCATATAGGTCCCGGCCTCAATCTGGTCGGGGATGATGGAGTACTCTCCCCCCCGCAGCTTGTCCACGCCCCGGATTTTGATCACATCGGTGCCCGCGCCGGTAATCTCCGCCCCCATGGAGTTGAGGAAGTTGGCCAAATCCACAATATGAGGCTCTTTTGCCGTATTTTCAATGATTGTGGTGCCCTGGGCCAGCACAGCGGCCAGCATCAGGTTCATGGTGGCCCCTACGCTGGCCACATCCAGGTAAATCTGGCTGCCCCGCATGCGTCCGCCCTCGGCCTTGGCGCACATATACCCCTTTTCCACCCGGACCTCGGCCCCCAGGGCGGCAAAGCCCTTGAGGTGCTGGTCAATGGGGCGGCTGCCGAAATCACATCCGCCGGGCAGGGGCACCTCAGCCTCCCCAAACCGGCCCAGCATGGCGCCCAGCAGGTAATAGCTGGCCCGGAGCTTGCGCCCCGCGTCATAGGGCACGGCCATACACCGGGCCCCGGTGCAGTCCACCTCCACCGTGGTCCGGTTGATCATGCGCACGCCGGCGCCCAGGTCCCGGAGAATATTCAAAAGCAGGTCCACGTCGCTGATGGCGGGAATATTTTCAATGCGGCAGGGTCCCTCCACCAGAAGGGCGGCGGGAATGATGCCCACAGCGGCGTTCTTGGCCCCGCTGATGTCAACCTTACCATACAGCGGACGCCCGCCGTGAATTACATACTTTTTCAAATCAGCACCTCTGACTCCCGGCAGCACCGGGCTTATTCGTA
>CANOBV010000175.1 GCA_947564255.1 uncultured bacterium | reverse complement strand
TGGAGGTGGAGCTGGCCCCCCGGCAGGAGGACAAGCTGCGCCGGGAGATGACCATCGCCTATGAGACCTGCTGCCGTCCCACCCGGCGGCTGTATGTCAGCTATTCCGCCGGGGCGGGGGACAGCCAGCGGGTCCCCTGCTTCCTATGGGAGCGGCTGGGGACGCTGTTTCCCGAGGAGAGCGTCAGGGACGGCGGCGACCCCCTGGCCCGGCTGTCCGCCCCCGACGCCGCCCTGGAGCTGGCGGGGCGGGACCAGGCTGTGGCCGAGGTTCTCAAGCAGGTGCCCGGTCTTTTGGCGCGGGTGGAGCGGGTTCAAAACGCGGCCCATTGGCGGCGGGGACGGCTGTCCCGTCCCGCGGTGGACGCCCTGTTCGGGACCGTTGTGCCCATGTCGGCCACAAAATTGGACCTGGTAAACTCCTGCCACTTCAGCTATTTTCTCCGCTTCGGCCTGGACGCCAAGCCCCGACGGCGGGCGGTTTTCCGGGCCTCCGACTACGGCACCTTCGTCCATCACGTGCTGGAGCACACCCTGCGGGAGGCCAAGGAGGCCGGGGTGGCCCTGGACGATGGGGACGGGGTGGCCCGGCTGGCCCAGGGGGCGGCGGACCGCTACGAGCGGGAAGTGCTCGCGGGGCTGGAAGAGGAGCCCGCTCGGTTCCAATATCTCTTCCAGCGGATGAAGGGGGCGGCGCTGGCGGTGACGAAGAGCGTGTGCGCCGAGCTGGCCGTGTCCGACTTCACCCCAGCCGCCTTTGAGCTGGGGTTTGGGCCCGGCAAGGAGCTGCCCCCGGTGGAGGTGGAATGCGGGGTGCGCCTGCGGCTCACCGGCTACGTGGACCGGGTGGACCAGTGGATGCACAACGGCAAGCGTTATCTCCGGGTGGTGGACTACAAGACGGGCAAAAAGAGCTTCGACTTCGCCGACGTGGAGGACGGCCGGGGGCTGCAGATGCTGCTGTATCTTTTCGCGCTCAGCCGGGAGCGGGCGCTGGGGCCGGAGCAGGCCGTCCCCGCCGGGGTGCTGTATGTCCCCGCCCGCACCCCCCTGGTGGACGGCGAGCGGGGCATGTCCGGGGAAGAGGTCCAAAAGGCCCGGGATAAGCTGCTGCGCCGTCAGGGGCTGGTGCTGGACGACCCGGATGTGCTCTCCGCCATGGAGCGCACCGACGGAAGGAGCTGCCGCTTCCTGCCTGTCAGCGCGGGGAGGGGCGGGAACGATTATCTGGTCACGCCGGACCAGATGGACGCGCTGGATGAATACATCACCGACGCCCTGCGCGCCGCCGCCGGGGAGCTGGCGGCAGGCAATATCGACGCCGACCCCTACTGGCGGGGGGTTGACCAGAACCCCTGCCGCTGGTGCGATTACCAGGCGGCCTGCCACTTCGAGGAGGGCTGCGGCGATGCCCGGCGGTACCGGAAAGGGGTCAGGGCGGCGGAATTCTGGGCGTGGATGCGCAGGCGGGAGGAGGATGGCCATGGCCATTGAGCTGACAAGAGAACAGCGCTCCGCGGTGGACAACCGGGGCGGCGACCTGCTGGTGTCCGCCGCCGCCGGCTCGGGCAAGACCCGGGTGCTGGTGGAGCGGCTGATGGGGTACGTGGAACAGGGGGAGGACATCGACCGCTTTCTGGTCATCACCTTCACCAACGCCGCCGCCGCCGAGCTGCGGGACCGGGTGGCCGGGGCCATCCACGCCCGTCTGGCCCAGCGGCCGGGGGACCGGCACCTGCGCCGGAACGCCACCCTGGTGTACAAGGCGCAAATCTGCACCATCGACGCCTTCTGCCTGGACCTTCTGCGCCAGTGGGGGCATTTGGCGGACCTGGACCCGGATTTTGGGCTGTGCGACAAGGCCGAGGGGGACGAACTGCGCCGCCGTGCCCTGGAGGAGGTGTTGGAGGAGCATTACGCCAACATCCAAAACAGCGCTCCCTTTGCCGCGCTGGTGGACGCCCTGGCGGGAGAGCGGGACGACCAGACCCTGGAAGAGGTCATTTTGGACGTCCACAGCCGGGTCCAGGCCCAGGCGGACCCGGCTGGGTGGCTGATGGAGCGGCGGCGGGATTTCCTGCTTCCGGCGCGGACCCGCCTGGAGGACACCCCCTGGGGGCGCGCCCTGCTGGACGACGCTCTGGAACTGGCGGACTACTGGCTGGGGACAGTCAAGTCCCTGCGGGACGAAATCTATTTCGACGAGCTGCTGAGCAAAAACTATACCCTCAGCCTGGAGGAGACCATTGGCGGGCTTGAGCGGCTCTGCCGGGCCTTACGCAGGGGCTGGGACGAGGCGTCGGAGTGCTTCCCCATTCCGTTTCCCCGTCCGGGGGCAAAACGGGGGGAGTACGACGAGGGGCTGAAGGCCCGCCTCGCCGCCCAGAGAGACCAGTGCCGGGCCCAGATGAAAAAGCTGGGGGAGCGGTTCGGCGTCACGGCGGAACAGGCCATGGACGACCTGCGGGCGGTTGGGCCCGCCATGACCGCCCTGCTGGAGGTGACGGCCGAATTCGACGCCGCTTTTGTCCGCCTGAAGCGGCGCCGCCGCCTCATCGACTTCGCCGACGCAGAACACCTGACGGCGGCGCTGCTGCGGGAGGAGGACGGGTCCCCGTCCGGCCTGGCCCGGGATGTGGGCGGGCAGTTTAAGGAGATTATGGTGGACGAGTACCAGGACACCAACGCGGTGCAAAACGCCATTTTCGGGGCGCTGTCCACGGGGGAAAACCTGTTCATGGTGGGAGATGTGAAGCAGTCCATCTACCGTTTCCGGCTGGCGGAGCCCGGCATATTTTTGGACAAATACCGCGGGTTTTATCCGGCGGCGGAGGCAGAAGCCGGGCAGAAGCGCAAGATTCTTCTGTCCCACAATTTCCGCTCCCGCCCGGAGGTGCTGGAGGGGGTCAATTTCATCTTCCGCAACGTGATGACCCGGGCGGCCGGAGAGCTGGACTACACGCAGGACGAGGCCCTGCGCCCCGGGCGGGCGGAGCTGCTCCCGGACGGACGGTACTGCGTGGAGCTGGGCTGTGTGGACCTGTCCGGTTTGACGGACGGGGGCGAGGCGGAAAAGACCGACAAGGACCTGGTCACCGCCCGGGCCGCCGCCCGGCGCATCCGGGAACTGCTGGACAGCGCCCTGCCCGTGGGAGACCACGCTGTCCGGGCGGAGGATATCGTGATTCTTCTGCGCTCTCCAAGCCCCGTGCTGCGGTACTACGCCGCCGCCCTGGACGAGCTGTCCATTCCCTGGTGCGCCGAGGGGGGACAGGAATTTTTCGGCACCACAGAGGTCTCCGTGGCCATGTCCCTGCTCCAGGTGCTGGACAACCCGCGGCAGGATGTGGCGCTGCTGGCGGCGCTGCGCTCCCCTCTGTTCGGCTTTGCCCCAGACCGGCTGGCCCGCCTCCGGGCAGAGGGAGAGGGGTCGGTATATGACTGTCTGAGCGCCGGAGCGGAGCGGGGCGAGGAGGACTGCATCCAATTCCTGTCCCTTTTATCCCGGCTGCGGGAGCTGGCGCAGGAGGAGAGCAGCCACCGCCTGCTGTGGCATATCTACGGGGAACTGGATGCGCCCGCCATATTCGCCGCCATGCCCGACGGCCAGCGGCGGCGGGCCAACCTGATGGCGCTGTACGACGAGGCGGCGCGCTTCGAGAGCGGCGGGCACCGGGGGCTGATGGCCTTTCTGCTCCATCTGGGCCGGATGATGGAAAACGAGGTCCCCGTCCCCGTGCCGGGAGGCGAGGCGGGCGGGGTGCGCATTTTGTCCATCCACCGCTCCAAAGGGCTGGAGTTCCCGGTGGTGCTGGTGTGCGGACTGGACCGGCAGTTCAACGAGGCGGACGCCAAATCCACCATTCTCTTCCACCCGGAACTGGGGCTGGGGCTGGGGCCCAAGCGGGTGGACCGGGAGCGGGGCCTGCGGTATACCACCGCCGCCCGGGACGCGGTAGCCCTGCGGCTGCGGCGGCAGCTCCGGGCGGAGGAGATGCGGCTTCTCTATGTGGCCATGACCCGGGCGGAGCACAAGCTGATTCTGCTTGCCGCCGTCAACGGCCGGGGCGGGCAGCTGTCCACCCTGGCAGGGCAGGCTCAGTGTCCCCCGCCCCCCCGGCAGATGGCGGAGGCCCGGTCGATGGCGGATTGGGTGCTGATTCCCGCGCTGTGCCGCCGGGACAGCGCCCCGCTATGGGCGGAGCTGGACGCACCCCGGCCCAATCCTCCGGCGGACGAGGGACTTCCTTGGGATATCCGTCTGCTGTCCGGCGCGGAGTTTGAGCGGGCCCAGGGAATCCGGGGCGGCGGGGAGGCCGTCCCGGCCGCCGCCCTGCCCCAGGGACTGGCGGAGCGGCTGAGCTGGCGCTATCCCCATGGGACGTCCGCCGCCATCGCCTCCAAACTCACCGCCACCCAGCTCAAAGGCAGGGAAAAGGACGCGGAGGTATCGGAAGACGCCGTGGAGCTGCGTCCCGCCGCTCCACAGACCATTCTGCGCCGCCCGGTGTTTGAGGGAGAACGGCCCCTCACCGCCGCCCAGCGGGGCACTGCCCTGCACATGGTGATGCAGTACCTGAACTATGACCGCACGGACGACTTCGGCCAAATCGCCGACGAGGTCACCCGGCTGGTGGAGGGCCGGTATATCACCCCCCAGCAGGGAAACGCCGTCAACCCGGCGGATATTCTGGCCTTTTTCCGCTCGGAGCTGGGGGGGCGCCTGCGCCGGTCAAAACGGGTGGAGCGGGAGTTCAAGTTTTCCCTGCTGGCCCCGGCCTCGGACTACTACCCCGAGGCGGAGCCCGGCGAGGAGGTGCTCCTCCAGGGGGTGGTGGACTGCTGGTTCGTGGAGGAGGACGGCACCGTGACGGTGGTGGACTTCAAAACGGACCGGGTGGCCCTGGACAGCGTGGAGCGCCGGGCCCTGGACTACCGGCCCCAGCTGGACGCGTACAGCCGGGCGCTGTCCCAGGCGGCGGGGATGCCGGTGGCTCGGAAATGTTTGTGGTTTTTCAGTGTGGGCCGGGCGGTGGAGGCGCCCCCCGGAGGGACCGCTGAAATTTCGGCAAATCAAAAAAGAAATTGAATAAAAAGAAAAAAGTCCTTGCAATTTCCCGGCCGGCATGATATGATACGGATTGCGTTTACAAGGAGTCCATGCGCTCCTGGACTTTTGATCGACAGAAAGAGGTGAATCCCCATGAAGGAAGGCATCCATCCCAAATATCAGC
>CANOBV010000174.1 GCA_947564255.1 uncultured bacterium | reverse complement strand
TGGAGCAGTCCACCTATGTGGTGAAGAAGGGGGACACCTTCAACGCCATCGCCTATTCCCTGGACATGTGGCCCTACGAGCTGTCCGTTTTGAACCCCGATGTCATTGTGGATAAAATCTGGGTGGACCAGGAGCTGATTATCCAGGAGGCGGTTCCCTTCCTGTCCGTGCAGAACTTTACCGACGAGACCTATGAGCAGGAGGTTCCCAGTCCGGTGGAGTATATTGAGACCGCCGACCTTTACGTGGGCGAGACACGGGTGAAGGAGCAGGGCGAGGACGGCCTGGAGCGGGTCAATGCCCGCGTCACCTACGTCAACGGCGTGGAGGTGGAGCGTGAGATTATCGCTTCCGAGACCTTGAAGGAACCCACCACCACGTATTCCTACACCGGGACCACCCCCCGGCCCGTCACCGCTTCCAACGGCTACTTTATCTGGCCGGTGCGGGGTACCATCACTTCCAACTTCGGCGGGCGCAACCTGTGGGGCCGGTACGACTTCCACCTGGGCCTGGACATCGCCTGCCGCACCGGCACCAGCATCAAGGCCGCCGACGGCGGCACCGTCATCAAGGCGGGCTGGAACGGCAGTTACGGCAACTTGGTGGCCATCCGCCACGACAACGGATACGTCACCTACTACGCCCACAACTCCTCCATTCTGGTGAGCGTGGGCCAGAAGGTGTACCAGGGCCAGATCATCGCCCGGGCGGGCATGACCGGCAACGCCAGCGGACCCCACTGCCACTTCGAGGTGCGCATCAACGGCACCAGCGTCAACCCCAGAAACTACCTGAGCTAAAACAGAACAGCGTTCATTTCACCCCTGGTATATACCGGGGGTGAAATTTTGTTCCAAGTTCAAACAAAATTTTGAACAAGACTTGACAAAAACGAACAAACATATTATCATGTAGAAAAATGAAACAAAACGGCGAAACCACCCCGGCGGGCAAGGCGGAAAACATCCCGGTTTATCGGACCTTTGAGATGGTAGATTAAAAACATCTCATAAGAGGAGGCTTTGAGCCATGAAAACTGTCCATTATACATTCACCACTTGGAGCGACGGAGCGATGGCCTCGGGCTTCGACGGCACTGTGGCCGGAACCCGCCGTGCCGCCGCCGTCCGGGAGCCGGAACGAAAAGTCCGCCCGTTGGGCGCGGACAATGTCATCGACCTGGCCGCGTGGCGGGCAGCCAATCTGGATATGATGGAACCGCTGGATGACCCGGCCTGGGCCGCCGAACAGGAGGACGAGGAGATGGAAGAGGCCGGGTTCGCCGTCCCGGCGCCCCGGCCCAGGAAGAGCCGTCGGGCTGCCTTGGCCGCGGAACTGGTGTCCACCGTCTGCGTGGCGGCGGTGACGCTGGCCATTATCCTCCGGGTGCTGGCATTTTAGCGCGGTGGAAGAGAAGAGGACCGGTTCAGCCGGTCCTCTTTTTTGCAAATACATAGGTTTGGCGGACAATTTCCAGCGGAATCAAATTGACGGACAGCGGCGAGAGTGTTATAATGTTCACAATCAGCCCATGGCGTACCGCTTGCGCGGGGGCGCTGATATCCAGACGAACAGGATGTCCAATTCATAGGAAAGAGGAGACGCTATGTATCGGATCGTGAAAAAACGGGTGCTCAATCCCACCGTGTCCCTGATGGAGATCGAGGCCCCCGCTGTGGCCCGGAAAGCCGAGCCCGGCCAGTTCATCATCCTCCGGGTGGACGAGGAGGGGGAGCGCATCCCCCTGACCATCGCCGATTTCGACCGGGAGAAGGGCACCGTCACCATCATTTACCAGGTGGTGGGGGCCACCACCGAGAAGCTCAACCACAAGGAGCAGGGGGAGTTCCTCCAGGACTTCGTGGGCCCCCTGGGCCGGGCCACCGAGACCGAGGGCCTCAAGCGGGTGGCGGTCGTGGGCGGCGGCGTTGGCACCGCCATCGCCTACCCCGTGGCCAAGAAGCTCCACGACGTGGGCTGCCACGTGGATTTGATCGTGGGCTTCCGCAATAAGGACCTGGTGATTTTGGAGGACGAGTTCAAGGCCGCCTCCACAAACCTGATCATCGGCACCGACGACGGGTCCTACGGCAAGAAGGCCCTGGTCACCGACCTGCTGAAGGAGCAGATCGAGGGCGGGGCCAAGTACGACCGGGTGATCACCATCGGCCCGGTGATCATGATGAAGTTCGTGTGCCAGCTCACCAAGCAGTACGACATCCCCACCGTGGTGTCCATGAACCCCATCATGATCGACGGCACCGGGATGTGCGGCGGCTGCCGCCTGTCCGTGGGCGGCGAGACCAAGTTCGCCTGCGTGGACGGCCCGGAGTTCGACGGCCACAAGGTGGACTTCGACGAGGCCATGGCCCGGGGCGCCATGTACAAGGATTTCGAACGCCACGCCTATGAAGAGGCGTGCAACCTGTTCAAGCAGGAGGTAAAGTAAGATGGCCAACATGAGACCAGATAAGAACCCCATGCCCCATCAGGACCCCCAGGTTCGGGCGTGCAACTTCAACGAGGTGGCTTTGGGCTACACCAAGGAGCAGGCCATCGACGAGGCCCAGCGGTGCCTGAACTGCAAGCACCGCCCCTGCGTGTCCGGCTGCCCGGTGCAAATCAATATTCCTGAGTTCATCGCGAAAGTCGCTGAGGGCGATTTTGAGGCCGCCTATCAGATCATCGCCAAGGACTCCGCCCTGCCCGCAGTGTGCGGTCGGGTGTGCCCTCAAGAGAGCCAGTGCGAGGCCAAGTGCGTCCGGGGTATCAAGGCCGAGCCCGTGGGCATCGGCCGGCTGGAGCGCTTTGTGGCCGACTGGCACAACGCCAACGCCACCGAGAAGCCCGTGAAGCCCGCCCCCAACGGCCACAAGGTGGCGGTCATCGGCTCCGGCCCGGCGGGCCTGACCTGCGCCGGCGACCTGGCCCGGAAGGGCTATGAGGTCACCGTGTTCGAGGCCCTCCACCTGGCGGGCGGCGTGCTGGTGTACGGTATCCCCGAGTTCCGTCTGCCCAAGTCCATCGTGCAGAAGGAAGTGGACACCCTCAAGGAGCTGGGCGTGAAGGTGGAGACCAATATGGTCATTGGCCGGGCCATCACCATCGACGAGCTGAAGGAGGAGTACGGCTTCGAGGCGGTGTTCATCGGCTCCGGCGCGGGCCTGCCCAAGTTCATGAACATCCCCGGCGAGAACCTGAAGGGCGTCTACTCCGCCAACGAGTTCCTCACCCGCATCAACCTGATGAAGGCCTACAAGGAGGGCGCGGATACCCCCATCCAGCACAGCACGAAGGTCGCTGTGGTGGGCGGCGGCAACGTGGCCATGGACGCGGCCCGGTGCGCCAAGCGCCTGGGGGCCGAGGTGTACATCGTCTACCGCCGCTCCGAGGCCGAGCTCCCCGCCCGTGCCGAGGAGGTGGAGCACGCCAAGGAGGAGGGCATCATCTTCAAGACCCTCACCAACCCCACCGAGATTTTGGGCTACCACAACCCGGACGACCCCCGCGACCCCCGGAACGGCTCGGTGTCCGGCATCCGCTGCGTGGAGATGGAGCTGGGCGAGCCGGACGCCTCCGGCCGCCGCCGCCCCATCGTCAAGGAGGGCAGCCAGTTCGACATCGAGCTGGACTGCGTCATCATGGCCCTGGGCACCAGCCCCAACCCCCTCATCAAGTCCACCACCGAGGGGCTTGAGACGGAGAAGTGGGGCGGCATCATCGCCGACGAGAACGGCCTCACCAGCCGGGAGAACGTGTACGCCGGGGGCGACGCGGTCACCGGCGCGGCCACCGTCATCCTGGCCATGGGCGCGGGCAAGACCGCCGCCAAGGCCATTGACGAGGCCCTTTCCAAATAAAAAAAGCTGTGGTATAATAACTGCCGGGGTTATAAAGCCCCGGCAGTTATTTCGCTATGGAGGTGTTCCCACTTGAAAAGCTATAAAATTGGTTTTTCAGTTTGGGGGGTGCTTCTATTCCTCATCATAATGGTTCCCACCTGGATTTGGTTTGCCTTCCCGGCTCCTAACGATATCTTGAGAGCGGAATCCCAGACGGAGTTGACGGATACCATAGCTTCAGTGTGTCAAATCCTGTTCATCGCCGCGCTGTGTTTGATTGTGAAGCAAAACTGCGGTCCGCTCAAGCCGACGCCCTTGATAACCGGCGTAATGGGCTGTATCGTTCTCTATTATGCGGGCTGGTTTCTATACTATGGCGGCCTGACGGACCCATTTGTCATATTGTTGCTGACTGCTCCTCCTTGCGGCGCGTTTCTGCTTTTTGCGCTGGATCAGGGAAACAAAGTTGCGCTGGTTCCCATCGTAATTTTTTCTGTGTGCCACCTCTTCTATGGAATCGTCAATTTTATGGTTTTTGAATAAAGGGGACAAGTCCATGATCATCTGGCTCAACGGCGCCTTCGGCGCGGGCAAAACCCAGACCGCCTACGAGCTTTGCCGACGCCTGCCGGGCTCCTGGGTCTACGACCCGGAGAACGCCGGGTTTTTCATCCGGGACAACCTGCCCCCCGGCCTGGAACAAGACGATTTCCAGGACTTCCCCCTGTGGCGCTCCTTCAACCGGGAGATGCTGGACTACGCCGCCGCCCGGTACGGCGGGCATATCATCGTCCCCATGACGGTCACAAACCGGGCCTACTACGATGAGGTCGTGGGGGCGCTGGCAAACAGGCATGAGGTGCGCCACTTCATCCTCTGGGCGAGTGGGGAGACGCTGAAAAAGCGGCTGGCCTCCCGGCTGGAGGGGCCCGGTTCCTGGGGCCGCCAACAGATCGGCCGGTGCCTGGAGGCTTTCGGCACCCAGGTTACCGAGGAAAAGATTTACACGGACGACATGAATTTATGCCAAGTTGTTGATAAAATCGGAGAGCTGTGCGGCCTGACCCTGTCCCCCGACCGCCGGGGCCCCCTGCGCCGGGGGTTGGACCGGCTGGCGGTGCAGCTGGGACATATCCGATGACTGGAGGGAACCCCTATGGTGAAAGCGGTAATTTTCGACATGGACGGTCTGCTGGTGGACACGGAAATTGTCTCCTACCAGATTTTGAAGGAGATTTTGGCGGGCTTCGGCCGGGAATTTTCCCTGGAGGAGTACACCCGGGACTTCAGCGGCAAGCCGGAGACGGCCAACGCCGCCCATCTGGTCGAGGCCTATCGTCTGCCCTGGACGGCGGAGGAGGCGCTGGAGCGGATTTTCCGGCGGGAGGAGGAGCTCCACGCCCAGGGGGTG
>CANOBV010000173.1 GCA_947564255.1 uncultured bacterium | reverse complement strand
CCGGAGCGCTCCATCACCTCCATCACCCCCATCCACAGGCACAGCACCCCCATCATGGACAGGCACAGCTCCACCCCCGCGGCGGCGCCGTCCAGCGCCCCCCGGGCCACCGCCGGGCCGTTTCCCGTGGCCAGGCCGCACAAAACGGCCGCTCCCACCATCACCGTCCAAATCAGCGACATCGCCATATATTGGCACCTCCTTTGCCCGTCCCCCCATATATACGGCGGGCCGCACAAATTCATGTCCCAAGAAAAGGTCGCTATGGCACATTCCGACAACATTCCCAATAAATACTCTTTTTCCCCAATTTTTTGATTGACAAAATTATACGTTATGTTATAATAAGGATGAAGTATGTGATGTAAAAAAATCATTGCATGGCGCAAGGAGGATTTCGCAAAATGAAAGCAACCGGAATTGTCCGAAAAGTCGATGAGTTAGGGCGCATCGTGCTGCCTATCGAGCTGCGCCGCACCCTGGACATCGCAGAGCGTGACCCCCTGGAGATCTACGTGGACGGCCCGTCCATCATCCTCAACAAATACCAGCCCGCCTGTATTTTCTGTGGGGATTCCAGAGAGATCACATCCTTCAAGGGGAAAAATATCTGCACTGGCTGCCTGAAAGACCTGGGCAGCAAATAGTTCCCCAGCCCGTCTGTTGTAGGAAAAGCCGCCATGAGGCGGCTTTTTTTTGCCCTGAAATTTTTTGGTATTCTTTTCCTGAATTCGACAAATTCCGTCCGTTATGCGCACTCCAAAAATTTCCAGAAACATTATACCATATGTTATCATTTCCAGCCCCTGGCAACACAGGTAAGTGTTGCCAGGGATTTTCCAAAAATGGAAACGGCCTCTCTTCGGCCCCCGTTCACCACCGCGCCGGGAAACGGACCGCCACCGCCAGCCGTCCGGACTCATACCGCGCCCATATGGTTCCGCCCATCCGCTCGGTGAGGGCCCGGGCGATGGACAGCCCCAGCCCGGTGGACTCCCGGCCGGACGCCACGGTGTAAAAGCGGTCGAACAGCCGCCCCACCTGCACCTCGTCCAGCCCCGGGGCGGCGTTGGACAGGGTGACCGTGCCATCCGCGGTCAGAACGACCTCCAGGTCCCCGCCGCTGTACTTCAGGGCGTTGGTGAGCAGGTTGCCCAGAATCCGGGACAGCGCCGCCCGGTCCAGCTCCCGCACCACCCGCTCCCCGGGCAGGGATACGGCGGGGACGATGCCTCCTTTGACAAAGGCCCCGTAAAAGGAGGCCACCGCCTCTTCCGCCGCGGCGTTCAGGTCCACCGGCTCCAAATTCAGCCCGTCCTCCATTCCGGCCGCCACGGAGTAGCGAAAGAGCTCCTCGGTCAACCGCTTCATGGCCTCCGCCCGGTCAACCATGAGGGCCAGATACCGGGCCTGGTCCGGCGTTTTCTCCCCTCTGTCCAGCAGCTCCAGATAGCCGCAGATGGCGGTAAGGGGGGTGCGCAGGTCGTGGGAGACGTTGGTCACCGCCTCCTTCAGCTCCCGGTCGCCGTTCTCGTACCGCTGGCGCTGGCGGCGCAGCTCTTTGAGCTGGACGTTCAGCGCGGCGGCCAGTTTCCGGGCGTGGGGGTCCCGGGTGGGGAGGAAGATGGGGTTGTTGGTGTCGGAGGAAAGCCGCTCCTCCAGCTGGCCTGTGATGTCGTCCAGGCTTTTTTGAAGCAGGCGCAGACGAATCAGCAGAGCCAGCGCCAGGGCGGCCAGAGCGCCGCACAGCAGCCAGGGGAGCATGGCAGTCACCTCTCTCTGCGGGAAGATACCGTCGGCCGGGGGATGATATCCGCCCCTATTTCAAATCTTTTCTGCGGAACAGGAAAATGCCGATTCCGGTGGACAGGGCAACGACAGCGGCGGAGTACAGCGCCATCCGGTATGGGTCCTGCGCTTGCCGGCTGGCAAGCTCGATGGCCTGGGAGGTGGGCAGCAGGGCGTAGAGGACCTCAAAAACGGCCCGCTGCGCCCCGCCCAGGTATTGGGGATTGGGCGCCCGTTCGCCCGGTATGAATTCCCCTTTCGCGTTCCAGGAGCCGTTCAAATATTCGGGGGACAGCAGGCGGCTTCTGAGATAGACGGCGGCCAGCAGCAGGAGAAAGATCCCCAGCACGCACGCCACAGCCGACGCGCTTTTCCGGCCGCAGTTCATTGCGACCAGGGTGAAGAGGGCGCAAAACGCCGCCATGGCCGCCGCCGAGCCCAGCGCCATGAGCAGGGCCGGGGCAGGGTCCGTTTCAAGGCCCCCCACCAGCGGCGTGCCCACCGCGGCTGCGGCCCCCATGTGGGCCCCGCAGAACAGCAGGGACGCCGCCACGGCCGTCAGCAGGTTGGCCCCGTACAGGAGGGGGCGGGAGTGCCCCGCCGCCACCTTGTTCCGAATGGCGCGGTCGCTGTAGTCCCGGCCAAAAAACAGGGGGACAAACACCGCCGTAAGGACGGACGCCGTCAGCGGATAGACAAAAAACGCCCCGTCCAGCGCGATGGGCTCCATCCGGCTCATCTCGTAATAGTTGAAGGCGATCAGCGCCCCAAAACCGGCGCTGAAGGCCAGAAGGCCCCAAAATAGGGCGCTCTTTCTCAGTCGGAAGAAGTTGGCCGCCAACAGATTTCTCATGCCGCCCACCTACCTCAAATCTTTTCTGCGGAACAGGAAAATGCCGATTCCGGTGGACAGGGCGGCGACGGCCAGGGAGTACAGCGGCAGCCGCAGGGGAATCGTCTCGCCCAGGGCCATGGCCGAGTTGATCTGCACCGCCTGACAGCCGGGGAGGACGCTGTAAAGGACCTGGTACACGACCCGCCGGACGCCCCCGGCGTACAGCCCCCGCTCGGCGGCGGACTGCCACACAAAGCGGTGTGCCGCCTCGTCCCAGACGCCCACCGGCGTCTCCCCGTGGAGGCGCAGCGTATCTCCAAGGTATATCCCGCCCAACAGCGTCAATACGGCCAAAAGGACGCAGGCCGCCGCCGACAGTGATCTGCGCCGGCAGTTCAGGGTGACCAGCAGATACAGGGCGCAGCTTGACGCCGCCAGAGCCAGCGTGCCCAGCAGGAACAGGGACAGCGCGCCCCCGTTCAGACGGTCCGGCAGCGGCCCGCCCACGGCGGCGGCCAGCAGATAAGCCCCGCCCAGCAGGACAGCCGCCGCCGTCCCGGCAATGAGTCCGGCGCAGTAGACGGCCCACCGGGGACAGCCCGGAACCAGCTTGTTGCGCAGGGTGCCCTCGCTGTGCTCCGCCCCAAAGAAGATGGGGATAAGCGCCGACAGGGCGGTGACCACCAGCACGGGGCACAGGGAGAGCACATTGTCCATGGACAGCCGCCCGCCCCGGGCGGCGGAGCAGGCGAGAACGCCGCCCAGGGCGGACAAGCTTAGCAGCAGTCCCCAAAAGAGGGCGCTTTTTCTCAGCCGCAGAAAATTCGCCGCCAGCAGATTTCTCATCTCCACCACCTATTTCAAATCCTTCCGCCGGAACAATGCCGCCCCGGCGGCGGAGAATACCGCCGCCACCAGCGCCGAAAGCCCCATCAGCTTGGCCGGGTCGGTAAAGCCCAGCATGGCGTACTGGAGGGACTGCCCCGTGGGCAGCAGGTCGTAGAGCAACTGGTAGACCTCCCGCTTCACCCCGGTGAGGTAATGGGGGTTGGGCTCCGGCACGGCCTGGGCGATCTCCCCGTTCACGCTCATCTCATAGCCGGTGATGAACTCCGGGGCCTCCAGCCGCCCGTTGATGACCACGGCCAAAATCAGCAGGACAAACACCCCCAGCAGGCAGACCACCACCGAGGTGGACTTTTTGGAGCAGTTCATGGACACAAAGGTGAAGATGGCGCAGAAGGCGGCCAGCATCACCACCGAGCCCAAAATCGCGTAAAGGAGCAGGGGGGCGGGCTTGGTGAACCAGCCCAGCAGGGGCGCGCCCACCGCCAGGCAGGACAGCATATAGCCCGCCATGCACAGCAGGGAGGCGGCGAAGCCGGTGACCAGGTTGGCGAAGTAGACGGACAGCCGGGACTGGCCCACCACGATTTTGTTGCGGATGGCCCCGTCGCTGTACTCAGTGCCGATGAACAGGGAGATGAACTCCGCCGCCAGGATGCCGATAAAGGCGGCGTATTCGAAAAACTGCCCCTCCAGCAGGGCCTTGGCCTGGACCACCTCCGGCGCGCTCAGGTCGGCGCCCAGGGACACCTGGAACCGGAACTCCCCCAGGGCCGCCAGCGCCCCCAGGCCCACGCACACCCCCAGGGAGCCCCAGAAGGTGTTGTTCCGCCACAGCCGCAGAAAATTGGCGCTGAGCAGCTTAGTCATGGCCGGCACCCCCCACCAGGTTGACGAAGTAGCTCTCCAGGCTCTCGTCCCGCTCCTGGGCGGACAGCAGCTCGCAGCCCTCCCCGTCCAGCGCCCGGCTGAGCTGGGAGATGTTCACCTGGGCGAATACGTCCGCCTGGCCGTCCCCCAAAATCTTGTACTCGATGCCCATGCCGTCCAGCACCCGGGCCAGGGCCCTGGTGTCGGTGACTTCAACGCGCAGGCACTTGCGGCAGGCGCTCTCCAGCTCCCGGGCGGACAGCTCCTTGACCATGCGGCCCGAGTCAATGAAGCCGTAGTGGGTGGCCAGCTTGGACAGCTCGTCCAGAATATGGGAGGAGATGAGCACGGTGATGCGCCGCTCCCGGTTCAGCTTCAAAATCAGCTCCCGGATCTCGATGATGCCCTGGGGGTCCAAGCCGTTGACGGGCTCGTCCAGCACCAGAAAGTCCGGGTCCCCCGCCAGGGCCACGGCGATGCCCAGCCGCTGCTTCATGCCCAGGGAGAAGTTCCGGGCCTTTTTGTTCCCGGTGTCCTCCAGCCCCACCAGCTTCAACAACTCGGGAATGCCATCGTCGGAGGGCACGCCCAGCACCCGGAACTGCTCCTTCAAATTATCCCGGGCGGTGAGGTCCAGGTAGATGGAAGGGGTTTCCACCACCGCCCCCATACGGCGGCGGACCTTGGCGATGTCCTTTTGGGCGCTGTCCACGCCGTAGAGGGCGTAGGTCCCGGACGTGGGGGCCTGCAAGCCGCAGATGAGCCGGATGAGGGTGGTCTTGCCCGCGCCGTTGCGGCCCACGAAGCCGTAAATACTGCCACGGGGCACGTGCATGGTGAGGTTGTCCAGGGCCTTGAAATCCTTGTAGCGCTTGGACAGGCCCTGGGTGACCAGTACGTATTCCATAAAAAAGCCTCCGT
>CANOBV010000172.1 GCA_947564255.1 uncultured bacterium | reverse complement strand
AGGCGGCGGACGACGAGATCCACGACGAGCGGATGCGGGCCCAGCAGGCCGCCTCTGACGCCGCCCAGGAACAGCTGGCCCAGGCGGAGGAACAGGCCCGCCACATCATCGCCAAGGCCCAGGCCGAGGCGGAGCAGAGCCGGGAGCGGGCCCTGCGGGCTTCCCAGCGGGAAATGCGGGAGCTGGCCGCCCAGGCGGCGAAAAAGCTGGCCGCCAAGCCCGGCGCCGACTTCTTTGACCAGTTCCTGGACCTGACGGAGGGGGGCCGCGCGCATGAGGGCCGCTAGAAGCCGCTTGACCGCCCAGCTGCGCAGCGCCGACCAGCCCACCGAAGAACAGCTGCGGCGTTTTGACGCTTTCCTCACCCGCGCCTATAAGCGGCAGGTCCCCCTGCACTGGGAACAGGACGACGCCCTTCAGGACGGCTTCCGCCTCCAGGTGGGCTCCGACGTGTACGACTGGACCCTGGACGGCCGGGTGCGGCAGTTCCAGGATTATCTGCGCAAGCTGGAGCCGGGGAACAACGACATCGTCCCCCTCATGCGTCAGGCAGTGGAGCACTGGGAACCCATCCCCGCCCCGGAGGAGATGGGCGAGGTGCTGTCCGTGGACAGCGACATCGCCGCGGTCAGCGGCCTGGCCCACGCCCAGTACGGCGAAATCCTGGTCTTTGAGGGCGGCGTGAAGGGCATGGTCCAGGACCTGCGCCCCGAGGGGCTCAGTTGCATCCTCTTCGGCGACGGCGAAGAGATCCGGGCGGGCAGCATGGTCCGCCGCACCCTGAAAACCGCCGGTATGCCGGTGGGAGAGGGCTATCTGGGCCGGGTGGTGGACGCTTTGGGCCTGCCTGTAGACGGCAAAGGCTCCATTGAGCCGGAGGGCTGGCGCCCCATGGAGACCCCCGCCCCCGGCATTCTGGACCGCCAGCCGGTGAACACCCCCATGGAGACCGGCCTTTTGGCCATCGACTCCATGTTCCCCATCGGCCGGGGCCAGCGGGAGCTGATCATCGGCGACCGACAGACCGGCAAGACCGCCATCGCCCTGGACACCATTCTGAACCAGAAGGGCAAGGACGTGGTGTGCGTCTACGTGGCCATCGGCCAGAAGACCAGCTCGGTGGCCCAGCTGGCGGAAAACCTGGCCCGCCGGGGAGCCATGGAGTACACCACCATCGTCACCGCCCCTGCCGGAGCCTCCGCCGCCCTGCAGTATATCGCCCCCTACGCCGGGTGCGCCCTGGCCGAGTACTTCATGTACCAGGGGGACGACGTGCTCATCGTGTACGACGACCTCAGCAAGCACGCCATCGCCTACCGGGCGCTGTCCCTGCTGCTGGAGCGCTCTCCCGGCCGGGAGGCCTATCCCGGCGACGTGTTCTACCTCCACTCCCGGCTGCTGGAGCGGTCCGCCCACCTCAGCGACGAGCTGGGAGGCGGCAGCATGACCGCCCTGCCCATCGTGGAGACCCAGGCGGGGGATGTGTCCGCCTATATCCCCACCAACATCATCTCCATCACCGACGGCCAGATCTTTTTGGAGAGCGACCTGTTCTTCGCCGGCCAGCGGCCCGCCGTCAATGTGGGCCTGTCCGTGTCCCGGGTGGGCGGCGACGCCCAGACCAAGGCGAAAAAGTCCGCCGCCGGGGCCATCCGGCTGGATCTGGCCCAGTACCGGGAGATGGAGGTGTTCACCCAGTTCTCCAGCGACCTGGACGAGGCCACCAAGCGCCAGCTGTCCTACGGCCAGGGGCTCATGCGGCTGCTGCGCCAGCCCCAGTACGCCCCCCTGTCCCACCACCAGCAGGTCATCGTCCTCACCGCCGCCATGGACCATGTGATGCAGGACGTGCCGCTGAACAAAATGGACGAATTCCGGGCCGGGCTGCTGGACTGCGTGGAGCGGGAGGGCGCAGACCTGTGCGCCCGCATCGACCAGACCGGCAAGCTGTCCGAGGACGACCGGGAGGAGATTCTGGATCTGGCCCGGGCATATCTGGCCCGGTTCCAGGCCGGCGGAAAGCAGGGCAGTTGACATGGCCGGGACCAAGGAGATCAAGGACCACATCGGCAGCGTCCAGGAGACCCGCAAGATCACCAGCGCCATGTACCTCATCGCCTCCACCAAGCTGCGTCGTGCCCGGCAGGAGCTGGACAACACCCGGCCTTACTTCGAGGCCCTGCGCCGGGAGATCAAACGCATTTTCCGCACCGTGGGCGGAGAGGTGGTGGACAGCCCCTACTTCTACCCCATGGAGGGAGAGCCCCCCCTGGACAAGCCCAACGCCTGCCTGGTGATCACCGCCGACAAGGGGCTGGCGGGAGCCTATAATCAGAACGCCATCAAGGAGGCGCTGAAGCTGCTGGAGACCCACCCGGATACCAAGCTGTACGTGGTGGGCGAGTACGGGCGGAGGTTTTTCGCCTCCCACAATATCCCCATCGAGCACAGCTTTCTCTACACCGCCCAGAACCCCACCATGGCTCGGGCCCGTGAGATCAGCGCCCTGCTGCTGGACGGCTTTACCAACGACCGGCTGGACAAGATCTACGTGGTGTACACCGATATGGGCGGCGGGGTGGACTTTCAGGCCAAGTGTACCCGGGTCCTGCCCTTTCACCGGACCCATTTCGCGGACTCCGCCCTCACAGAGCCGCCGGTAACCACCCCCTTCGAGTTTCTGCCCAGCGTTCGGGCGGTGCTGGACAGCATGATGCCCAGCTATGTGTCCGGTTTCATCTACAGCGCCCTCATCGACAGCTTCTGCTGCGAGCAGCAGGCCCGGATGACCGCCATGGACAGCGCCAACCAGAACGCGGAGAAGCTGCTGGGAGAGCTGTCCCTGGAATTCAACCGGGTCCGGCAGTCCGCCATCACCCAGGAGATCACCGAGGTGTCCGCCGGGGCCAGGGCGCAGAAGCAAAAACATAGGAAGGAAGGTTGATGATCATGGAACGTGGGATCATCACACAGATATCCGGACCCGTGGTGGACGTGCTCATCGAGTCCGGCGAGCTGCCCCGCCTCCGGGAGGAGCTCACCGTGGAAAAGGACGGGCAGGACCGGGTGATGGAGGTGGCCCAGCATCTCAGCGGAAACACCGTGCGGTGCATTATGCTCTCCCCCAGCGAGGGGCTGGCGAGAGGGCTGGCCGTGGACATCCCCGGCCACACCATCCAGGTCCCGGTGGGCGAGGCCACCCTTGGCCGCATGTTCAACGTATTGGGCCAGCCCATCGACGGCAGCGGGCCGGTGCCCGAGGGCACCCCGGTTCGCTCCATCTACCGCAAGCCCCCCGCTTTTGACGAGCAGAGCCCCTCCGTGGAAATTCTGGAGACGGGCATCAAGGTCATCGACCTGCTGGAGCCCTACCCCAAGGGGGGCAAGATCGGCCTGTTCGGCGGGGCGGGCGTGGGCAAGACGGTGCTCATCCAGGAACTCATCCACAACGTGGCCATGGAGCACGGCGGCTATTCCATCTTCACCGGCGTGGGCGAGCGCTCCCGCGAGGGCAACGACCTGTGGCGGGAGATGCGGGAGAGCGGCGTGTCCTCCAAAACCGCCCTGGTGTTCGGCCAGATGAACGAGTCCCCCGGCGTGCGGATGCGGGTGGCCCTGTCGGGGCTGACCATGGCGGAGCACTTCCGGGACAACGAGCACAAGGACGTGCTGCTGTTCATCGACAACATCTTCCGCTTCGTCCAGGCGGGCAGCGAGGTGTCCACCCTGCTGGGCCGGATGCCCTCCGCCGTGGGCTACCAGCCCACCCTGGCCAACGAGATGGGGGAGCTCCAGGAGCGCATCACCTCCACCAAAAACGGCTCGGTGACCTCGGTGCAGGCGGTGTACGTCCCCGCCGACGACCTCACCGACCCGGCCACCGCCACCACCTTCGCCCATCTGGACGCCACCACTGTTTTGAGCCGTAAAATCTCCGAGCAAGGTATCTACCCCGCCGTGGACCCCCTGGAGTCCTCCTCCCGGATTCTGGAGGCGGACGTGGTGGGAGCCGAACACTACCGGGTGGCCCGAAAGGTGCAGGAAATTTTGGAGAAGTACCGGGAGCTTCAGGACATTATCGCCATCCTGGGCATGGACGAGCTCAGCGACGAGGACCGGAAGACCGTGGCCCGGGCCCGGCGGCTTCAGCGCTTCCTGGCCCAGCCCACCCACGTGGCGGAGAAGTTCACCGGCATCCCCGGCGTGTATGTGCCCCTGAAGGACACCCTGGAGAGCTTTGCCGCCATTGTGGACGGCGAGCTGGACCAGTACCCCGAGGCGGCGTTCTACAACGTGGGGGCCTGGCGGGATGTGGTGGAGAAGGCCAAAAAGCTGGAGGGCGGCGCGTGATGGATACCTTTCAGGTCCATATTTTAGCGGCGGACCGGACACTGTACGAGGGTCCCTGCGTCAGCCTCACCATCCCGGCCAGCGACGGCGAACGGGGTATCCTGGCCCACCACGCCTCCATGATGGCCGCCGTGGTGCCCGGTATGCTGCGTTACCAGCCGCCGGGGGAAGAGGTCCGGCTGGCGGCGGTGTCCCCCGGCATGGTAAAGGTGGAGGCTAACGAAGTGCTGGTGCTGGTGGACTCCGCCGAGCGGCCCGAGGAGATCGACGAGGCCCGGGCCCGCCGGGAGGCCGACCAGGCCCGGGAAGCTCTCCTGCAAAAAAAGAGCCGCCAGGAGTACCAGCTGGCCCAGGCGTCTCTGGCCCGGGCGCTGAACCGTCTGCGGGTAAAAGCCCGGGGGCTGTAGAAACGAAAAAATTTTTGGTGTCATCGCACTCCTTTGTGCATATACTGGTTTGTATGGGCCAAAACAGTGGATTTGACCAGAACCAGATAGAAGGAGCGATGACACATGACAGAGACACAAAAGCCTGCCTGGGCCGCCGAACCTCCCCAGCAGGACATTGACGACCTGATTTTTCTGGGCCAGACAGGGCCCCAGGTCAGTCAACGCTGAACCGCCCGGACCCCGCTTACGCGGGGCCCGGGCGGCTTTCTGTCTCTCTCCTAACTCAATGCGGCTATGCTTGGCCAAACATACAGAAAATTGATATGGCTTTTAATATTCCTTATTTACCAAGTCGAGACCATAATCTTTCAAATCACCGTCTATTGCGTCGGCAAGCCAGCCGGCAACAGACTGCCCCTGTTCCTCAAAGGGCAGCCATACCGCAGGAGTCGCGATAATGGTATGCGCCGTCAAATTTCTTGGGTCGTCATACCATGGCACACCGTCCCATATGAACAGGCTCACACCAGCCTTCTGGAACTGTG
>CANOBV010000171.1 GCA_947564255.1 uncultured bacterium | reverse complement strand
ACGACGCGGTGCTCACCAAGGGGGCGGTGGCCCGGGTGCTGGACCTGGAGGTGACCGGGGACCGGGTGACCATCTCGTCCTTTTCCGGGGACGGCATCGTGGTGTCTACCCCCACCGGCTCCACCGCCTACTCCATGGCGGCGGGGGGACCCATCGTGGAGCCCACCGCGGCCAATATCATCATCGCCCCCATCTGCGCCCACTCCCTCCACGCCAAGCCGTTTGTGCTGGATGCGGCCCGGTCGGTGGGAGTTCGGCTGGCGCCGGGGAGCAAAAAGACCGCTTACCTGTCGGTAGACGGGGGCCGGGCTTTCCGGGTGCAGCCGGGGGACTGGGTGGAGTGCCGCCGGTCCCGGCAGACCACTCAGATGGTGAAGCTCACCGGGCGGAGTTTTTACGAGCGGATCAATCAAAAGCTGGGAAAGGCGTGAGGGCTTTGAAGGCAAAACGACAGGCGGAGATTCTGCGCATCATCGGAGAGAAGGACATCGAGACCCAGGAGCAGATGCTGGACCAGCTGCGGCGGTGCGGCATCCGGGCAACCCAAGCCACCATTTCCCGGGACATTAAGGAATTGAATCTGGTCAAGCAGCCGGGGGAGGGGGGAAGCTACCAATATGTGGCCTCCGCTGCTCTGCCGCCCCGGCGGGCTGCGGCCGGACGTTTGCAGAATATTTTTAAAGAAGGGGTCACCTCCTGCGACGTGGCCCAGAATATCGTGGTGGTCAAGACCATGCCCGGGTTGGCGCCCGCTGCCGGGGCCGCTTTGGACGGTATGGAGCTGGAGGGACTGGTGGGTTCCCTGGCTGGGGACGACACTGCCATTCTCATCATGCGCACCAACCAGATGGCGGAGGCGCTGGCCCGAGAGATAGAATCCATGCTGGAGGGGTGAGGAGATATGCTCAGCTTACTGCACATTGAAAATATCGCGGTGATTTCCCAGGCGGACATCACCTTTGGCCAGGGGTTTAATGTCCTCACCGGTGAGACCGGCGCGGGCAAATCCATCGTCATTGATTCCATCGGGGCTATTATGGGAGAACGCACCAGCCGGGACCTGATCCGCACCGGAGCCAAAGCCGCCCGCGTGTCCGCCCTGTTTCGGGACCTGCCCCCCCTGCCCTGGTTCGAGGAGCAGGGGACGGGCCCGGACGAGAACGGGGAACTGCTCATTGAGCGGTCCATTCAGGCGGACGGCAAAAACGCCTGCCGGGTGAACGGGCGGCCTTTGCTGGTGACCCAGCTGCGGGAATTGGGCCAGCAGCTGGTGAACGTCCACGGCCAGCATGACGGTCAGCAGCTGCTGGATGAGGAGTGCCACTTGGGCTATCTGGACAGCTTTGGCAGGACCCAGGACAGTTTCGCCGACTTTTCCGGGGCCTACGCCCAGGTTCGGGAGCTGCGCCGAGAGCGGGATCAGCTTCGTATGGATGACGGAGAGAAAGCCCGGCGGATGGATACCCTTACCTACCAGATCGAGGAGTTGGAGAGCGCCCAGCTGCGGGAGGGAGAGGACGAGGAGCTGTCCCAGCGCCGGGAGGTGCTGCGCAATGCCGAACGGCTCACTGACGCGGTGGACGGGGCCTGGCAAGCTCTCACCGGAGGCGAGGAGGGCGATGGGGCCGTTTCCCTGCTGATGGAGGCGGGAAACCGCCTTTCCCAGGGGGGAAAATACAGCGGGGACCTCCAGGAGCTGGCGGAACGGGCTGAGCAGCTGCGCTGCGACGCGGACGATTTGGCGGAGCTGGTCCGGGACCTGCGGGGGACGCTGGACTTCTACCCCGGCGAGCTGGATGAGCTGGAGGAGCGGCTGGACCGGCTGTACAGGCTGAAAAAAAAGTACGGCGGTACGGTGGCGGAGATGCTGGCCTATCTGGAAAAATGTCGTCAGGAGCTGGACGACATTCAATTCTCCGAGGACCGGCTGAACCGGTTGGACAAGGAGCTGGAAAAGGCGCTGTCCAAAGCGGTGAAGCTGGGGGAGAAGCTGTCCGCCCAGCGTCACAAGTCGGCGGAGGAGCTGGCAAAGCGGATTCAAGCTGAGTTGAAAGCACTGGACATGCCCAAGGTTCAGTTCCAGGTGGAATTTTCCCCCAAGGACGCTCCCGACGGCATGGACGCCACGGGCATGGATACGGTGCGCTTTCTCATGTCCGCCAACGTGGGGGAGGCGCTGAAGCCCATCAATAAAATTGCCTCCGGCGGCGAGCTGTCCCGGATTATGCTGGCGCTGAAAAACGTGCTGGCGGAGACGGAGCAGGTGGCCACCCTCATCTTCGATGAGGTGGACACCGGTGTGTCGGGCCGGGCGGCGGTGAAGGTGGCCCGGAAGCTGTTCGAGGTGTCCCGAGGCCGTCAGGTGCTGTGTGTCACCCACCTGCCCCAGATCGCCGCCATGGGGGACGTCCACTTCTCCGTGGAGAAGGGGGAGGCGGACGGACGTACCTTCACACAGGTGGAGCGACTGGACCGGGACCGCCGGAAGGAGGAGCTGGCGAGGCTCAGCGGAGGACAGACCACCGCCGTCATGCTGGAGGGAGCGGAGGAGCTGCTGGCCACGGCGGAGGATTATAAGACAGGAGCAAAAAAGAAGAAATGATAAAAGGCATATTTTTTGATGTGGACGGAACACTGGTATCTTTCACCAAGAAATTTTTATCCGACCGTCTGTTGGCCGACCTGGCAGCTCTGCGGGAGCGGGGGATCAAGCTGTTTATCAGCACCGGCCGGGCCCTCCAGGACCTGGAGCACACCGGAATGCTTCGAGATGCCCGGTTTGACGGTTATGTAACCCTAGGCGGACAGTACTGCTGCGACGGGGACGGCACAGCTTTCCGGGACGCGCCCATTGGATTGGACGACCTGCGGGGAGCTTATGAGGTGTTCAAGGCCCACCCGGAGCTGCCGGCGGTGATGGAGGGCAATGGGGAGAGCTACCTCACAACGGTCAATGACCGGGTGCGGCAGGTGTATGAGTTCCTCCATACACAGATGTACCCGGTCCGGGACCCGGCATGGCTGCTGGAGGGGAAGGTGTACCAGCTGGCTCCTTTCGTTACCCCGGAGGAGGAGGGGGTATTTCTGGCTGCTATGCCCGGCTGCATGAGCACCCGCTGGCACACCGAGGGCATTGACATACTGCCCCGGGACGGCGGCAAGGGAGCGGGCCTCCGGGCGGCGATGGAGCGGTATGGTCTGGCCCGGGAGGAGGTCATGGCTTTCGGCGACGGGGAGAACGACCTGACCATGATGGCGGAGGCCGGGGTGAGCGTGGCCATGGGGAACGGAGACAAGCAAGTGAAAGCCATGGCGGACTATGTGGCGGATACCGTGGAAAACGACGGTATTTCCATGGCCCTGCGGCACTTCGGTCTGCTGCCGGAATAAAAATGATTTGACAAAGTGTGTCCGGTGTGATATTATCCTGTCAATGTGTGGATGAGGACCAGTAACCGCTGCTTTTCTGTTCAGAGAGCCCCCGTTTTGGTGTAAGGGGGAGAGGGAGCGGCGGTGAATACCCCTCGGAGCAGCCGCCTGAACGGGAGCTTTCCTCAATAGGGCCGGACGGGTGCGCCCGGTACAGCGCCGGGGTCCTGCTGGGGACCCCCTGAGGCCGCTTTCCGCGAGGAGGCGGCAAAACAGAGGTGGTACCGCGAGCTTTCGCCCTCTGTCCTTCATAGGACAGGGGGCGTTTTGATGCAGAGAGGAGTTTGATATGGAGCACAGGGTGTTTGGACAGCCCCAGCCGAGGGTGGAGTACCGGGACCGGCCAGGGGCCTACGGCATCGCCTTCGACGGGTGGGGCCGGGCTGCGGTGGTCTACAGTGAACGCAAGGGCTTTTTTCTCCTGGGCGGCGGCATGGAGCCGGGGGAGAGCGAGGCGGACTGCGTCCGCCGGGAGGCCGTGGAGGAGACGGGCCGCTCCGTCACGGTGAGGGAGAAGGCCTGCGTGGGGGAGGAGTATACCACGGATTTGAGCGGCAGGCCCTATCATCCCACCGGCCATGTGTACCTGGCGGAGCTGGGAGAGAAAACGGCGGAGCCGTCGGAGAAGGACCACCGCCTCGTCTGGCTTCCCGTGGAGGAGTTCCAAAAAACCACGTTCCTGCGCTATCAGGCCTGGGCCATGGGAGCGGCCTGGGAGTTTTACAAAAAATTACAAAAGGAGAAAAAATTATGACACTTTACGACGAACTCGTGGCAAGGGGTCTGGTAGCCCAGGTCACCAGCGAGGACGAGGTCAAAAACCTCATCAACAACGGCAAGGCCACCTTTTATATCGGCTACGACTGCACGGCGGACAGCCTGACGGCGGGGCATTTCGTCACCCTCACCCTGATGAAGCGGCTCCAGCAGGCGGGGAACAAGCCCATCGCCCTCATCGGCGGCGGCACCACCACCATCGGCGACCCCTCCGGCCGCACCGATATGCGGAAAATGCTCAGCCGGGAGGACATCGACCACAACGCCCAATGCTTCAAGCGTCAGATGGAGCGGTTCATCGACTTCGGCGAGGGCCCCGGCCAGGCCATGATGCTCAACAACGCCGACTGGCTGCTCGGCCTCAACTATGTGGACCTGCTGCGGGAGGTGGGGGCCTGCTTCTCGGTGAACAACATGCTCCGGGCGGACTGCTACAAGCAGCGCATGGAGAAGGGCCTGTCCTTCCTGGAGTTCAACTATATGATTATGCAGTCCTACGACTTTTACTACCTGTTCCAGCACTACGGCTGCAACATGCAGTTCGGCGGCGACGACCAGTGGTCCAACATGCTGGGGGGCACCGAGCTCATCCGCCGCAAGCTGGGCAAGGACTCCCACTGCATGACCATCAACCTGCTCACCGACTCCCAGGGAAACAAGATGGGTAAGACGGCGGGCAACGCTGTGTGGCTGGACCCCGACAAGACCAGCCCCTATGATTTCTACCAGTACTGGCGCAACGTGGGGGACGCGGACGTGATGAAGTGCATCCGTTGGCTCACCTTCCTGCCTCTGGAGCAGATCGACGAGATGGATACCTGGAAGGACGCCCAGCTCAACCGGGCCAAGGAGATTTTGGCCTGGGAGCTGACCAATATGGTCCACGGAAAAGAGGAGGCGGACAAGGCCCAGGCTGCCGCCAGGGCGCTGTTCGCAGGCGGCGGGGACACAGCGGACATGCCGTCGACAATCCTGTCCGACGCAGACTTCACCGACGGTTCCATCGGTGCGCTGACTCTGTTGGTGAAGTGTGGGCTGGCTGCCTCCAACGGCGAGGCCCGGCGGCTCATCCAGCAGGGGGGAATCG
>CANOBV010000170.1 GCA_947564255.1 uncultured bacterium | reverse complement strand
GCTTGATGATCTCGGCACGCATCTGGTTGCGGAGCTTGGCGTCCAGGTTGGACAGAGGCTCGTCCATCAGCAGCACCTTGGGCTCACGCACGATGGCGCGGCCGATGGCCACGCGCTGGCGCTGGCCGCCGGACAGGGCCTTGGGCTTGCGGTCCAGGTACTGGGTGATGTCCAGAATCTCGGCCGCCTCGCGCACCCGCTTGTCGATTTCATCCTTGGGGACCTTGCGAAGCTTCAGGGGGAAAGCCATGTTCTCGTACACGGTCATGTGGGGATACAGGGCGTAGCTCTGGAACACCATGGCGATGTCGCGGTCCTTGGGAGCCACGTCGTTCATCAGCTTGCCGTCAATGTACAGCTCGCCGCCGGAGATCTCCTCCAGGCCGGCCACCATACGCAGGGTGGTGGACTTGCCGCAGCCGGAGGGACCGACCAGCACGATGAACTCTTTGTCTCCGATGTCCAAGCTGAACTTCTGGACGGCGATGACGCCCTCTTCCGTGACCTGCAGGTTGGTCTTCTTCTCGGGCTCGCCTTTCTTCTTCTTGGACTTCTTCTGGTCGCCGCTGTGGGGATAGATCTTCATGATGTTCTTCAGGGACAAACCGGCCATAGTACCCGACTTTGATGGAGCGGCCTCCGCCATCTCCACCTCGCCTCCGGACGCGTACGTTCCGGAGACCTTGCGACAGGTCTCCACACTGCCGCACCGCAAGCCGAAGCGGTGTGTTTTCCTCCTTTTTTCAGTACCGCGCACTATTGTAATGGAGTAGTGGGCGGCCCGTCAAATTGCGCGCCCCGCTTGGAAGCGCTGGTATGGACAGGCGGAAATCCCGCCAATGCCATCATGGGGGACAGGTTCTTATATATTCACAACTCCTCCGGGGCCTGGGAGGCGTCCCGAAATTTTTCTTCAATTTGGAAGGACTGTTCCAGGCCGGGGTAGATGAGAAACACCGCCGGAAGAGCGGGCAGCCACAGGTTGGTTACGGGCAAAAGGCTGAGGGCGAAAGCGAAAAACCGCAGGGATACCAAAACGTAGGCTGCCAGTACCGCCAGCGCCGCCGCAGTCCGGGGCAGCTGGCCGATGAACAGCAGGGCGGAGTTTTTGATAAGCCGGCCCAGAGGCAGTTCCATCAGCGCCAGCTGGGGCCACAGGTATAAAGACATTCCGCCCAGGAACAGCAGCCCCAGTATCAGCGCCATATTGGTTGGCAGGCTTAGCTCCAATGCCTCGGCGTGGGCCAGAATAAACATCTGCATGGCCAGCAGAGCCCCGCCCAGCGCCCCGGGCAGGAGGGAGGCTTTGGCGCTGCGCCTCCAGGCGTTGCGGTAGACCTTCCAGCCGGTGACCGGGTCGTCCCGAAGGGCGCGCAGAAGGGTGTCCGTCAGGGCGCACAGCTCCGGTCCGGCGGCGGCCCCGCCGATAAACCCCGCCAGGGGGGCCAGCAGCACGGCGTGGGTTCCGACGGCAAACAGCGCACCGCCAACGAAAGGCAGGCAGCCCAGAAGCGCCAGAAAACCCGCTTTGAAGATGTCCCAGATATCCCGGCGCACAATTTGCCACAGCCGGGGAAAGCCGGTCTTGCGGGGGGCGTCCGGGGAGCGCTCCGGCCCGTCCAAATCGAACCTTGGAAACAGGCCCACGGCAAACGCCCCCTCCTTGATATTATATGAAAACCATAGCATATCCGGGTGCGGGTGTCAAGGGAAAAACGACTGGAATTTCGGCGTTTTTCCCCGATGTCTTCCGCATATTTCCAGATAAGGCTTCCGTCTGCCGCCATGCCAAAAACGCCAGAAACTTTCGCCGGAAATCTGCCGCATTATTCTTGACGCAAGGCACCGGACGGGATATAATGCAAATGCGGTTATCGACATTTTTTTAACATATTTTGTGAATAAAACGAAGGAGGAGCTGCCATGCGTCATTACGAAACTTCCGTCCAGGAACTGAAGGACAAGGTACTTACCGCCGTGGCCCGTCTGGCCTGGAACGACAAGCTCCAGGGCAAAGAGGTGCTGGACATACCGGAGGAGATCATCCCCGGCCCCGAGGCGCAGATGCGCTGCTGCATCTATAAGGAGCGGGCCATTGTGGGCAGCCGGGTGAAGATGGCCATGGGCGGCGACCGGGCCAACCCCAATCTGGTGGAGGTGCTGCCCATCGCCTGTGACGAGTGCCCTGTCACCGAGATCAGCGTGGGTCCGTCCTGCCGGGGATGTATCGCCCACCGCTGCATGGAGGCGTGCCCCAAGGGCGCCATCCGCATTGAAAACCACCGCTCCGTCATCGACCATTCCAAGTGCGTGCTGTGCGGCAAGTGCGTGGCCGCCTGTCCCTACGGCGCCATTACCAAGAACATGCGCCCCTGCGAGCGGGGCTGTCCCGTGAAGGCCATCTCCATGGGTCCCGACCGCAAGGCCAGCATCGACGCCAGCAAGTGCATCTCCTGCGGCGAGTGCGTGGTCCAGTGCCCCTTCGGCGCCATCATGGACAAGTCCTATATTGTGGACGTGATTCAAATGCTGCTGGGGGCGGACAAGTGGGGCCTGCACGTGTACGCCATCCTGGCCCCCGCCTTTGTGGGCCAGTTCAACTGCACCCCCGGCCAGATGGTGTCCGCCCTGAAGGAGATGGGCTTCTACGACGTGGCGGAGGTGGCCCTGGGGGCCGACCTCACCGCCAAGGCGGAGGCCGCCGAGTTTGACGAGCGGGGCGGCGAGCCCATGACCTCCTCCTGCTGCCCGGCCTATGTGGCCTTTGTGGAGCGGCACATGCCGGACCAGGTGCCGCTGGTGTCCACCACCCCCTCCCCCATGGTGATGCTGGGCCGCTACCTCAAGGACCGGGACCCCCTGGCCCGGGTGGTCTTTATCGGCCCCTGCGTGGCCAAGAAGCGGGAGTTCCATCTGGGCCGCACCCGCTCCTCCGTGGATTTGGTCATCACCTTCGAGGAGCTGTACTCCATGCTCACCGCCAAGGGCATCGACGTGACCACCATGCCCGAGGCCAAGCTTGACCACGCCAGCGGATACGGCCGGAGTTTCGCCGCCAGCGGCGGCGTGGCGGCGGCGGTGGGCCAGGCCCTCAAGGAGATGGACAGCAAGGTAGAAGCCCGGACTCTGCCCTGCTCCGGCATCGACGAGTGCAAGATCGCCCTGCTGAAAATGTCCAAGGGACTGCTGCCTGAAAACTTCATTGAGGGGATGGCCTGCCAGGGCGGCTGCGTGCAGGGCCCGGCGGTGATTATGCGCAGCCCCAAGAACAAAGCGGAGGTGGCCAAGCACGCCAAACAGGCCGGGGAACGCACCATCAACGACGCGGTGAATCAGGCCGGCGGCGGAGAGGACGGGCTGCAAAGCAGCGAGAAAAAGCCCGGCGGAGCGGTAGAGGCCAACCGGGTGTAATCCAAAGGCATATAAATGAAAGGGCCGTCCGGCGCGTCCGGGCGGCCTTTTTGTGGTGAAGCCCTTGCAATCCGCTCATTTTTCCTATATAATATTCTGACTTGAAACCACATCTTTCACCCAAGGGAGTGTTCACATTGAAGTACGATTTCGCAGCTATTGAGCCCAAATGGCAAAAGCGCTGGGAGGACGCCAAGGTCTACGCCGCCGACGACCACAGCGGAAAGCCCAAATTCTACGGCCTCATCGAGTTTCCCTACCCCTCCGCCCAGGGGCTCCACGTGGGCCATCCCCGCCCCTTCACCGCCATGGATATCGTCACCCGGAAAAAGCGGATGGACGGGTATAACGTGCTCTATCCAATCGGCTTCGACGCCTTCGGCCTGCCCACGGAGAACTACGCCATCAAAAACCACGTCCATCCCGCCGCCGTCACCAGACAGAACATTGAAAACTTCACCCGGCAGCTGAAAATGCTGGGCTACGGCTTCGACTGGGACCGGGTGGTGGACACCACCGACCCCGGCTACTACAAGTGGACCCAGTGGATCTTCCTCCAGCTGTTCAAGAAGGGGCTGGCCTACAAGGCCACCATGCCGGTGAACTGGTGTACCTCCTGCAAGTGCGTGCTGGCCAATGAGGAGGTTGTGGAGGGCGTGTGCGAGCGGTGCGGAGCCCCCGTGGTCCGCAAGGAGAAGTCCCAGTGGATGCTGAAGATCACCGAGTACGCCCAGCGGCTCATCGACGACCTGGACGGCCTGGACTTCATCGAGCGGGTGAAGATCCAGCAGCGCAACTGGATCGGCCGCTCCACCGGCGCGGAGGTGACCTTCAAATCCACCGCCGGGGACGACATCGTGGTGTTCACCACCCGGCCGGACACCCTGTTTGGCGCCACCTATATGGTGCTCTCCCCGGAGCACGAACTGGTGCGGAGCTGGCTGGAGGGCGGCAGGCTGGCCAACGCGGATGAGGTGACCGCTTATCAGAAGGCCGCCGCCTCCAAGTCCGATTTGGAGCGCACCGAGCTCAACAAGGAGAAGACCGGCGTGAAGCTGGACGGCGTGCGGGGGGTGAACCCCGTCAACGGTCAGGAAATCCCCATCTTCATCTCCGACTACGTGTTGTCCACCTACGGCACCGGGGCCATCATGGCCGTCCCCGCCCACGACGACCGGGACTGGGAGTTCGCCAAGAAGTTCGGCTGTGAGATCATCGAGGTGGTGTCCGGCGGCGAGGACGTGCAGAAGGCCGCCTTTACCGCCAAGGACGAGACGGGCATCATGGTCAATTCCGACTTCCTCAACGGGCTCACCGTCAAGGACGCCATCCCCGTTATCACCAAATGGCTGGAGAAGAAGGGCATCGGCGAGGCCAAGGTGAACTACAAGCTCCGGGACTGGGTGTTCTCCCGCCAGCGCTACTGGGGCGAGCCCATCCCCATGGTGAACTGCGAAAAGTGCGGCTGGGTGCCCCTGCCGGAGGACGAACTGCCCCTGCTGCTCCCCGAGGTGGAGTCCTACGAGCCCACCGACGACGGCGAGAGCCCCCTGTCCAAGATGACCGACTGGGTCAAGACTACCTGCCCCTGCTGCGGCGGCGAGGCCCGGCGGGAGACGGACACCATGCCCCAGTGGGCGGGCTCCTCCTGGTACTTCCTGCGGTATATGGACCCCCGCAACGACAAAGCCCTGGCCTCCAGGGAGGCGCTGGACTACTGGTCTCCCGTGGACTGGTACAACGGCGGCATGGAGCACACCACCCTCCACCTGCTGTACTCCCGGTTCTGGCACAAGTTCCTCTACGACATCGGCGTGGTGCCCACAAAGGAGCCCTATCAGAAGCGCACCAGCCACGGCATGATCCTGGGCGAGGGCGGCGAGAAGATGTCCA
>CANOBV010000169.1 GCA_947564255.1 uncultured bacterium | reverse complement strand
GCCCCCGTATTTTTACATTTTCGTACAGATGCCTTTCTGAGTTTGTAATAGTGAAGGTATCTGTACGATTAAATTTTACCACATATCACTCAGGCAGCAGTCTTTCATTTTCCAGACGATTTCCACCGGATTGTTCGGATAGACATACACTCGGTTGACCAGCGTGTCCGCCAGTCCCGCCGTCAGGATACCGGCCCCGGCTACCTTCCGCGCCAGTTCGGTCCTGGCGCTTTTTGATTTTTCGTCCATATTTTCTGTTCGGCGAAAAATTACAAAACCGCATCGGCGCTGACAGGAAAGCAGCCGCATTTTTATAGAACTGTCCGGCAAGCCACCGGGCAGGGTGAATAATACCTGTCGACGAACGGTTTTTCTTATGCTATAATGCCCCTGTACATGGTTTCAAAAGCATCCGCCGGAAGGAGATGGCAGGCATGGGAGACCGGGCCGAAGGTAAGCCGGGCAAACGCGTTTGTGTGGGTCTGCTGGCCCATGTGGACTCGGGTAAAACCACCCTGTCCGAGGCCATGCTGTACCTGTCCGGCGCTTTGCGCAGGCTGGGGCGTGTGGACCACGGCGACGCGTTCCTGGACACCGACCAGCAGGAGCGGGAGCGGGGCATCACCATCTTCTCCAAACAGTCGCGGCTGGAGTGGAAGGGCTGCGGCCTCACCCTGATGGACACTCCCGGCCACGTGGACTTTTCTGCCGAGATGGAGCGGACTCTTCAGGTGCTGGACTATGCCGTGCTGCTGGTCAGCGGCGCGGACGGAGTGCAGGGCCACACAGAGACTCTATGGAGGCTGCTGGAGCGCCACCGGGTTCCCACCTTTCTTTTCATCAACAAAATGGACCAGCCGGATACCGACCGGGGCGAACTGCTCTCCCAGCTCCGGGCGCGGCTGAGCGACGGCTGCGCCGACTTCTCAGGAGATTGGGCGGAAGTGCTGGAACACGCCGCCCTGTGTGAAGAGGAGCTGATGGAGCGCTATCTGGACACGGGAGAGCTGGAGGACTCTGACCTGTCCGCCCTCATTGTGGAGCGCAGGCTGTTTCCCTGCTTTTTCGGCTCAGCGCTGAACCTGGACGGGGTGGACGCTCTGCTGGACGGTCTGGCGCGGTATGCCCTGGAGCCGGACTGGCCCCAGAGCTTTGCCGCCCGGGTGTTCAAGATTTCCCGGGACGACAGGGGGGAGCGGCTCACATGGCTGAAGGTCACCGGGGGTGCGCTGAGAGTGCGGGACACGGTGAAGGGGCCGGGTTGGGAGGAGAAAGCCACCCAGCTGCGGCTGTACTCCGGCGCCAGGTTTACCACGGCGGAGGAGGCCCCTGCGGGGACGGTGTGCGCCGTCACCGGCCTGAGCCGCGCATGGCCGGGCCAGGGCTTGGGGGCGGAAGAGGACTGGCCGGGCCCGGAGCTGGAGCCGGTGCTGGCTTATCAGGTTCTGCCCCCGGCCGGAGGAGACGTCCACACCCTGCTGGCCCAGCTGCGGGTTTTGGAGGAGGAGGACCCTCAGCTCCAGGTGGAGTGGAACGAGGTGCTGGGAGAGGTCCGGGTCCACCTCATGGGAGAGGTGCAGTTGGAGGTGCTGTCCCGGCTGCTGGAGCGCCGCTTCGGGGTGGAGGCGGCCTTTGGCCCCGGGCGTATCGTCTATCTGGAGACGATTGCCGCCCCAGCGGAAGGGGTGGGCCATTTTGAGCCTCTGCGGCACTACGCCGAGGTCCATCTGCTGCTGGAGCCTTTGGAGCGGGGGGCGGGGCTGGTGCTGGACACCGCCTGCTCGGAAAACGTGCTGGACCGCAGCTGGCAGAGGCTTGTCCTCACCCATCTGATGGAAAAGACTCACCTGGGAGTGCTCACCGGGGCGCCTATCACCGACATGAAAATCACCCTTTTGACCGGCCGGGCTCATTTGAAGCACACCGAGGGGGGCGACTTTCGCCAAGCCACCTACCGGGCGGTGCGCCAGGGACTGATGAGCGCCAGGAGCATTCTGTTGGAGCCATGGTATTCCTTCCGGCTTGAGGTGCCTACAGGGAGCGTGGGCCGCGCTATGACCGACCTCCAGCGCATGGGGGCGGAGGTCCAGCCGCCTCAGCCGGGGAGCGGCGGGCTGTCCGTCCTTACGGGAAGCGTGCCGGTGTCTGAGGCGGGGGGCTACTGGACTCAGGTGGCGGCGTACACCGGGGGCCGGGGGCGGTTTTCCTGCGCGGTGGAGGGCTACCGCCCCTGCCACAACGCAGAGGAAGTGGTTGCCGCGTCGGGCTACGACCCGGAGCGGGATGTGGACAACCCCTCCGCCTCGGTGTTCTGCGCCCACGGGGCGGGGTACAATGTGCCCTGGGACGAGGTGCGCGCCCACATGCACCTGGACAGCGGTTGGCGGCCCCCGGACGAGGCGTCCGTCCGGCAGGCCGCTCCCGTCCGCCGCGAGGCCATGAGCTACGAGTCCCGGGCCGCGCTGGACAAGGAACTGGAGGCAATTTTCGAGCGGGCTTACGGTCCCGTCAAACAGCCCCATGCCTTTCGGCCCGCCCGCAGGCCCGACCCGCCCAAGGCCAAACCCTGGAAGGGCCTCAAAGTCCGGGACGGGGATGACTATTTGCTGGTGGACGGCTATAATATCATCCACGCCTGGGATGAGCTGCGCGCCCTTGCCCGGGAGGACCTGGACGGGGCCAGGGCTCGGCTTGTGGACCGGCTGCGCAACTATCAGGGGTGGAAGCGGTGCAGGGTTATTGTGGTGTTCGACGCCTACAAAGTGAAGGGAAATCCCGGCAGCGTGGAGCGTCTGGGAGACCTGTTCGTGGTGTACACCAAAGAGGCGGAGACGGCGGATATGTATATCGAAAAGACCACCTATGCCCTGGCAAAAGAGCGCCGGGACCACCGGGTGCGGGTGGCCACCTCCGACGGGCTGGAGCAGATGATCATTTTGGGCCACGGGGCAGTGCGTATGCCCGCCGCTGAGCTGGAATTTGAAGTGAAGCAGGTAGAGGAGGAAATCCGCCGGATCATCGGCGGCTGAAAGGACGGGGGCGGCGCCCCCGTCCTTTTTACAGGATTCAGCTTATCTCACAAATCTTGACATTATATGGATGGAATTGTGAATTTTGCGGCTCATTACGGGAAGAAAATGAAAAAAATTTTCTTTTCCCTCTTGACGAAATTCCCGGCGGCAGGGTATGATAACAGTATCAAAAACAGTATGTCCGTCCTTGCGGAGCCGCCGGATAGGAGCACTGAAATCCGTTTCTCCGCCTGGGTAAAGACGGAAAGGAGGAGCCATGTCCAGCGGTGACGTATTCACAAGGATCAACCGGGAGTACTATCAGTTGACCGGCGCGGAACGGAAAATCGCGGACCACATTATGCTCCAGCGGCAGGAATGCCAGTACATGTCCATTTCCGAGCTGGCGGAGGCGGCGGAGGTGGCGGAGGCCACCGTCTCCCGGTTTTGCCGGCGGCTGGGCTACCGGGGCTACAGCGCTTTCAAGCTGGCGGTAGCGGGCTCCCCCACTGGGGCGCGGCCCATCAGTCCTCTGTACGGTGAGATTGAGGCGGAGGACGACGTGGGGGAGATGTGTAAAAAGCTGTGCGCGGCGGATGTGGAGGCCATCACCCAGACGTTGGAGATGCTGGACCCTGCCACGGTGTCCGCGGCGGCGGACCTGCTTCTGAGTGCGGACCGGGTGCTGTGCATGGGACTGGGCGGGTCCATGATTCTGGCTCGGGAGGCGGCCCACCTGTTTTCCACCGCCATGCCCAACTTTTATGCGGTGGACGACTCCCACCACCAGGCCATCCGGGGAGCCATGCTGAGCGCACGGGACGCGGTGCTTTACTACTCCTATTCCGGTTCCACCCGGGATATGGTGGACCTGCTGAAAATGGCCCGGGAGCGGGGAGCCAGGACGGTCCTCATTACCCGTTTTCCCAAATCCCCCGGCGCCGCGCTGGCGGATATCGTTCTGGAGTGCGGCGCCAAGGAGGGCCCGCTCCAAATGGGGTCCATCGCCGCGCGTATGGGCCAGCTCTACCTCACCGATGTGCTGTTCAACGAGATGTGCCGCCGGGACATGGAGGGCTGCCGGGAGCGGCGCAGGCTGGTGGCCGACGCTTTGGCGGACAAGCACATGTAGCGCGCAAAAAATTTTCATCTGGGAGAGATTTACAACTCTTTTTTCAGGATGTATTGACAAACTCTGGGAGAAATCATATTATGGTTACAATGGGTTTGCTGCGGTCTGCAAAGACGGCCCTCAGCCCATAAAAGCGCAGCCACAGCGTGTTCCGCAGGCTTTGCCGGCGGCCGTGACGCCGGACTTTAAATTCAGAGGTGTTTTGCCATGCGCATCTATCAGGAAAAGGACTACAACGCCATGAGCCGCCGTGCGGCCTCCGTCATCGCCGCCCAGGTGGTGTCCAAGCCGGACTGTGTGCTGGGCCTGGCCACCGGCTCCACCCCTGTGGGGACCTACCAGCAGCTCATCCAGTGGTGTAAGCAGGGAGACCTGAGCTTTGCCCAGGTCCATTCGGTAAACCTGGACGAGTATTACGGCCTGTCTCCCGAACATGACCAGAGTTACCGTTATTTCATGCAGACCAACCTGTTTGACCATGTGGATATCAAGCCCGAGAACACCAATGTGCCCAGCGGCCTGGCGGCTGAGCCGGCGGAGGAGTGCGCCCGGTATGAGGACGTGGTGAAGGGGTTGGGCTATGCCGACCTTCAGCTGCTGGGGCTGGGCCGCAACGGCCATATCGGCTTCAATGAGCCCTGCGATGAGTTCCCCCTGGCCACCCATCTGGTGGACCTCACTGAGAGTACCATTGAGGCCAACGCCCGGTTCTTTGCCAGTGCGGACGACGTACCCAAACAGGCTCTGACCATGGGCATCGGCACCATCATGAAGGCCCGGAAGATTCTGATTGTGGCCAGCGGCGCCGACAAGGCGGACGCCGTGTGGAAGGCGTTTTGCGGACCCATCACTCCGGAAGTGCCCGCATCCATCCTTCAGCTCCATCCCGACGTGACCCTGGTGGGAGACGGGAGCGCTTTGGCCAGATTGATGGAGGACAAGGCATGAAGATTTCCGGCGGAAGGGTGTTCGACCTGAAAAAGGGGTTTGTGGAGCGGGACGTATGTTTTGACGGTGCGCTGCTCACGCCGGACAGCCGGGACGGTCAAGACTATGACGCGGCAGGGTGCTATGTGATTCCCGGCCTCACCGACGTGCATTTCCACGGCTGCCGGGGGGCGGACTTGTCCGACGGGGACGCGGACGGCCTCCAGACCATGGCGGAGTACGAGCTGAGCCGGGGCGTGACCCAGAT
>CANOBV010000168.1 GCA_947564255.1 uncultured bacterium | reverse complement strand
ACCTCGATGAGCACGTCCTCCAGCAGGTCGTGGTCCTCCTCGTAGAGGGTGACGATGCGCCCCCGGAGGATCTTCTCCAGCGTCACCTCGTTGGCCTTCAAGGAGGTGTTAAAGTAGACCAGGGACTTTTCCAGGTCCAGCAGCTGGATCAATTCCTTGTTCCGCTGGGACTTGTACAGCTGCCGCTCCATATGGTTGTAGGTCTTGTCGATCTGCTTCAAATAGTTTAAGTACCGCTTGGCCACCAGCAGCAGGATGTTCAGAATGAACCGGGTGCGCTGCCCGGTCTGCACATCCTTCACCGCCCCGGCCTGGAGGTCCCGGACCACCGAGGTCTCCTTCAGGCACACGGTGATGATGTGCTTGTCGGTGACGATGATGCCCAGGGGCAGGGTGGAGTACACTACGCCGATCTCGTCCTGTTCCATGGCGGGGGTGTCCACAATAATGAGGGTGGACCCGTCCTCCTTGTCAATGCGGGAAGTCTCCTCCTCGTCCAGCGCCGCACGGAGGAAAGTCGGCTCCACCGCCAAGGTTGCGGCTACGGTCTTCAGCTCGTCCTCGCTGGGGTTGATGAGATTCACCCAGCACCCGTCCACCACGGAATTCAGCTGGGTCATTTTGCCGTCCACGGTTTTGTGGATGGTCAGCATACGCGCTCACACCTTTCCCGGCACGGCGAAAAGGGTAAAAAAATCCCCCGCCGCCCATGTAAATTTTCCCATCGGCTCGTGGCTGACGGGAGGTGGGCGCACGGGGAGGCAGCGGATGCCGGCTCAGCGGGTGCGCCGTGTTTGAACTGTCCAACTTCGACCAAACGGATCGCCTGACACGACGCATCTCACTTCCTTTATAAATTCAATTTCCGCACACTGCGGCTTTATTATTATATGCTTTTTTTCCGCCGATTGCAAGGAGAAAATCCTCCGGCGTTGTCACCATGCCCGGATTGACCGTACTGCGGGCCGCTTTTGCTCCGGCTCGGACAAAACCCGGGTTTTACTGCGTAAACTCTGGGCGCTTGCCCGCTCCAGCCCAAGCGCCCCTGTGCGCGGTCCTCACACCAGCAGCGGCTGCAGCTGCTCTCCGCGGACGGCTGCCTCCACAGCGGCGGGAACCAGGGTGAAGTCCGCCACCAGGGAGGCGGGCTTGCCCGCGCAGTCGTCCTGGCCGAAGGGGACGAAATACACGTTTTTCCGGTTGAGCATGGTCCCAAGGTTGGGGGCGGACCCGGTGAGGCCGTCGTTGGTGGCCAGACAGACAACCAGCGGCCTTCCGTTGCGCAGATGGGCCTTGGCGGCCATGGTGACTGCGGTGTCGGTGACGCCGTGGGCCAGCTTGGCCAGGGTGTTCCCTGTACAGGGGCAGACCACCAGCACGTCCAGCAATCCCTTGGGTCCGATGGGTTCCGCCCCAGCCACGGTGGAGATCACCCGCCGGTCACAGATGCGCTCCATCTCCCGCATGAAATCGTGGGCCGCGCCGAAGCGGGTGTCGGTGGACGCCACGGTCTCCGACACAATCGGGGTCACCGGACCGAACCGGGCGGCGGTCTGTTCCAGGGCGTCCAGAGCCTTGGACATGGTGCAAAAGGACCCGCAGAAGGCGAAGCCCACTCTCAATTTTTCCAGATTCACAGGTCTGATTCCTCCATAATATGATAAATGGTGTCTTTAATGTACCGTCCCGAGGTGACGGGGGCCACCTTGCCCGGCAGGGACAAGGCCCAGACCACCCGTACTCCCAGGGCGGCGGCGGCCTCCATGTCCACTCCACCGGGGCGGGAAGCCAGGTCGATAACCAGCGCCCGTTCTTTCAGCGCCGCCAGCTCCTCTATCCCCAGTACCGGAGCGGGCACCGTGTTGAACACCACGTCATAGCTACACAGCCAGTCGGACAGCCGGTCCATTCCCTCGCTGCCCAGCCCCATGCTCTCGGCGGCGGCCCGCTGTTCGTACCGCCGGGCAGACACCCATACGTTCGCGCCCAGCGCCCGCAGGCGGGGGGCCAGCGCCCGTCCCAGCCGCCCAAAGCCGATGACCAGCGCCCGGGCGTCGTGGAGGGTGATGGGCAGCTCTTCCATGGCGATCTGGATGGCCCCCTCGGCGGTGGGGACGGCGTTCATCACCGCCAGCTCTTCCCGGGCAAAGTAGTCCCGGAGAACCAGCCCCCGCTCCCGTGTCATCGATTTCAAGCCCTCATCCGCCATTCCGGCACACACCAGCTGGCCGGGCCGCAGAGCGTCCAGCACCTCCGGCAATTCGTGCCCTTCCGCCGCCAGGGGCGCGTTCAGTTTCCCGTCCGGCCCCGCCGCCGGGAGGGGGAGCACCACGCAGTCCGCCCGGTCCGCCCCCGCCATGGAGGACGCGCAGTCCATGCCCTCTCCCCGTTCCAGCGCGTAAGTATGTACACTGTGGCCGTCGTCGGCAAGCAGCTCCGCCAGCGCCGCTTGCCGGGGGTCCCCCCCCGCCACCCAGATATTTTTTGCCCGCAGCATGATAACCCTCCTGTCCGATATTCGTCATCAATCCAGTGTATTCCTCTTCTCTAGTCATGGTGATTGCGGTTGTACCCAAACCTTATTGTTTGTGCTTTACAAGTCAAATTTTACGCATTATACTATGTAAATTGCAAAAGCGATCAGTAAAATAAAGGAGATATACATTATGAGTACCAGTTCGTTAGCGACCAGTAATGATAGCACTGTATTTGAAACTTTAATTATTCTGAAATTGATGCTCAGCAAGATATTGCTCAATTGTTCCGTGAACAGGAAGAATCCGCTGTAATTGATATTGAATTTGAAGAAACAAACCAAAAATTAACAGATACCACACCAAACACCCCTTTCTGTGGCACACAGGAGAGTGATTTGGCTGACACCATGCTCAAGAACAAGCAGCTTTTGGATGCGAGGCTTCTTGAGAAAGAAGAATTTGATGCATTAAAGCAAAATCTTCTGCAAAATCATCTTAAATAAATACATATTGCTTTAGCTTTCGATATTTTTAAACCACAAAAAATTGTACGCAAAAATCTCCTAAATCTGGGCATACTACCCCTACCAAAATACATTTGGAGGGAATCCTATGACAAACCCGTACGAAAACTACCACAAAGGAAATGTGGACTTTATGAAAAGCCGCACCAGAGAAAATCTGATGCGCTCTTTTGCGGGAGAGAGCCAGGCCCGCAACCGCTACACCATCGCCGCCGGAGCCGCCCGAAAGGAACAGCTGGAGGCGGTGGCCCGGACCTTCGAGTTCACCGCCGACCAGGAGCGGGCCCACGCCAAGGTGTTCTACGACCTGCTGCTGCCCTCCGCCGGGAAAAACATCGCCGTGGACGGCAACTATCCCATCGACCTGTCAGACAAAACCGTGGACCTGCTCAAGGCCGCCCGGCACAACGAATACCAGGAATTTGAGCACGACTACGCCGAGTTTGCTAAAATTGCCCATGAGGAGGGCTTTGACCTCATCGGCGGCCAATTTGAGCTCATCGCCCAGATCGAAAAGCTCCACGGCGACCGCTTCGGCATGATGGCGGACCTGCTGGAACAAGGGATGCTCTTCGCGGAAAAGAAGGAGACTTTGTGGATGTGCCTCAACTGCGGGGAGATCATCAAGTCTACCATCGCCCCCCAAAACTGCCCCGTCTGCCGCCACGGCCAGGGCTGGTATGTCCGGCTGGACTGGGCCCCCTTCACTGCCGCAGGCTCCGCATCCTGAGAACCTGTGTTCACAACCTCAATTCACCGTCTGAACAGGTCTTTTCCCATATTCCTGCGAAATCCCGCCTCGCCTGACGGGGAAATTTCCCGTCCATCCGGTGGTTTCGGCTGTGAATACAGGTTCTGAATAGCCGGCCCGCGTCCCTGCCGGACCCGTCCCGCCGGACTCCGGCGGGACGGGTCCGGCACTTTTATACTTGCTTTTACTGTCAAGACAGCTTATAATGGAGGGCACCACAGACAGGGAGGGATTCTCCAACATGAAACACGATGTCAATTACACTATGCTCACCGACTTTTACGAGCTCACCATGGGCAACGGCTACTTCCAGACCGGCCTGAAGGACCGGGTGTGCTACTTCGACGTGTTCTTCCGCAATGTCCCCGACGGGGGCGGCTTCGCCATCGCCGCGGGCTTAGAGCAGGTCATCCGCTACATCCAGGACTTGCACTTCGATGAGGAAGATATCCAGTACCTGCGGGGAAAAGGCTGCTTCTCCCAGGAGTTTCTGGACTATCTGAAGGATTTTCATTTTACCGGCGACATCTGGGCCGTTCCGGAGGGTACCCCCATCTTCCCCCGGGAGCCCATCCTCACCGTCCGGGCCCCCGCCATCCAGGCCCAGTTCGTGGAGACCTATATTCTGCTGGCCCTGAACCACCAGTCCCTCATCGCCACCAAGTCCAACCGCATCGTCCGGGCCGCCGGAGGCCGTCCGGTGTCCGAATTCGGCTCCCGCCGGGCCCAGGGGGCGGACGGGGCGGTTCTGGGAGCGCGGGCCAGCTACATCGCCGGTGCCAGCGGCACCGCCTGCGCCATGGCCGACGCGCTGTACGGCACCCCCGCCACCGGCACCATGGCTCACTCCTGGGTGCAGATGTTCCCCGACGAGTACACCGCCTTCAAGACCTACTGCCAGGTGTACCCCACCGCGGCCACCCTGCTGGTGGACACCTACAACGTGCTCCACTCCGGCGTGCCCAACGCCATCCGGGTGTTCCAGGAACTGGGCATTACCTCCGGCGGCATCCGCATCGACTCGGGCGACCTGACTTACCTGTCCAAGAAGGCCCGGGCCATGCTGGACAACGCAGGGCTGCCCGGAATCAAAATCGTGGCGTCCAACTCCCTGGACGAGTACATCATCCGGGACCTGCTCACCCAGGGCGCCCGCATTGACGCCTTCGGCGTGGGTGAGCGGCTCATCACCTCAAAGAGCGAGCCGGTGTTCGGCGGGGTGTACAAGCTGGCCGCCATTGAGGGAGACGACGGCATGGTGCTCCCGAAAATCAAAATCAGCGAGAACGCCGGAAAGGTGACCATCCCTCACTTCAAGAAGGTGTACCGCCTGTTCGAGAACGCTACCGGCAAAGCCATGGCCGATTATATCTGCATCTATGACGAAAAGCCCGACTTCACCCAGCCCCTGGAGCTCTTCGACCCGGAGGCCACCTGGAAGCGTAAGACCGTGACGGACTACACCGTGCGCTCCCTGCTGGTGCCCATCTTCCAGAGCGGAGAGCTGGTGTACCGGATTCCCACCATCCAGCAGTCCCGGGCCCACTGCCAGCGGGAGGTGGACAGCCTGTGGGACGAGGTGAAGCGGTTCGAGTACCC
>CANOBV010000167.1 GCA_947564255.1 uncultured bacterium | reverse complement strand
CCGCCCACACCGTGGGCAGCTCCAGCACCAGGTCCACGCCCCCCTCCAGGGCGGCTTTTGCCCGGCTCCACTTGTCAAAGACGGCGCAGTCCCCCCGCTGGACGAAATTGCCGCTCATGACAGCCACAACGGCGCAGTCCCCCAGCAGGCGGCGGGTCTCCCGGATGTGATGGGCGTGCCCGGCGTGAAAGGGATTGTACTCCGCGATGATGCCTGCCACCGCCATCCGGATTCCCTCCTTTTCCCTCGCTCCGGCCCATCCGGGCCTGCCGACCTGCGCTCGCGCTTCTTATTTTTGTTCAAAATGAGAAAAATGCTTGCGAAACTGCCGTCGGCGTAGTATAATATGTCCGTTAAAACGACTGCGGCGCGGTCGCGGACGCTTTGACTGCCCTCATTATATACATCGGGCCGGTCAAAGTAAATACCCAGTTATCATATAAAACGGCCACCGCCCGCGGGGCCCGAAACAAAGGAGTGCGGAACATGAAAGTTCTCGTCATCAACGCCGGCAGCTCATCTTTAAAGTATCAGCTGCTGGACACCGACAGCCGGGAAGTGCTGGCCAAGGGCCTGTGCGAACGTATCGGCATCGACGGCAAATTTACCTACAAAGCCCCGGGCAAACCCACCGTGGACGCGGCGGACGTCACAATGCCCACCCACGCCGAGGCCATCCAGGCGGTGCTCACCGCTCTGGTCAACCCCGAGGGGGGCGTCATCTCCTCCATGAGCGAAATTGAGGCAGTGGGCCACCGGGTGGTCCATGGCGGCGAAACCTTCGCCTGCTCCGTGAAGATCGACGACAAGGTGATGGCCGCTCTGGAGGAGAATATCCCCCTGGCCCCTCTGCATAACCCCGCCAACATCACCGGCATCAAGGCATGCACCGCCGTCATGGGCCCCGACGTGCCCCAGGTGGGCGTGTTCGATACCGCTTTCCACCAGACCATGCCCCCCGTGGCCTACACCTATGCCCTGCCCTATGAGTATTACCAGCAGGACAAAGTCCGCCGCTACGGCTTCCACGGCACCAGCCACCGCTATGTCACCCAGCGGGCGGCGGACATGCTGGGCAAACCCATCGAGTCCCTCAAGCTCATCTCCTGCCACCTGGGCAATGGCTCGTCCATCGCCGCTGTGGACCACGGAAAGAGCGTAGACACCTCCATGGGCTTCACCCCTCTGGCCGGTCTGCCCATGGGCACCCGTTCCGGCGACATCGACGCGGGCGTCATGGAGTACCTGATGAACAAGCACGGCATGGACATCAAGGAGATGCTCAACGTGCTGAACAAGAAGTCCGGCGTCCAGGGCGTGTCCGGCGTGTCCTCCGACTTCCGGGATTTGTGCGCCGCCGCCGACCAGGGCAATCAGCGGGCTGCCCTGGCTCTGGATATATTTAACTACGGCGTAAAGAAGTATATCGGGGCCTACGCCGCCGCCATGGGCGGAGTGGACGCCGTCATCTTCACTGCGGGCGTGGGCGAGAACGACGCACAGCAGCGCATGGCCATCGCCTCCGGCCTGGAGTTTATGGGCATCAAGATGGACGCCGACGCCAACAACATCCGGGGCAAGGAGGCCATCATCTCCGCCATCGATTCCAAGGTGAAAGTGCTGCTCATCCCCACCAACGAGGAACTCATGATCGCTCTGGATACAGCTGAGCTGGCTTGACCAACACAACAAACAAAACGCCTACCTTCAGGTCATTACCGATAAAGAACAAAGCCAAAAAAACTGTCTTATCGGGCAGCTTCCGAAAATAGGAACCCTTGTGGCAAAATCCAGCAGCATGAAAAAAACACGATTTGACAATCGTGTTTTTTTCATGCCCACGCGGACAGGGCCAGGCCACGAGGCTGCTGAACACCGGCAAAAGCGTCGGTCTGACAGAGCGAATCAAGCAGAGCCAGGGCAAGCCCGCCCGGATATATGTCAAGCGTTCCGCAAAATTCTCCGGACTGGCGGAGGTCAGCGTCCAAATCTCCGCCAGCTTGCCGTTCCAGGTGGACAGGGCGGAGTTCAGGCTGCCCGCGACCCAGTTTCCACTTCCGATGCTTCTCACCTCGATTCGGTTCAAAAGATAGCGGGGACGGCCTCATCCGGGCCATCCCCGTTTCATAAAAAGTCACTGCCGCTCCTCGAGCACGACGTGGAGCGTATCTCCATCCTTTTTTCCCAGCTGCTCCCGGATGGATTTGAGGACGCCGATCACATAGCGCACATTGCCGTGGGCGTCCTTCATCCCCATGTTCACGATGCTGCCGTCGTAGGGAACGCCGTCAAATTCGGCGTGGACCTTCACCCGGCCCTTTCCAAACTCCTCCCGGATGTTCCAGGGAAAAACCACGTAGGCGCCGCCTTTTCCCGGAACCTCATGGAGAAAGGTGTCGTACTCAAATTTTCTTGCCATAGACTTCCCTCCAATTTTTAACATGATATCACAATTAAGGGAACAGGGCAAGCCGTTCATGCCCCGGTGCCGATGGTACGGTTGAGGACCTCGCGGGTAAAGATGATCACGGTGCCGCCCCGCTTTCATCATCTCCTAACGGCCCTGGGCGGATACCGCCGCTGGCCCGTCATAACGACGGACAGCCCGTACTCCTGGCACAGCTGGTCGGAGGTCCGCCGTATAGGGCATAGGTACTCTTCAGTCATTATATTTCTTTCCGTCCACGGATGAAACGGAGTTCAGCACAAAACGGTGGAGTAGGGAAGCACCGCCTTACGACATTCCCGTGGCAGGTTTGCCCGCCGTTACTTGCGCTCCGATTCCTCGAAAACAACCGCTTTGCACAATTTCATTCGTACTCACCCTAAAGCAGAGTAGTGATCCTTCATCTCGTTCAGCAGCACCTCCGCCGCCGGAGAAAACACCGCATACTTTTTCCAGGCAAAAAACAGTTTAGAATGAAGAGTTGGCATCAGGGGCCGGAAGCACAGGGGACTGTCCAGGCTGGTGTCCGCCAGTTTGTCAAAGGAGAGCAGGCAGCCCAGGCCCTCCCGGGCTAAAACTCCGCCGTTGTAGGCCAGATTGCAGGTCGCCACGATGTTGAGCCTGTCTACCTTCTCCTGGAACCAGTCTGAAAGCTCCTTTTGCAGGCCCTGCCGTGGACAGATCAGCGGAACCTCCAGCAGGTCCTCCGGCACGATTGCCTCCCGTTTCGCCAGCGGATGGTCCTTCCGCAGAATGACGCCCCAGATGTCCGCGCCGGGCAGGGGAAGGTAGTTATATTTGGACAGGTCGTTGGATTCCACCAGCACGGCAAAGTCCAGCAGGCCCTGCTCCAAACGCTCCGCCAGATCGCTCCGGTCGCCGCTGTACAGATGCACACGGATACGGGGATATTGCTCCTGTACCGCCTTGATCCGCCTGGCCAGGTGCTTGATCCCGTCCGATTCCGCGCAGCCGATATGGATATCCCCGCCGGAGATCTCACCCAGGGCCTTGAATTCCTCCGCCGTTTTGTCCACCATGTCCAGGATATCCTCCGCCCGGCGGCGCAGCAGCATCCCCTCATCCGTCAGCCGGACGCTGAAGCTGCTGCGGACAAAGAGCTTTTTGCCCAGCTCCGCCTCCAAGTCCTTGAGCTGCTTGGACAGGGTGGGCTGGGAAATGTGGAGCCGTTCCGCGGCGTGGGTGACGCTGCCCTCCCGGGCCACCTCCAGAAAATAGCGCAGTACCCGAAGTTCCATGGTCGACACCTCCGGCTATAGTATAGCAGGTCATGTTATTCCACACAAGAATAACATGATATAGAAATCAAGTATTTGCTATTCTACTCCCCGTGTCCTATGATAGGGGCACAGGGAGGTGGTGATATGCCTAATGCGGCGGACATTGATGGCATCCTGCTTCAAAATTTGGCTGACGCGGGATGTGGTCCGGAGACCGTCTGTCAATGCATGGCGCTGGCTCAAAAGCGGGATCAGGCCGAATTGATGCGGGTGCTCTCCCTCCACAGGCGGACCCTGCTGGACACGCTTCACCAAAGCGAAAAGCGAATCGACTGCCTGGACTATCTCATCTACATGCTTGAAAAACAAACCAAATCCCAACAACCTTCAGGAGAAATTTAACATGGAAAAACTGACTTTGACCCAGGTGTGGGATAAGACTTTTCCCAAGAGCGACAAGGTGGATCACAGCAAGGTGACATTCCACAACCGCTACGGCATCACTCTGGCCGCTGACCTCTACATTCCCAAGGGAGCGTCCGGCAAACTGCCCGCCATCGCCGTCTGCGGCCCTTTCGGAGCGGTGAAGGAGCAGTCCTCCGGCCTCTACGCCCAGGCCATGGCGGAACGGGGCTTCCTCACCGTCGCCTTTGACCCCTCCTTCACCGGCGAGAGCGGCGGCACGCCCCGCTATATGGCCTCCCCGGACATCAACACCGAGGACTTTCAGGCGGCGGTGGACTACCTCTCCCTGCGGGAGGACGTGGACTCTGAGAAAATCGGCGTCATCGGAATCTGTGGCTGGGGCGGCATGGCGCTGAACGCGGCGGCCTTGGATACCCGCATCAAGGCTGCCGTGGCCTCTACCATGTACGATATGAGCCGGGTGAACTCCAATGGCTACTTTGACGCGGAGGCCAGCGAGGAAGCCCGCTATGAAAAGCGCAAGGCCCTGAATGCCCAGCGGCTGGCCGACTACAAGAGCGGTGAGTACGCCTTGGGCGGCGGTGTGGCTGACCCTATGCCGGAGGACGCCCCCTTCTTTGTCAAAGACTACTATGACTACTACAAAACTCCGCGGGGCTACCATCCCCGTTCCCTCAACTCCAACGGCGGCTGGACTGTGATTGGCTGTATGTCCTTCCTCAATCAACCCATCCTGGCCTACGCCGGGGAGATTCGCTCCGCCGTTCTGGTGATGCACGGTGAGAAAGCCCACTCCCGCTACTTCGGTAAGGACGCTTTTGCCAAGCTGAAGGGGGACAACAAAGAACTGCTTCTTATTCCTGATGCCGTCCACACCGATCTCTATGACCGGACGGACATCATCCCCTTCGACAAACTGGTTGATTTCTTCCAGAAGAATCTGAAATAAAAGGAGGCCCCAGTATGATAAAACAGACTGCGGGCAGGGACGCCCTGAATGATTTCGCGCCTAAATTTGCCCAGCTCAATGATGACGTGCTGTTCGGCGAGGTTTGGTCAAGAGAGGATCAGCTGCCGCTGAAAACCCGCTCCATCGTAACCATCACCGCCCTCATCAGCAAGGGGATCGTGGACAACTCCCTGACCTACCACCTCTCCGCCGCCCGGAAGAACGGTGTGACCCGCACCGAGATGGCGGAAATACTGACCCATCTGGCCTTTTACGCCGGGTGGCCCAACGCCTGGGCCGCGTTCCGCA
>CANOBV010000166.1 GCA_947564255.1 uncultured bacterium | reverse complement strand
GCTCCACGTTCTTGTCGGCGGCGATGATGATGCCGTCGCAGGCGGCGATCTCCTCACGGGTGAGAATGTTCTTCGCGCCGCCGGAGCCCTGGGTCTCCGCCTTCACGCCGATGTTCAGCTCCCGGCCCTTTTTCTCCAGAGCCTCGGCGGCCATGTAGGTGTGGGCGATGCCGGTGGGGCAGGCGGTGATGGCCAGCACCCGCAGGGAGCCGTCCGGCTTTTTCTCCTCCGCCGGGGCCTCCTCGGGGAACTTCACCCGCTCCTGGGCGTCGATGAGGGCCAGAAAATCCTCCGCCCTTTCCGCGTCCAGCAGCTTCTGACAGAACTCCTCGTCCATGAGCATCACCATCAGGTGGGAGAGCATCTCCATGTGGACCTCGCCGCCCCCCTCGGGGGCCGCGATCATGAAGAACAGGGTGGAGGGCTGGCCGTCCTCTGCGCCGTAGTCCACGCCGCCGGGGGCGGTTATGGCGGCCAGACCCGCCCGCTTGACGGCGGCGCACCGGGCATGGGGGACGGCCACACCGTTTTCCACGGCGGTGGAGTCTAGCTCCTCCCGGGCCCAGATCTCCTTCTTATAAGCGGCCTTGTCGGTGATGTTCCCGGCCTTTTCCTGGAGGTCGGCCAGCAGGTCGATGGCGGCGGCTTTATCCGCCGGGGCCGTATGGAGTTGGATGCCGCGGATATTGAGCAGGTCGGTAATGCGCATGGTCACAACTTCCTTTCCTGTTTGATTGGTTTTGATTGTTTTCTGTGATTTGAATATTACCACGAGAAACAATCAAAGTCAATCTTTTTCAATCAAGTCTACTCACAAAAATATACGGTGAAAATTGTGTGATCTGCACAATACCGGAGTTGGGCGCATGGGCCGCATGGTTGGCCGTATTTCCCGGTTCAGGCGGCCGTCTGCCGCTCACTCCAGGCCGTCATAGACCCGCATGACCGCATCAACCTGCCCGGACACGATCAGCGATACGGTCAGCCCGTCGCGCCGGACCACTCCGGCCCGGAGCATGGGCTGGAATTCCGTCAAATAGAGCTTACCCGATTCCCGTTTATATTCCAGGCGTTTTTCCAAAAGCTCCTGGATCTCCCCGGCGGCTTTGTCATCCCGCCCCCGGACGATGATAAGCTCGTCCGGGGCTGTGCCCTCTCTCAAGCGGCGGCACACCGCGCTCTCGCAGCGGTCCGGCCCGATGCCGGTCAGAGCTTCCAGCTCCGTATCGGCGGTGTCAATCATTTCCGGCAGCTCCACCTGGGCCTGGATGGCGGCGAACAGCTGGGCAGGGGACGGCAGTTCCTGCGGCTTTGCCCCGCAGCCCGACAGCAGCAGGGCAAAGACCGCCAACACACGAAAACATTTCCGCATTTTCTTCACCGCCCCTCCGCAAAGGCGTTCAGTACCTCCACCACAACCGCCGCGCCTCGGTGGTTCAAGTGGATGTACCCGTCCCGGCAGTAGTCGTCGGGCAGAGCGCCGCCCTCATTTTTGAGGCTCTCGTGAGCGTCCGCATAGGGTATGTTCCGCTCCGAGCATGTCAGCTTGAGCTCACGCACAAATTCTTCGATCAGCTCGTTGCCAAAGCTCCGGTTGGCGGTGTAGTCCGGCAGCCACTGGGAGGCCACCTTGGGCGGATTTGTAATAATGATAAATTCCACGCCGGGGCAGGCCGACCGGAGATTTGAAATCAGCCGGGTGTAGCGGTTCACCACATCCTCTATCACCGGGTCCGGGTCGGAGGCCAGGTCGTTCAGCCCCAGCAGCAGGAACACCCGCCGGGGGGCGGTCTCCGCCACGATGTCCTCCAGAGACTTTGCCTCCCCCTGGTAACTGAACCGGACGCCGCTGTTCCGGTCCCCGACCAGGTCAGCCAGGGATATCCCCATGGTGGTGGTGACAAACCGGGCCGTGCCCAGTATTTCGCCGTCCTGGCGCTGGGCGGCCACATACTGCCGGACGCCCTCCATGATGGAGTCGCCCACCAGCAGGGCGTTGTCGAAATAGCCGCCCTCCTCCGGGTCGCAGGTGGGGACCGCCGGAACGGGATCAGGTTCCGGCAGGACAGATTCGGAAGGTTCCACGGCGGGGAGCGGGACGAACTCCGACGCCGGTGCGGTATGGGCCGGGGCTGTCTCCGGCGGGGCGGGCCGGGCGGCGGATGCCGCGCACCCGGACAGGAACAGGGCGGCCAACAGTCCTAAAAAGGGCAGACAGTATCGTTTCATTCTCGATTCCTCCCATCAAAACTCGTAAACGCACAGGTAATATTCTTCTTCTCCCGGCACGTATTCCTCCCCTGTGTGTAGGTTAATGGTGGTCACCACCCGGTCATCCCCCAGCCAGCTGAAGTTCTCATTGAGCCGTGGGTCCAGGCCCTCCCGCTCAAAGGCGGTGAATTCTCCGGTTTCCAGGTCGATGACCCCAAGGCGGTCGTAGCTGTCCTCGTTCCATTCTGCCCACAACAATTTGGTATGGGACGCGTTGGCTATGAGGAACCGTTGATCGGTGGGAAAGGTCACGCCCTCCAGCTTGACCCGTTTCCCGTCGCTCAGGTCGATGATGATAAGATGTCCATCCTCGTCCCGCTTCGTCGCCAGATGGGTAAATTCGCTGGAGGCGGTGAAGATGTCAAGCAAGCCTGTCTCGTCTGTCACCGTGGGCGTCACCATGCCACTGGGGATGTGATAGGTCCACACGCTGGTGGGCTCAGGCCGCCACACAGGGGGCATCTCCAGCACCACTGTGTGATCGCCGGAAAAAAAGACCTCGTAACTCCCCACATCGCTGCCGACCTCCAGGCCCATGAGCTGGCCCAGGGGTGTGCAGATCTTGTTCTCCAGATCCACCAGGTACGGGGTGCCCATAAAGCCGTCCCCCGCCCGGACGATGGCGTGCTTCAAATCCTCCGCGAACTGGACGTGCTGGAATGCCAGTTCCTCAATACCGCAGCCCGCCAGCACATCCTGGACTTCACCGGTCTCCAAATCGCAGATCCAGGACCATCTGTGCTCCCCGTTCGCATAGGATGCTCCCCGGAGCACCACCACATCTGTGCGGGAACCCAGGCGGTCAGGCGCGATAGACAAAAGGTTGTCGCCAAGACCGTCGCCGAGCTCGCTGTAATTGCCGGCGGCGTCAACGGTATAGAGCAGCCCCTTGTAGACAAAGGTGTGAAGGGTGATTGTAAAATCCACATCCCCCCAGCGCAGTCGGGCCACCGTCTCCCGGGGATCTGTCCCAACCTCCACCAGTTGGCCGTCAATCAGATCCCAGTAACGGTCCTTGCCGTTATCCCATTGCCGCAGGAGGGTCTCTCCATCGGACTGCCAGTACCCGTCTGTCCTGACATACTGCGCGGACACCTGACCGCCGATGGTCACCTGCTTTACCTCGTACCCAGACTCCGGCACATCGGGTACCTGCTCCACCTCGCCGAGCTGGAACAGGGAGATGACGGCCTCCCGGAATTCCGGGCTCACCGCCATGGCCGCCGCCAGCGTGCACAGCAGGGCCAGCGTCGCCGCCAGCGCCACGGTGAAGAGCCGTTTTACCGGGCGGGCCCGGGATTTGGCGGCCTCAGTGAAATAGCCCAGGCGGTTTTGCGCGCTGAGGATGTAACGCTCGTCGATGTGCTCCATGGCGTTCAGCAATATCATACTGTTCAAACGAAACCCTCCTTTTCCAAATGAGCTTTCAGTTTCTGCCGGGTGCGCATCAGCATGGACTTGGTTTTGCTCAGGCTGAAATTGAACTTCCTGCTGAGCTCCGCCACAGGCGCCAGAAACCAGTAGCGGCACACAAACAGGTCCCGTTCCGTCGGCGGCAGCGAGGCCAGAAAGCGGTTGATGGCGCGGGTCAGTTCCCGGACGGCCACGGCCTGCTCCGGCGTATCCGGCGAGACAGCCACCTCGGACAGCTCGTCCAGAGCCAAAGGCATTTCGCCGCCGCCCCGTTTTTCCGCTTTTCTCTCGCTCCAACGGTTAATGGATATGCGCCGGGTGATTTTTCCCAGAAACGTGGACAGCATCGACGGACGGTGGGGCGGCATGGCGTTCCACGCCCCCAAGTACGTGTCGTTTACGCTCTCGTCGGCGTCCCCGGCGTCGGCCAGGATATGATAGGCGATGGCGTAGCAGTATTTTCCGTATTTGTCTGACGTTTCGGAGATTGCGCGTTCGGAGCGGTCCCAGTACAGCTCCACAATGCGGGAATCTTCCATCCAAACACCTCCTCGAGATTTGAAAGGGCCTTTCACCTTTCTACTCAGGGAAAAAACAAGCTGGTTGCGCCGGATTTAAAAAATTTTTGCCTGCATGGCATACCGCGGATTTTTAGTGTGTATTATTCTATCCGCCAAACGGAAAAAACGCAAGGCCGGCAGAGGGTCTGCCATTCCATTGCGGTTTACGCTCCCACCGCCGGGCCCGTTTTCTTCAGAAAAAGCGGCGGGGCGTCCGGTGGGAACGCTCCGCCGCTTGCGGTTTGAAAAAACTGCCGCTGAAGATAAACAGGCATTTTTTACGCCGGCGTCTGAAAGTAGGCCCGGTTGTGGGCCACCGCGGGGTCGTCCGGCTTGCAGGCCGCCGCCAGCTCGTTGAACTCTTTCGCCCGCTCCCGGTCGCCCAGGTGGTCATAGCAGACGCACAGCTGGATGCAGGGCAGATAGCCGTAGCAGTCCGGGGCGACAAACCCGCCCCGGCGGTCGTCCCGGGGGCAGGTCAGGGCCAGAGCGTACCAATAGGCTGCCTGGGAGTACCGCTCCCGCTCCAAAAACCACCGCCCCACTTCACAGCACACCTCCGCCCTGGGGCGGTCGCAGGCAAATGTCCGAAACAGCGCCGCCAGCGCTGCCTCGGGCTGTTCCAGCCGCTCATGGCAGTAGGCGCAGTGGCAGCAGGCGTCGATGTTATTTTCCACCCAACCCCGGCCATCCGCCAGGAAACGTTCAAAAACCGCCAAGGCCTCCTCCCAGCGCTGGTGATAGTACAGTTCCCGGCCATAGTAGAACTGCTGCCGGGGTTCCAGGGTTTTTCCCGCGTCCAATTGGGCTTGGTAGATTCGCAGGTTGCGGTCCGGGTCGGAGGGGCGGGTCTTGCGATGGGTGACGGCGAAATCTGCGTACTGGATGTTCCCCGCCGGGGCGACAGCCTCATGGACGGCCCCCTCCCAGCGCATTCCGGCCCGGTTTTTGATGAGCCGCTCCCGGTAGTAGGAGAAGGTGACCCGCCCGCCCTCGTCAAAGCCGGTGTGGTAAGGGGCCATCACCACCGAGACGGCGGGGTCCAGGGTCTCTTTCAGCTCCAGGAAAGCGGCGCGGTCCGCCTCCAGCAGCACATCGTCCGCGTCCAGCCACATGCAGTAGTCCATGG
>CANOBV010000165.1 GCA_947564255.1 uncultured bacterium | reverse complement strand
TACGCTATATTCTCCCGAAACGCAAGATATATCTGACAAAATATTAACAAAACGAGGAAAATTGACAATGGCACAAGCAAATACAGCAAAAGGACAACCACATGATGCCCATCATGCGGCTGTCCTTCCACAATGGAAAACTTCCTTGCCCCTGCCTATTAGGGGCGGGGCTTTTTGTGCCCTCAAACCCCAGCCAAAGTTCAATGAAGCGGATTTGGCCGGGAGAAGAGGGTACTGATGTTTTGTGTGGGTTTACCGCTCAGGCAGGTAGTCGGCGGGGTCTACGGGATAGCCTTCCTTCAGCAAGGAATAGTGGAGATGGGCCTGACGGCCGCTCTCGGCGGCGGCGGTCTCTCCCACGGAGCCGATCACTGCTCCGGTGGTCACCGCGTCCCCCACCTTTACAGTGGGAACGGCGGCCAGGTTGGCATACTGGCTCAGCAGACCCTGTCCGTGGTCGATTTCTACCACCGTTCCCATCAGATCATCCTGATACAGAGCGGATACGGTGCCGTTGGCGGCGGCGAGAACCTGGGTTCCCAGTTCTGCGGCAAGGTCCAAACCGTTGTGGGTTCGCCAGTCTCCCATGGTCTCGTTATAGGCCAGAGCCTCCACAGAAAACCCGGCGATGACTGCCCCTTTCACCGGCCATGTAAAGACCAGAGGAGCAGGAGCCAGGGAAGGCGCGGGAGTGGCAGAGGGGGTGGGCTGTGCGGAAGGAGACGGAGCGGCGGAGGCCACAGGCGGCGCGGTGATTCGGGCGGAACTGACAGCGGGTGGGTCGGTGGGTTTGACGGCGGGCCGCAGGGTAGGAACGGCGGAGGGCTGGTCCACGATGGCGGCAGAGCCGGAGACCGGCTGATCCAGCACCTCGTCCAACCCGCCGCGAACCCCTTGAATCAAGTAATAGCCTGACAGCGCGATAGCGGCGACACAGATGAGGACCACAAGATAAAAACCCTTTCCTGAAATGAAATCGCTGAGTTTTTCGATCCATGTTCGTTTGTTGTTCATAATGACACCTCCGGCACTATTGTGGACGGGGGTGTTACAATTTATACCAGTTGGCTTTCAAAAAACTCCCTATGGGTTGTTTTCGACGGGAGAGATGTGGTAAACTATAATCAGACAGCGCAAAAAGAATCGCTGATTCTTTTCACGTGCTCAGGCTTATAGTCTGGGCAGGCCGCTTTCAGCAGCTTTGCCGGTTTTCGAGTTGTTTGACCATATACAAAAAGCGTGGTGCAGAAAGAAGGTGGATTATGCCGCCGACGCGAGAGACACCCCTGACGGAACTGCCGGGGGTGGGGCCCCAGCGTGCGAAAAAGTTGGAGAAATTGGGCCTGCGCACCCTGGGAGACGTATTGAATCACCTGCCCCAGCGGTATGAGGACCGGCGGGAGTGCTGCGCATTGAAGGATGCGCCCCAGGACCGGGCCTGCTGTGTGTCCGCCATGGTGGCGGAGACACCCCGGGTGAGTTACATCCGACGGGGGCTGTCACTGGTGAAGGTGAAAGCGGTGGACGGCACGGCCACAGTACACATCACCTTTTTCAATCAGGATTACATTCGGGAAGTGATGGGCAGAGGGGAGAGCTTTATCTTTTTTGGCATTGTAGAACGGCAGGGAAATCTGCTGTCCATGACAAATCCTGTGTTTGAACGGGAGGGCGCCGCCCGGACTACCGGGCTTATCATGCCGGTGTATCCCTTGACGGCGGGTATCTCCAACAATCTGCTGGCGGGACTCACTCGGCGGGCTGTGGATGACTGCCTGGACGGTCTGCCCGAGGCGCTCCCCGCCCAGGTGCGGAAGGAGCATAAGCTGTGCCAGACCCAGTTTGCCCGGAAGAACATCCACTATCCCGCCGACTTTGAGCAGCTGGCCGTCGCACGGCGTCGGCTGGTGTTTGAGGAGCTGTTCGTCCTCACCTGCGGCTTGGCCCAGCTCAAGAAGCGGAGGACGGCAGGGGAAGGGCGAGTGATGGAGGGTACGCCGGAGGAATTTTCCGCCTTGCTTCCATTTGTCCCCACAGGCGCCCAACGGCGGGCTATGGAGGATATTGCAGCGGACCTGCGCTCCGGCAAGGCCATGAACCGTTTGGTCCAGGGAGATGTGGGTTCCGGAAAGACCGCGGTAGCTGCCTTTGGAGCTTGGGCAGCGGCAAAAAACGGGGTGCAGTGTGCCCTCATGGCCCCCACTGAGCTGTTGGCCGAGCAGCATGCCCGAACCATGGGGGCGTTGCTGTCTCCCGCCGGGGTGCGGGTGGCTCTGCTCACAGGAGGGGTGAAGGGGAAAGAAAAAAAGACCCTGCTGTCCGCGTTGGCAGCAGGGGAAATTGACCTTGTGGTAGGCACCCACGCTCTGTTTTCCCAGGGGGTGGAATACCGGGAGCTGGGGCTGGTGATTGCCGACGAGCAGCACCGTTTCGGCGTAGCTCAGCGCTCGGCGCTGGTGGAGAAGGGCGGAGCCGTCCCACCCCATGTGATGGTCATGTCCGCCACTCCCATTCCCAGGACTCTGGCCCTCATCATCTACGGCGACCTGGATGTGTCTGTTATGGATGAAATGCCTCCGGGGCGGACCCCTGTAGCCACATTTCTGGTGGGGGAGGATAAGCGGCAGAGGATGTACGGTTTTGTCCGCAAACAGGTGCGGGAAGGGCGGCAGGTCTACATTGTGTGCCCCTCGGTAGAGGAGAACGCGGGCCGTTGGGAGGATGGTCCGGGTATGGATTTAAAAGCGGTTACCGCCTATGCCGGGGAGCTCCAGGAAAAGGTGTTTCCGGACTTGCGGGTGGGTTTTGTTCACGGAAAGCTGAAATCGAAGGAAAAAGAGGCTGTGATGGCGTCTTTTGCCGGGGGGGCGCTGGATGTGCTGGTGTCTACCACTGTTATTGAAGTGGGGGTAGACGTGCCCAACGCCTCGCTCATGGTGGTGGAAAACGCGGAGCGGTTCGGACTCAGCCAGCTCCATCAGCTCCGGGGCCGGGTGGGGCGGGGAAAGCACCAGAGCTTTTGTGTTTTGGTCACCGCCAGCCGCAGCGGAACGGCCCGGGAGCGGCTCCGGGCGCTGTGCGCCACCAACGACGGCTTTCAGATTGCCGAGGAGGACCTGCGCCTTCGAGGACCCGGCGATTTTTTCGGAAAGCGCCAGCACGGTCTGCCTCAACTGAAGGTGGCGGATTTTGCCGCTGATATGGAGCTGCTGAAAGAGGCCAGGTCGGCGGCGGAAGAGCTGATCGCCGCCGACCCTGAACTGAAAAAACCGGCCCACCGGCTGCTGAAGAAAAAAGTGCGGGAGTTGTTTGAGGAAAACGGGGCGCTGTTCAGCTGACAGTTTCAAGGTGTTCAGCCCTGCCCCCGGTCCTCCGCCGTGGCCTCAGGGGTGTTGGCGTAGTCCCATTGATGATTTCTGTTCACCATGCTGTCGCTGGTGATATTAAAATAACGCCACTCCGTATCGAGGCCGCCCAGCTGTTCCCGCCCGTTGGCGTCCCAGGTTACATCCAGGCAGTACCAGTTTCCATTCAACCGCACCATATTCCAGGCGTGGTCCTCCTCACTGTTAAAAGCCGCTCCCACCACTGTGATACACTCCACTCCGGCCAAGTCCATGAGTAATTGGAAGGTGGTGGCGTAGCCCAGGCATACCGCAGTGTGGTTCACCAGCCCGCCATAAGGGGTGAAAGACTCCCGGGGCGTTTCCTGCATATAATCCTGGTGGGTCCAGTCATAGTCCACGTTGTTAACCACCCACTCGTAGACGGCGAATTCTTTCTCATAATCGCTCATGCCGTCCTTCAGCACTTTTTTCAAAACCCTTTTTGCCGCCTCATAGATATCTCGGTCATACTCGGACAACCCGGCGGGGTCGTCCTGCTTCCACGCAGCGCGGATGGCGGAGGTGTCGTAGAGGGACATGTCGTCCTTGTTGGGGGGAGTGAACTTGACCCGGTCCGGGCGGTCTGGGCTGGATTCGGTGGAGGGAGCGGGCTGAGCCTGCCAATGCCGCCGCATGGTGGAATAACCGCTGTCCCTTCCGGTATAGCCGAGATAACTGCCGAGTTGGAGACCAAGCATCTCGGGGTCATTGCAGACGAGCAGGGCGATGTAACCGTCATTCCAAGCGGCTATGGCTTTGTTCAGCAGTTCCGCCTGGGCTGGTAATCGAGCATATGCCTCCTCCTTGGCGTCCAGATAGGCATTCAGCACTTTGACGGCATCCATTCCCGCGTGCTGGCCGGCGTCAATCCGTATGGTGGCTATCTCAAACACATTTCCGTCAGTGCCACGGGCGATGGCGGCGTCTGTCCAGGGATAGTCCCCCAGGCCGTACTCCCCGTCCAGAATGGCTTTCAGCCTGTCCGGATCGCTGAGGCCCACCCGCTCTAGGTGAGACGTATCATCTCCGCTATACTGCCCACAGTCCCCCAGGAACCGGTCCAGTATCTCTTCCGCAGTGGGTCCCGATGGCTCGGGAAACTCTCCTGTCTGGAGTGCTTCTTCAAAAAAGGCTGAGGCCTGGGCGCTGTCCTGGCAGATGAACAGGCCCACATAAGTTCCCTGGCGGCATACCGCCGCCTCAGACACCATTTTGGCCTGCTCGGGGGCATAACCGGTGAAGTCTCCTTCCCGGCTGTGCAGATAGTCTTTCAAGCAGTCCTCTCCGCGCCTGGAGGCGGCCTCATCGGCAAAGCGCAGCACTGCCAGCTCGAAGGCGGAGGCTCCGGTGACTCGAAAAATGTAACCTTCCTGCCACTCGCCCTCCTCCAAACCGTAGGCTCCCTGTATATAGGCGGACAGCTGTTCCGCGTCGCTGCCGTCGGCGCGGCCGTATACCTCTCCGGCGCCGGTGTCCGGCCCCAGGCTGCCTGGGAGGGAATTAATGTGGACCACAAGCTCCATGCAGCTCAGCGCCGGTTCTGAACCGGTGGAGGCCGAACCAGCGGCATCTGATTCTGCGGGCTGAGAGGGGTTGGCCTCCGCCTGGGGATTGCAGGCAGGCAGCAGGGACAGCAGCAGAACGATGGATAGCAGCAGTGATACAATTCTTCTCATGGCAGCGGTTCCTTTCGCAGAGTTTAAAAACAGCCGCCGGTCACCGGACCGGCGGCTGTTGCTTATTTCTCGTGGAGGTAGCTCTTCAACAGCACCTGGAGCAATTCATCCCGGTCCAACTGACGGATGAGGGTGCGGGCGTTGTTGTGATTGGTAATATAGGTGGGGTCCTCGCTGAGGATATACCCAACGATCTGATTGATGGGGTTGTAGCCCTTCTCCCGAAGAGAGTTGTAGACCGAGGACAGGATGGCTCTGATTTCCTCATCCTTGTTCAAATTTACACTGAATTTACGCGTATAATCCATGTCATTCAATGGGCGCACCCCCTTTTTCTTGTTACGCC
>CANOBV010000164.1 GCA_947564255.1 uncultured bacterium | reverse complement strand
ATCATTCCATTTTTTCTTCACTTTTTGTGTCCGTTTTTCTGGGAAGGGCTCACCATCTGGTCCTTGTCATAGCCGCCCTTTCCGTTGGGTCCGTAGACGTCGTAGGTATACATGGTCACCGGGATGCCCAGCAGCACCACGTTGTTCTCCTGCTTGCCGCCGTTGAACTTAGTCTCCAGGGTGGTAGTCTCCATCACGGAATATTCACTGCTCCACTCGGTGGAGGCGGTGGTTTCCACATAGGCGGCGACGGTGACGATGAAGCCGAACTCCGCGCCCACCTTCAAGGTGGCGTGGGCGTTTACCGAGGTGCTCTGGCTGCTGCCGCCGCCGGAGCCGGAACTGGTACCGAAGCTGGTGCCGCCGGTGGCGTCGTAGTAGTAGTCGCCCAAGTCCTCAAAGTAGGGCGCGGCCTGGAGGATGGAGATGATCTTCGGGTTGTCGAAGGTGTACTCCTTGCTGCGGTACTCGATGAACACGGTGTCGTCATCCACATCCGGCGCGGCCAGGGCCATATAATAGTTGTAGCCAGAAAAAGGGAAGATCCCAGGAAAATTCGCCGCAATCAAACGGCCTCTTGTGCTATCCCCATATACAAGCGTAACGCCGAAATTTCTACTATATATTCCTCCGCTAACGCCGTACGACCCGCTGTACGAATACAGTACATTCTCGCGGCCTTCGTTGTTTCCGTCGAAGTTTCCCGCCACGGCAGAGATAATTTGATCGGAACCACTATATTTTTCACCACCCAAGTTCTCATTGAGTACCGAGCCGTTCACAAAAATGAAGTCGGGCTTACTCATACCCCGGGCGGCGAAGCACAAGACGACTGGCACGGATGACGCCGACCTACCGCAAAAATCGTTGGAAACATCGTTTATTTTCTTCTCCTCGGCGGACAAGTTCGCACCTCTGTTCTGACGGAACTGGTAAGTATACACAGTCAGGCTGCTTTCCCCCTGAATTGCCACAACCAGGTCCTCTTTGTTGTCCCCGTCGAGGTTGCCAAAGGCGAGGGCAGCAGGATAAGTCTCTTTAGAAGCAGAAAACATACCCGCCTTCCAATTGATAGCCTTATTCCATTCTTCTTGTCCATTCTCTCCCTTGAGGATCACCGAAAGTTCATGATTATTTGGAAATGTGCCTTTCTTGAAGAGTGTGTAGGCAAGCTCATCCTTGCCGTCCCCGTCCGCGTCCCCCATGGCCAGGGGCACTGCGGCGCCGCCAGCGGCGCGGTTATCCAGCGTGATGTAGTCTGTACAGCTGTTCCAGGGAGCGTCGATTTTTACGATCTTACCGTTTGTCTTGTTGCTGCTCGTATTATCCCCGGGTACGAAGGCATACAGCTCATCCTTGCCGTTCCCGTCCATATCCCCTGCAGCGATGGAGAGCAGATCGACGGCTTCCAAATCCTCGCCGGGCCAAACATTTTTGTCTTTCAGGGTAATTTTGCCCACCGCCTTGCCGGTCTTGGCATTCAGCACCCAAAGCTTGACGGCATAGGACCCGGAAATGTACTCCACGGCAATGCAGGCAACGTGGTCGTCCTTGCCGCTCCCATTGGGGTCAAAGGCCAACAGCTTGTAACGCATATTTTGGGTTGCTTTGATCACATCCGGCAAGGATGTAACGGCCGCCTTGTCCCCGATTGGGTTGTTGGCGTCGTACACAGTGGGCGCGATGTTGTCACCCATGACCATGATCTCCCGTTTGGCATTGAGCGCCACCCGGCCCTGGCCGTAGGGGTTTTCCCCGTCTTTGGCGTCAAAGTCCGACGGCGGGCTGGTATCAAAGCCGAAGCCGTCAGTAGTGGGGGCCGCGTAGGCCGAGGGCGGCGACAGCGACACCATACCCAGCACCAGGACCACTGCCAGGAACAGGGATATCACACGTTTTCCTTTCATAACTCATACCTCCTTTTCATTGTGCAGGAAGGATTTTTGCCCGCAGGGAAGCTGCGGGCAAAAGGGGGGTCCCCCTTGCAGATTCCCGGCAGGATGCCGGATCGTTTCCTTCTGCACCTTAGCAAAAAAACCGCCGCCGGGCAATACCTCTTGCCTGAGTGGGCCGTTTTTCTGCTCGAATGGACGGAGGCTGTCGTTGACAGGATGTCGCGGGGCATGATACGCTATATATACTATATTTCATTATTGTTCCAGGGAGGGAGCGCCATGGGCAAATGGATACGCTTCGGAGCAGCGGCGCTGCTCACCGCGCTGCTGTGCGTACTGTTCGGGAATGTTTTGCTGGTCTATTCCCAGCCGATGCAGGACACCTCTTACGACCTGTCTATGAACTGGGAGGGCGAATCCCAGCCGGCGGATTGGGTCTATGACCAGAAAGGCTGGACGGTCTTTACCCAGGAGGGGGAGACGATCACAGAACTCACCCCGGACGGCCTGGGCGGATTCTTCGGCCTGGAGGAACCGGGCCAGACCTTTTACTTCTCCCGGGTCATCACGGAGACTTTGGACAGCCCCACCCTCCTTCTGGACGCAGCCGACCGGACCTTCGCCGTCTTTCTGGACGGGACGCCGCTCTATACCGACCACCCCGAGCTGGACAACCGCATCGGTCACCTGCGCCTGCCCTCCCTGGATCACTACCGGGAGGAACGTTTGCTGGTGAAGCTGCCCCTGGACTGCGCCGGGAAAACGCTCACCATCGCCCAGTCCAGCTATCCTGTTCTGTCCGAAAACAGCGGACGGGTCTATCCCTGCGCCGTGACGCTGTACTGCGGCTACGCCTATGAAAGCGGCCTGATCTCTGAGAGTTTTCAGTCCGCCATCCCCTCCGCGCTGTCCTATGCGGCGGGGCTGGTCCTGCTGGCGCTGTTTCTCTGGCAGGCCTTTCAGCGGCGGCTGGCCCCGGGAACACTGTGCGGAGCCGCAGCGGCGTTTTCCCACCTCACCGCCTGCATCATCCAGCCCAGCTTCCGCGCGCTGTATTTTGAACTGCCGCTCATTGATGCGGCGGCGCTGTGCAGGCATCTGACCCTGCTCACGCTGCTGGCCCTGCTGCTGTGCAAGATGTCCGGCTGGCGGCGGCGGGTCCTGGGGGGTGTGACGGTGCTTTTGGGCGGGCTGTCCGTGGTGAATTTTGTCCTGGCGGCGCAGAGGAACGCCAGCATCCCCCTGATCCTGTGGCATGCACGTCTGGGTGCCGGAGCGCTTTTGCTGGCTCTGGTCCTTGGGTGTTTGGAGTGGAGACGGGACCGGCGGCAGTGGTTTTTCCGGCTGTTCTGTCCTCTGGTCCTGGCGGGGACGGCGGCCTGTGCCATCGTCTCTGCTGTCTCCCCCTCCCACTGGACCCTTCCCATGTTCCTGCATCCGCTGACGGGGGTGACCCTGGCGGGAGCGTTTCTGTCCGCCGTGACGGAGTGGGTCCACGGAGAGCTGACCCGGCGCACGGAGGCCCGCCTGCTGCTTCAGCGCAGTCAGCTGGCCCAGAACAGCTATGCGGTCATGCGGCAGCAGAACGAGCAGGTGATGATGCTCCGCCACGACATGATGCACCATTTCCAGCTCCTGCGCCAAACCACAGCCGACGCCAAAACCGCCGCGTATCTGGATGAGCTGATGGGGCAGAATGAAACGATCCGCCCTGTGGTCCAGAGCGGAAACGAGATGTTGGATATTATTTTGAACGGGAAACTCAGCGCCGCCGCCGATGCCGGGATCGCGGTGGAGATCATCCGGATGGAGGCGCCGCCGGTGCTGTCCCTGTCGGACGCGGAGCTTTCTTCCCTGCTGATGAACCTTTTGGACAACGCAGTGGAAGCCGCCGCCGCGCCGGGGGTGGCGCGGCCATATATCAAGCTGGACCTGTGCATCAAGGAGCACTTTTTTATGCTCCTCTGTGAGAACGCCGCCACCATGGCACACATCCAGAAGGAAAGCGCACCGGGACACGGTCTGGGGCTGAAGATCATCCGTCAGATCGCCGCACGGCATGACAACCTTCTGGAAACCGAATACGGTGAGGATTTTTATCGCGTCAAGCTGGCGATCCCCCTGGACTAGCCGCCCAGGTACGCCAGCAGACGCTTTTTCAGTTCCGCCGCCCGGTATTTGCTCACAGGAAGGATGCTTCCCCCGGCCAGTTCGATCTCCTTGGGGCGCAGGTGCTTGATAAAGGCCAGGTTGACCAGGATGGTACGATGGCAGAAGGTGAAGTTCCGCTGGGGCAGAAGCTCCGCCAGCTCCGAGAGCTTTGCGGCGGTGGTGATGGGTCCGCTGGTAAGCTGCAGTCTGCTCCCCCGCTCCCAGGATTCCACATAGAGGATGTCATCGGCAGCGAGCCTGCTCTGGCCCTTTTCCGTAGAGAGGAGCAGTTCCCGGCTGGCACAGAAGGTTTGATAGCAGTACAGCAGGGCTTCCCGGAGCTGGCCGGGCTGGATGGGCTTGGCCAGGTAACGGGCCGCGGAAACCTCATAGCCCCGCAGGGCCATTTCCCGGTTGGAGGAGATGAAGATGATGGCGGTACGCTTCCCCAGTCTCCGCAGGGCTGCGGCCAGCTCCATCCCATCCAGCCCGTCCATCATCACATCCAGCACGAGGATCTGGAACTGTGCGCCGTTCTGGATGGCGCTGAGCAGCGCTGCGGCGCTGGCATAGTCCGAGACAGAACAGGACAGTCCCTCCGCAGACAGGATCTCACGGGTCAGGGCCGCAGCCTGCTGACGGTCTGCGGCTTCGTCGTCGCAGACGGCGACCTGCAGCTGTGGCTTACGATGCTCCGGCATGATACGTCCCTCCTGTTCCTTTTTGTTTATTATACCATGGATCTTAAAGGATGCAACGAGATTATGACTTGTAACAGTAAACGACAGTTTCCATCCATGCGGGGGTCCGTGACAATTGTATCCGGGGAGGCGTGGTACACCGAGGCCATCCGCTGGGCTGTGGAAAACGGCATCATGGGCAGCTATGGCAACGGAATCTAAAGCATTCAGGAAACAGTGTTGAACCGAAACAGTAGAAATTCGCACTGCTTTATGCTATACTGATTACGGAAACTTACACAAAGGAGTTTGACTATGGGCCTGCTGCCAATGAACGCGGATATCCTGCCACCGTCGGATGACCGGGTGTTCAAGCTGATCCTAACCTCACCGGATGCAAAACCTGTGCTGATCGATCTGATTTCTGCCATCATTCAACGGCCTGTTGTGAAGGCGGAAGTACGCAACAATGAAATCCCGCCCAGCGATACACAGGAAAAAGCGGAGCGGTTCGATGTGAACTGTCTCGTTGATGATGGAACCCAAATAGACATCGAAATGCAGGCCAGCCGAATCGAGGAAGAAGCCGACGGGAAACATCAAAATTTGAAGGGCAAGAGCATATACTACCTCTGTGATCTGCATTCTTCGCAGCCGTCCAAAGGTGTGAAGCGGTATGACCGTCTGGCACGGACGTATCA
>CANOBV010000163.1 GCA_947564255.1 uncultured bacterium | reverse complement strand
TTCATGGCCTCCGCCAGCTTATACCGGGTCTTTTCCGAGGCATACATACCGCTCGCTCCCTTTTACTGACCGTGGGATCTGTAGCCCATTGACAAAATCAAGTATAGCACGATTCCTTTTTTGATTCTATCCTTTATTTCCGCACTTGTCAAAAATCTTTGGAGCCCCCCGCTGACAGTTCAGCGGAGGGCTCCAAAAAGTGAATGAAGGGGATAGCGTTTTAGCTTACAGAAAACCACAAGTTACTTGCTTTCAGTTTTCCTGCTCTTGCGGATTACCAACACTTCCACAGCAATCAGTACTGCCACGGCTGCCGCGTCCAGCGCATAGACCATGGTTTTCCACCCGTCGCCGTCCGAAGCCTGGGAGCGCCCATCGTACATCCAGCTGTGGACCACCGTGTACATGATGTTCTTGCAGGCGTTTCTCATGTACTTCACTGTGGACGCGCTGGGATCGGCATAGTCCGCCGGACGGTTGGGGCCCTCGCCGTAGGTGGCCAGCATGGCGTCCACGCCGTTGGCCAGGGCGGCGTCGGCGTTCATGAAGCCGTGGCCGTTGTTTCGGAAGAAGTCGGTGAGTGCCATGCCCCGGAAACCCCACTCGTCCCGCAGGACCTCATTCATCAGACGGCTGTCCTCCCCGGCCCAGCGGGTGCCCAGGAAGGACCAGGACACCATGACAGCCTCCACATTGCCAAACTTCACGCCGATTTCAAAGGGCTTCAGGTAAATTTCCCGCATGGCCTGTTCCCCGGTCCACACGCATACCATCTTACCATTGAAATCATAAAGAGCGAAGTGTTTGATGTAGGCATACACGCCGTGCTTGGCCGCGCCCTGGATGGCGTAGGAGGCGGTGAGACCGGACAGCACGCCGTCCTCGGAGTAATACTCGTAGTTGCGCCCACCGAAGGGGGTGCGGTGCAGGTTGACGCCGGGGGCGTACCAGCCCGCCGCGTTCATCTCCACGCTGGTCTTGCCCATGATCTCGCCGTAGCGGGTGGCCAGCTCGGGGCTCCAGGTGCAGGCGATGACGGTGGCGATGGGCATACCGATGGAGCCCGCGCCGGTGAAATTATTGTTGATGGCGGCGGGGCCGTCGAAGTCGTAGGTGGTCACCTTGCCCACGGACTCCGCACCGGGGGTCTGGTAGCCCGCCAGAGCAATCATGTTCAGCATCTCGGGGACGGTGAGCTGATCCAGCAATTGCTCCCATTTGGTGTCGTCATAGTCCGCCTCCCGGAAGTCCGCCAGGGTCAGGCCGTTCTTGGCCCCGGTGGTGGGCATGGCGTCGGAAGTATTGAGGTAAGTGGTGTAGTCGAAGTTCTCATTCAAGTGGTATTTGCTCATGTTTTCGGCGGACATCCCCAAGCTGGCGGGGGCGGCGGTGGCCTGGTCGTAGTTGGCGAAGCCGTCCTTCCGGGAGAGGTAGGTCACGCCGTTGCGCAGGTCGTCAAAACGGCTGACGGCGGCGGCCTCGTCGGAAGCGCGGGGATTGTCCTCGCCGTAAACCACGGTGTTATCCTGGTGGTAGGTCCGGCTGTCCAGCACCTCATGGGAGTTGGCGTTGACGGAGATGATGTAATCGCCCTGCTCCAGCACATAGCAGCCCTGGCCCAGCTCATCAAAGGAGGCCATGGCCTCGGCCTGGATGGTGAACTTCAGCGTCTCGGACTTGCCCGGTTCCAGCAGCCCGGTCTTGCCATAGTCGATGAGGTTGGCGGACGCTTTTTCAAGGCCGCCGTTGGTGTAGGGCGGGTTGTAGAACACCTCCACCACGTCCTTGCCCGCTGCCGAGCCGGTGTTGGTGACGGTGACCTCGAAGGAAATTTCACCGTTGCTGACGGACAGCTCGGACATCTCCTGAGTGAAGGTGGTGTAGCTCAGGCCGTGGCCGAAGGGGAACTGAACCATCTTATCGTAGTCGATCAGGCCCTCGGCCGCCGCGGTCTCGTAAAACTTATAGCCTACATAAATGCCCTCGGCATAGTTGAGGAAGGAGGGGTAATAGGTGGTGGGGCGGCCCGCGTTCATACCCTCCTGGGCCATGTGCTCCATGTTGGTGTAGGACACCTTGCCGCTGTTGTTCCACCATGGGGTCTGGGTCATGTCGTACACAAAGGTGTCGGTGGTGTGGCCGGAGGGATTGACGGTGCCGTTCAGAATCTTGCCCAGGGCGGCGAAGCCGGTGTTGCCGGGGCCCGCGCACCACAGGGTGGCCTTGATCTGCTCGTACTCCTCCACGAAGCCCAGCTCCAGGGGATTGGAGCCGTTGTAGAGCACGATGACGGTGCCGAAGTTTTGGCACACCAGGTCCACCATGTTCCGCTCCGTGCGGGAGAGCTGGAGGTAGTGCTCGCCGGGCTCAAAGTCTAAGTAGTCCTCGGAATTGCCGTCAAAGGCGGCGGCAGACACGTCCACAGGCAGGTCGTTGTGGCCCTCGCCCGCCGCACGGGACAGCACGATCATCGCCACGTCGGAGAATCCCTTGGCGTTGTTCACCAGCTCGTCGGTATAGAGGCTGGCGGGGGGCTCGGGGAGGGTCCAGCTCTGCTTGTCGATGGTCATGGCTTCCCGCTCAGCGGTATAGTCCTGGTAGAAGGAGAACAGCTCGTCGTTCACCTTGTAACCGGCGTCCTCCAGTCCCTGGCGCAGGGAGATAACGTCAAACAGGGCGTTGATGCCGCCGGAGCCGGTGCCGCCATAGGCGGGATTGGTGGACGCCCAGCCAAACAGGTTCACGTTGGTCACGCCGATGAGGGGCAGGGCGTTGTCCTCGTTTTGCAGCAGGACGAAGCCCTCGGCGGCGATCTGCTCCACCAGGTCCCTGGCCTCGTCGGAGGTCTCCTCGGTGACCTGGCCCTCGCCCTGGGTGAGGCTGATGAGGTTGGCCATGGGGCCCAGGCAGATGAGGTTGGCAATGAGGATGACCGCCAACGCCATGGCTACACCTGCGGTGCCGCGAATGAGGAATTTCTGACTGCGCTTGAGCTTCATGCAGGCGATGATGGCGATGACCCCCAGTGCCAGAATCACGCCCAGTGCGATGAGGTAGCTTTTGCAGGTTTCCAGTACGCCGGTGATGTCGTCCATGCTGATTGATAACATTACTAATTCCTCCCCATTTCTTATTGCTGCCAAAAACAGGTGTTTCCGTTCATTTCTTGACAGTCTGTATGATATTATTTATACTTGTACAGGGACAAAAAGCAACGACACCTTTGCTGGTTTTGAACGTTCCTATACACTTTTTCAAAATGTGTATAGGACTTTTCAGGAAAAACCTGTTATGATAGGGCCGTCAACAACAGAGGAGGGACAAACGATGGGGACCGCACAGCGAAAAACAGACCGGAGGACGCTTTACACCCGGCAGGTGGTAAAAGACGCCCTGTTGGAGCTTCTGGCAGAACACCACTTTGAGGACATCAATGTCACCATGATGTGCCGTCAGGCGGAGATCACCCGGGCTACCTTTTATCTCCATTTCGACAGCCTGTCCGCCGTGGTGGACGAGCTGCTGGAGGAGGCGCTGAACACGGCCCAGCGTACAGGCAGGCCGCCGGAGGGGAACCTGATTGAGTTTATGGACTGGCTGGGGGAGCGGGACGACCCTGCGCTGCTGATGGAGCATTACGACCAGCTGCCCACCTGTCTGCGGGCGGCGGATGACCCGAAATATCAGCCGTTGTTTATGGATGACCTGCTGTCCAATGTGGTGATCCGGAAAATCTATCTCACAGAGCGGGACAATATGGTGCCCTTCTGGCAGGAATACTGCGGACTAAGCGAGGAGCAGGCCAAGGTCATGTTCCAGTACACTATCCACGGCTCCTATATGGTAAACAAGGCATTCCATTTCCAGCGCACGGAGGAATGGTGCCATATGACCTGTACTCTGCTGGCCTATTCGGCGGGCGGATATAAGGCCCTTCGGCGGCGGGCCGGAAAATGAGGAAAGCAAAATCAGATGGACAAACAGATGGTGGGAGGACAGACTATGCATTACTTTTACGAGATCGACTTAGCGGACTGCCCCTGCTGCGGCAGCGTGGGGAACATTGAAGAGGAGGGCGGCTGGTGTGTATATGTACAGTGCGGATACTGCGGCGCCCACACGGCGGAGCTATCTTACAACAATGAGGCAGAGCGCCAGGAGGCCGCTCGAAAAGCGGCGATAAACTGGAATCTCAGAAAGGTCATTTACCCTGGCCCTGGGGAGTAGGCACAAGGAATAAAGGGCAGGAAAAAGCCCGCCTTCGGGCGGACTTTTCCGATAGTGCTGAATATTCAGATGAATTTGTTTCACCCTTGCAAAACCATTCAACCCATTATATAATGAAGAAAAAATCTACCATGTCAGGGGGATTACTATGAAATTGCATGAGCTGTTCGGCCAAGGCCGTACCATTTTCTCCTGCGAGGTGTTTCCCCCAAAGAAGACTGCCCCGGTGGACAGCATCTATAAAACCCTGGACGGATTGAAGGACATCCGTCCTGACTTCATCAGCGTTACGTTCGGGGCAGGGGGGTCTCAGGTCAACCAGAGTACCTGGGAGATCGCCTCCCTTATCGAGAATCAGTATCGCATCCCCGCCATGGCCCACCTGACCTGCGTGGCAGCCGGGAAAAAGGATGCGGACCGCCTGCTGACCGAACTGAAAGCGGCAGGGGTGGAAAACATCCTAGCCCTGCGGGGAGACGTGAACCCGGACTATCCCCCGAAAATCGACTTCAAATACGCCAGTGAGCTGGTAGCCTACATTCAGAAGCGGGGAGACTTTGGCATCTCCGCCGCCTGCTATCCAGAGGTCCACCCGGAAAGCCCGGACCCCGTCAGCGACATCCGCCATTTGAAGGAGAAAGTGGACGCCGGAGCCCAGCACCTGATCAGCCAGCTCTTTTTTGATAACGACGACTTCTTCCGTTTCCTGGAGCGGGCCCGCATTGCGGGCATCAGCACGCCCATTGAGGCGGGCATCATGCCAGTGCTGTCCAAAAACTCCATCCTGCGCATGGTGTCCACGTGCGGGGCCAGCATCCCCAGTAAGCTCACCCGTATTCTGGCCAGGTACGGTGACCACCCAGACGCCCTGCGTGAGGCCGGTATCGCTTACGCCATTGACCAGATCACCGACCTGATTGCCGGCGGTGTGGACGGCATCCACCTGTACACCATGAACAACCCCGACGTGGCAAAACAGATTGCCGGAAGCATCGCCTCCATCCGGAATATTTAGCCAAAACTGCCCCAGCGGGTATATAACTCCCGCTGGGGTTTTTTAGATCGAAACGGTTTTCATATTTACTCCTAAAGCGCGTCCCGCACCCTTGCATTCAGGTACCCAAATCCTCTGTTTTTCCTTAAAAGGCTGAGGGGGACCAGCCATAGGCCGGTCCCCCTGAATGAGGAGAGGTGGCGTATCAAGACCACCCTA
>CANOBV010000162.1 GCA_947564255.1 uncultured bacterium | reverse complement strand
CAAGTGGGACGCCCTTTTTATATTTGAAAAGAATCATACTTACTTATCCATATCAATCAATCTATCAATCGGGACAGAGCATTAGCCGCAGTCAGGATGGATGGGATAGATGGATTTGATGTCAAAGAGGAACTGACAAATGAAAACATCTGCATGAACGCCGGAACTGAAATCAATCCATCTTACGCTTTACGGAGCAGAGTTTTGCCGAGAGGGACAGCGGAGCCGAAGGTGACGCTGTCCCAGCAAGTACGGAATTTTGACAGCAAAATTCCACTTGTTAGGGGAAAACCCTAAAACCCATCCGTCTACGGAGCATTTGCCGCTCTTGTAAAGGGTGTTCCCCCTTGTGACAAGAGGATAATTCGCTGTTCGTCCCCCGTCAAGGCCGGGCGATTGCGTTGCAATCGCCCGCGAGCCGGCCAGTCTGCGGACTGGCCGGGCCTTGACAGGAGCCGCCCAGCGGATTGTTTTGTCACCAAGGGGGGTGAACACTCCAAAAGCCGCCAGTCGGCGGCTTTTGCTACTCAGGGAGTGCGCTGTTAGCTGTTGCGGTGGCTCTCCATCCCCATCTATAAATCGCTGACGGAAAACCCGGCTGGTTAATGCGTCTCAAATTGAGACGCATTTCGACATTGGCGCTACACCAAGGATGACTCTGATGATTGTCGAAAATATTGCAATCACTTCAAACAGGATGATACCCAGACGAGTGCCCGGCAGAAGAAACGGAAATCGTCGTGCAGAGAGTGTTTGACCTTTATCAAGAGGAAGGAGACGAACAGTTCTATTGCTGTTTGAAAGATTCCACGATGGAAGTAGCTGGAACAGCATAATATTTCCCAAAGTATTCAGAAATTATTTTTTAAGCCTGCAACATTTCCCGGCGCTCGCCTGTATATAGGGCAGAACGGCAAGAGAGCCGGTCAAAAATAAGAAACCGAAAGGAATATGAACCATGAAAAAACTGCTTGCTATTTTGATGAGCGCCGTGATCGCTCTGTCCATCGCCGCCTGCGGCGCCGAAAAGGACGCAAAGTCCCTCGGCGGTGATTCCTCCACCTGGGGGCCTGGCGACAGCTCTAAAGTGGAAATCCCTGATCCCTTTGTGGACTGTGAAACGCTGGACGAGGCCAAGGAGAAGGCCGGCTTCGACATGATCATCCCCGACGCCATTGACGGCTATGACAGCCGGAAAATCTACGCAATTGAGAAGGAGCTGATCTCCGTGGTCTTCGTCAACGACAAGGACGGACAAATCTGTTTCCGCAAGGGCGTTGGGGAAGCGGATGTCAGCGGCGACTTTACCGAGTACGCCGAAACTGAGCAGGTAAACATGGGCGGCACCACGATTACCCTGAAGGGCAGCGACGGCAAGGCAAACCTGGCTGTCTGGGCAAAAGATGGCTATGCCTACTCCATTTCCAGCACCGAGGAGGTGAACAAAGTGACAATGACCGACCTGGTAACAACGGTAAATGATGATATGGCGATCGGCGGCGACCCCTCCACCTGGGGCCCCGGCAATCAGGCTGATGTGGAAATTCCCAACCCCTTTACCGACTGCTATACGCTGAAGGAGGCCGAGGAGTTGGCCGGGTTTTCCCTGAAAGCCCCTGAGACCGCCGCTGGTTCTTTCTCCCGCACGTTCCGCGTCATGGTATCCGGCGATATGCTGGAGATCCTATATTTTAATGGGAAAGAAATTACTGCCAGTGTCCGCAAGGCCCCCGGAGCCGAGGACATCAGCGGTGATTTCAACGAATACGCGCAGATCGATAAGGTCTCCATTGGCGGGGCTGAAGTCACGATGCGCGGCAGCGATGATATGGTCTGTCTTGCAACCTGGACTGTTGACGGTTATATTTATTCGATGCAGAGCGATCTGTTTGCCCTCGTAATATGCTGCTAACATGCTGTCAAGGGCCACGACTGCCTCGTCGGGGCAAACTTCGCTCCACTCGCCACGCTCTTTCGGGCATGGCTCGTACCGCTCCGCTGCCCCTCCTCTCCAAACCGGAACCACTTCGTTGGGTTCCGGTTTGGTTTTGTGATGCGCACAAAACCAAAATCGCAGCCCAGCGAAGCGGGTGCGATTTTGGAAGGAGGCGCAAGGGAGCGAACGCAGTTTTCGCCGCAGGCGGAAACGAAGTTCAGCGCACTTTGCGCCGACGCGGTGGCGTGTACGTTCCCGTTCACCTTGTTACACCAGGCCAGGGCCTGTCCGTTCAGATCCGCCAGGCTGTTATACTTGATGCCCACCATGAAATTGTCCCGCACAAACTGCACCGTCCGCTCCACCTTTCCCTTCGTCTGGCCCCGGTATGGCCGGCACAGGATGGGCTTGACCCCATAAAAGCCCGCGAAGTCCTCAAACTGCCGGTTCAGCGTGGAGTCCTCCTGCTTTAACAGCCGTTTAATGACTACCTGTTTCATGGTACCGCATCCGCGAATATCCCAGAATCATGAGGAAGCAATATAGCTTCTTCCACTTCCCGTCCTCGTATACCAGGTGATCCTCAAAGAACCCCCAATCCATCTGCCCCTGTTTCCCCGGCATCGTTTCAAACCGCACTGTCGCCTTCTCATTCAAGTCCATCTTCCGGCTGCTCACATACGCCTTCACGATGCTGTAGCCTCCGTTGAATCCCATCTCCCGCAGCTTCTCCAGGATCCGCAGCGCCGAATACGGCGCCTCCTCCAGCCACTCGTCCACGATCTGCTTGTATGGATCCATCTTTGTGGGCTTGGGTTCGCTCAGCGTATACTCCGGCTTCTCCGACGACTCGCGTACCGCTTCGCCGTCCTCGGATCCATGTGGTACTTCTTTCCCAGCTCCACATAGCTCAGCCCCTTTTGATAATCACTTCGTAGGTCCATCCATACTTCTCCTCTCATGTTCCGACTCCCTTTCCGGGCTTTTTTGCCCTATTGGGAGTCTATCTTTTTTCCGCCTCCTCCGCCACAAATCTACATTCTTTCCTCGGAATTTTCTTTCATTTTATCACTGTCGTTGACAGCTGCGCCAAGGATGGGATGGACGCCGACGACGACGCCTCCATGGCGTGGAAGACCACCGTGGACGCCCAGGACAGCACCACCTACGCCGTCTCCCTGGCCACCGGCAAGATCGTCTCCAACCAGTTCCAGGACACGGATATCCGTTATTACGACGGCGGGTTCCGCTACCTCTCCCGGAACGACTGGGCGGGCACTTGGCCAGGGCGGCTCTTGGCAGGCCCCAGGCACCCTTTTGAAGGACCTGGAGTGGAAACGGGGCGTGGATGTGGTTGCTACCGGGTCGGAGGCCATGCCCACCTTTGAGGCCCAGACAGGGCGCAAGGCGGCCGACCTCACCGGGACGGACTACAGCGACCCTGCGTGGCAGGAGCTGGCGGAGCAACTAACCCCCGAGCAGGCCATGCGGCTGGTGCGGCTGGGCGGCTACGCCACCGTCCAGGTGGACGGCATCGGCCTGCCCGCCACCCAGGACAAGGACGGCCCCTCCGGCATCTCCGGCACCCTGGTGGGCGGCCAGAGCGCCATGGCCTACCCGGTGGAGGTGGTGATGGCCAGCACCTGGAACACAGCGCTGACCCACCGCCTGGGCCTGAGCGTGGGCAACGATTCCATTCAGACCGGGGTGGCGGTCTGGTACGCCCCTGGCGTGAACATCCACCGCTTCCCCTACAGCGGGCGGAACTTCGAGTATTTCTCCGAGGACGGCTTCCTCTCCGGCCAGATCAGCGCCGCCGAGGTGCGAGGCACCCGGGAGAAGGGCGTCATCACCTACATGAAGCACTTCGCCCTCAACGACCAGGAGACCAACCGCTACGGCGTGGCCGTGTTCGCCAACGAGCAGGCCATCCGGGAGGTGTTCCTGAAGGGCTTCGAGCACACCGTCACCCAGGGCAATACCAACGCGGCCATGGCCTCCATGAACCGGCTGGGGGCCACCTGGTCTGGGGCCCACAAGGGGCTGATGACCAACGTGCTGCGGGACGAGTGGGGCTTTGAGGGCGCGGTCATCACCTACCAGGCCTCCGTACCCACCCCGTGGGAGATCGCGCTCACCATCGCCAATATCGTGGTGTTCGGCGGGTGCTTTATCCTGACCGTACTCACCACCATACGGCTGGTGAAAACCATCAAATTCAAACCGAAAACGGAAGCTGCGCAGGCAGAGGAGGATGATATTGTGAAAAAGAAGATCGTCGTGATCCTGACCATCGCGGCCCTGGTGGTGGGACTTGTGGGCGGCATCGCGGGCACCAAGTTGCTGGGCGGAGGCTCCGCCGGCACGGGCGGCAGTGAGATCACCGGCTCCTACATCTACAACGAAATCGCGGACAACGCCATGGGCGACAACGGCTACGTGTCCTATGAGCTGACCCTCTACGGGGAAGGCACTTACCAGATGACTACCTCCACCTCCAGCTGCGGCTACAGTATGCTGCTGTCCAACACGGTGACCTCCGCCTATGGCACCTATACCATGGGCGCCTCTACCGACAGAACCACCGCCTGCGAACTCAGCGAGGCTACCCGGATCGTCTACAACGGCTATTCCGATATCGGTGGCTACAATATGTCCTATGACACCAGCAGCCTCCAGTTCCCGGTGGAGCTGCTTGGCGGGGTCATGACGGAACAGGCCGACTTCTGGGCCATGTTCGGCCATGCCCGGACGGTGAGCCTGGACGACGCCATAACCGGATGAACGTGGATACCGGCGCGGCACCTCCCAACGAACCCGGCGGCAAGGAAGAAGACGGAGCGCCGAAGCCCAGCGAGGAGCCCGCCCCCAGCCTGGAGCCCGACGTTGAGGTCACTGAAATCGTCACTGTGTCCAGCGATGACGGAGCCACCACTCTGACCTTCTACAGCGACGGCACCTACCGCTTCTTCTTCGAGCTACACAGCATCGAGGACAAGGGCACCTACACCTACGAGGACGGCGTGCTCACTGTCACCAACGTCAACGGTCTGGAGATGACCGCTGAGGGCGATCCCCTGAAGCTGCACTACGTCACCGCCGTCAGCGACCAGCTCACCGGGGACTTCACCATCAGCGCCGCGGACCTTGGGGCATAAGATAGTGTGGTAGTGGGCCGGAATTGTTAAAATAGCGTTCTTCTCATTCACTTTTGGAGCCCTCCGTCACGAACCGGATGGAGGGCTCCAAACATATTTATGCCCATGCAGAGCATATGTCCTTGCTGGATTCAATACTTCTGCGTGATTATCAAAGGTACAGTTTATAATGCTATACGTATTGGAACGGTCATGCTGCCGCACACGGTACACGGTTTTACAATAAAACGCTATATATAGAAAATTATAATTGATAAGTTCGATATCTTGTGGCACAGTATCGTTGTTAATTGATTCTATGCGCGTTTCCTCCTCACGAAGGAGGGCAGGTTGGCATTGCCAGCTTGGGAGCGAAGGGTTTCGCATTGCGCACGTTGTCAGATACGCTGG
>CANOBV010000161.1 GCA_947564255.1 uncultured bacterium | reverse complement strand
GATGGAGCAGGGATTGGACGCGCCGGGCCTCCTCGTCCTCCAGGTTCAAGAGGATCTTGGTCTTGGCGTTGTTGATGATGCCCTTGCCGTATTTGCCGTCCTCCAGAGCAAAGAAGTCGTTGATGTCCTGAGTAGCGCAGATTGCGGAGCCGCCGTAGCCACGAATGATCTTGAAAATCTCCAGCACAAACTCCGCCGCCAGACGGTTACTGTTGGCACCAATCAGCTGCCAGCACTCGTCAATGAAGATAGCCTTTTCCTCGGTGCGGTTCTCCTTAGCCTTGTCCCAAACGTAGTCCAGGGCCACAAACATCCCCACTGTCAGCAGGTCGCCGGTCAGCTCGGAAATATCCAGCACCGTGTACTTGTTGTCCAGGGACACATTGGTCTGCTGGTTGAACGTCCGGGCGGAACCGTGGACCAGGCGGTTGATAATGTTCGCCAGCCGCTTGGTCTCGGCGGACTGTTTCAGCACCTCATAGAGGTCGCCCAGCACCGGCATAGTGCGGTAGAAACCGGGGCGATCCGGGTCATCCAGTGTGCTGTTCTCATGGGTAATGCCCAAGTTGGCGTAGGTACGGATCATGGCGTCATCCAGCAACTGCCGCTCCTCATGGGTCATGTCGGGGATCAGCAGGGAGAAAAAGATATGGAGCCGCTGTATCTTTGCAGCCAGCAAAGACTTTTCCACACCGGGGCCGTCCAGCAGCTCGTCCACCGACTTGTCCACCTTGCGGATCTCCATGACGTTGATACAGTTTTTGGAGGCGGGCGAGATCTGGATGAACTCGCCGCCGATGTTGGAACAGGCCCGGTGAAATTCGTGACCCTTCAACGGGGCCACAATGAACACCTGGATGCCCTTCCTTCTCATTCTCGTTGCCATGAGCTGCATCGTAAAGCTCTTACCTGCGCCGGAGGTGCCGAGGATCGCCATGTTGGCGTTCTTGTAGACTCTGGAATCAAAGATATCTACGATGATAAGGGAGTTGTTGTGCTTGTTCACCCCCAGCAGGATACCATTGTCATCGCACATCTCATAGCTGGTAAAGGGATAGCAGCTTGCCGCCCCCAGGGTCAGAACGTTGCGCCGGGACCGCTCATAGAGGTGCTTTTCCAGCGAGACCAGCGGCAATGAGGATAAAAAAGCCTGCTCCTCGCAGAAGGAACATGGCTGTACGTCCATATCCTGACTGAGCAGCAGCTTTTTCATCTCCGCGCACTTCCACTCCAGATCCTCCACATTGGAGGCGGTGATGGTCACCAGCAGATTGAGGTAGTAGAAGTCCTCGTTATTGGAAAGGCCGTCCTTCAGGAAATAGCCGCTGCGGATCGCCCCGTCCAGGTCATCGAAATCGGTGTTGGTATCGCTGGTTTCCTTGATTTTGCTCCGGTTGATACGGAGCTGCTGGCCCAGCTTGCGGATCATGCGGTCCTTGGGTTGGCGGGTCAGGAACATATCCAGGTCGATGCCGTCCCCGGCGTTCACCAGCAGACTGAGCCAGCCGGCGGGGACCTGGGCCTTGTAGCCCCCGGAGGGGATCAGCAGATAGGCATAATACACGCCGTCAATGCAGATGTGCCGCCCGTGGGACAGGTCAATTTGGGATGGAGCGTAAAACTCGTTCACGGGAATCCCGTCCGGGGAGCGACCGGCGGCCAGATACTCTGCCACCACTCGTTTGGCCTTCTCCTCAAAGGGCCGCTCATTGCTCTCGGCGCGGCAGAGGATGTGGTACAGGACTTCCGCCGCCGCTTCGCTTTCATCGTCATGGTTCAGCACCACAGTGTTTCCGCATTGACGCAGATAGTTGGCGGCGGTGCGGGCGGCGGTCTGGAGGGAGGCAATGGCCTCCTCTTCCTCATGGCCCCGCTTGGCGCCAGGCAGCGGCTCATGCTCAAAAATCAGAAAGAACCGCCGGGTAATGGCCTCACGGGAGCCAAGCTGCCGGATGAGCCGCAGGTAGTCCTCCTGCAGCTCACGGCAATGGGCGTTGGTCTCCTGGGCCAGCTCCCGGCGCACGGTCTGCACATGGCGGTCGATATCCGCCCGCTTGGTCAGAACCTTGAACTGCACCTTCACGGGGGCGATCTTCAAATAGCTGATAAAGGAGTAGATGATGTTCCGCTGTTCTTGGGCGCTGCGCAGGAGGAAATTCACCGGGATGACCTCCAGCACCTTAACATAGCGGTGGTCTTTGGTGAAGATGACGCCGTGCTGAATCTTTTCAATGGGTACATAGTCCGCCAGCGGGTTCAGGGGCTTGACCTCCGGGGCCAGAAAGGTTTTGAACTGATCTACCTTTCGGCCTTTGAAGTCTACCTGTAGCCGGCGGCGACTCTTGGGTTGTTCCTCCGCATCCTCCATCCGGGGCTGCGTTTTTTGCGCCCAACTGGGGAGCAGCCCTTTTTTGCTTTCGCCTTTCCTGTCCAGCACCCGGCGGTTGTGGAGAAAACTGAAAAATTGCAGGATGAACTCGGACAGGCTTCCTCCACCCACCCCAATGAGGGCCAGTAGCACCAGAGGCAGCGTAGTCAGACAGAGGATGATGATGCGCATGGTGAGGGAGATGCCCAGGTTCAGCACTGGGAGGGCGGTCAGCGCCCCCAGAATGCCCGCTTCAATGACATTACGGGTCTTGAACATCCCGCCCATCAGGGTGCCGCCCTCGATAAAATTGGGCGGTATCAAATAGGTGTCCCGTTCTTCTTGACGCATAGGCCCTCCTTACATTCTGTCCTTCCGCCGGGGCGGATCAGGCATTTTCTTGATGATCTTTTCATGGTAGGCCACCGTATCATCCGGGGCCATGTAGGGCTTGCGCTCCACCGTGTCCTGAGCGTACTGCTTGTACCATTGCGTCCCATCGGCGGTGAACACCTTCTGAAATTCGCCGGACGGGGCGGCGTACTGTTCCACATGGTACATGGCAAAGGGCAAGCCCGTAGTACTTCCGGCTGTGGTCTCCACGCCGGTAATCCGTCCCCGCCCAATTTCTACATCCGAGTAGACAGGCACGTCCCGGGCCGTCTCCTGAATGGCGGTGTACCCCATGTAGGAGGTCAGGGACTGCGCGGCCATATCTCCAGTAATGCTCCCGGCTACCTCGCCCCGGGCCACTGTACCGATGATGTCGTTGGCAAAGCTGCCGCCGGCGGCCAGGGATTTTGAGAAAATGGTGCCGCCCAGACTGGGAAGGCCGGTTTGTGCGGGCTTGGAGTGGTTGTGGACTGTGTGGGAACGTTCCGCAACGGCGGACTTCTGCACATTCTGCCTGTCCGTGGTACTCTGCGTGTTGGTCTGCCGGCTGCTGCCGGTGACGATCACGCCCTCCTGGGCGGAACCGCCGCCGGTGCCGATAGGAGCCGCGCTCTCTCCCTGGGGAACATTGAGGACAACGCCGCCATCGGACACGGATACGTTCTCCGCAGCGGAAATACTCTCGCTTTGAGAAACAATGGGAGCCGCCTCGGCGGGGATAGCGCCGTCCGGGATAGAGCTGTCCGGAATAGAACTGTCCGCCGGGGGAATGTTCAGCGCCGTGCCACCGGCCTGGTCTGTGGCAGAAACCTGACCATCGCTCCGCGTGATGGAGGGAGAAGGAGCGGTATCGGTCATAATAACGCCCTCTTGCGGGGGGGCGCCGGTTATGGTGCTGCCTCCGGCGTGGATATCGACTCCGCCAGAGTGGATATCGTTGCTGATCGAGGGCCCTGACGCCGTGGGTGCCTCTGACGCGGAGGCCGCCGCTGCCGCTTGCTGTACGCTGGACTGTGCGGTATGGACAGCGGAAGTTTGCGTGGTGGCGGTTTTGACCGCGCTGTTGGTCACATGACGGCTGACAACACCGGCCAGACCGCCCTTCAAGAACCAGCCGGAATTACTGCCCCCGCTCCCGGAGGAACCGGTAGCCCCGGAACTGCGGCCACCGCCTTTTACGCCATGTCCCATGCCGCCTGCCACCATTGTAACTGCCCGCATGGTGAGCATAGCCTCTGCCAGCAGTGAGCCGCCTGTGCGTCCCACATTGACGCCAAGGGTCGCCATAAAACTGTCAATTTTTTGTGACACTTTGAGAAAAGCGACAGCGCACAGGAACCAGATCAGCACATTCCCGGCAACCTCCGATTTGCTGGAGGCCGCTACCTGCGCCTCCACCTCGGCCTCTGTGACGGCGAAGGCCGGGACACATAAAAAAGCTGCCAGCAGAGATACCAGCAGCAACGTGAAGAATATTTTCTTTTTCGTTTCGATCCCTCCTTATAGGGATAGTGGATTTGCGATAAAGGCGCCTACCATGCTGACGAACAGCCGCAGGCACCAGGCGTTCATGACCAACAAAAAGAGTTGACCCGCGAACATCCGGCACCAGCTTTTGAAGATGTTGGAGGTGGACTGAGACGCCCCCATGGCAAAGGCTACTGGGGCGGTGAATACCAGCACCCCCAGCAGGACATACCGCTCCGCCGCCTCGCAGAGCAGCTTCAGGTAGTTCCATGCCAGCACCAACAGCAGGATCAGCACAATGAGGGCAACTCCACCGTTGGCGCAGACACCGATGATAGTGAGCAGCACCGAATTGAAACTGGCGAAGTCCAGACTGGGCAGCGCCGCGTTCATGATCCAACTATATGGGGTGCCGCCGATGGTCAGCGCGATATCTACGATTTGGTCTGAATAGTAGGCCAGCAGGATGAACAGGACGGAGCGGATGCTCAGCTTAATGGGGTCCTCCGCCTCGAAACCCGTCCCAAGTCCGAAATTTTTGAACAGGTTCCAGACCCACAGCAGCAGGATCAGGCCAATCGCCAGGGCAACAAGGCTCTCATACATAGTTCTGGCAGCGGGGAAGTATCGCAGAAACACGCTCATGTCGCAGCCCAGCGCGCCCAAAACTGATGTGTTGATCAGATCCAGGCCGTACATGATTTGTTCCGCGATCCACTCCACTATGCCGTCTAAGATACCCATAAGCCCTTACGGCGTATACTGGCCGCCGGAGAAGAAGGGAGTGACGTAGCTCATGATGAAACCGAGGGAGTTCAGGATGATCCAGGTGATGATGATGCGTTTCAGCCAGGCCCGGGACTCATCCACCGTCCGCCCGGAGCGGGAGAAGTTCATCAGCAGCAGGGCCACAGCCGCCGTGACCACAGCTGCGATGGTGGAGATGCCGAGAACCTGGGTGTAGACGTCCTTCATCACCTCGCTGGCTTTCGTCCAGATGGTGGTGCCGGCGGCAAAGGCCGGCAGGCAGAGCACAGATGCCATGCACATACAGAGGAACGCCGTGTAGAGGATGCGGCCGCAGTCAATGTGCCGTTTCGGCTTGTCCTTCGGCTTCTTGGCGGGGGGAGCGTTTTTCTGGTTCAAATAGATGCCTCCTTTTTTTGTTGTTCCGTTGAAAACGAAAACGGCGCCCAGCTTTCGGACGCCGCCTGGCTGCTGTGGAGGGACGAAAAAAGGACGCCTCTCAGCGTCCCTCCATAGCCGTTTTCGTTTGTGATTACAGTTTTGAG
>CANOBV010000160.1 GCA_947564255.1 uncultured bacterium | reverse complement strand
GCCATCCAGGGCGGCCCCATCGGCACCCTGACCAAGGGCTCCGCCATCGTGGAGATCATGAACAAGGTGGGCTACGACCTAGCCATCCCCGGCAACCATGAGTTCGATTACAGCATGGACAACTTCCTGTCCCTGGCCAACGACAAGGCGGAGTACGACTACATCTGCTCCAATTTCACCGACCTGAAGGGCAATGCCGTGTTCGACGCCTACAAGGTGCTGACCTACGGCGAGGTGAAGGTGGCTTATGTGGGTATCGACACCCCCGAGACCTTCACCAAGTCCACCCCCACTTATTTCCAGAACGACAAGGGGGAGTATATCTACAGTTTCCAGCAGGGCAATGAGGGCAAGGACCTCTACGCCGCTGTACAGACGGCTGTGGACGCCGCCAAGAAGGATGGCGCGGACTATGTGGTGGCCATCGGCCATCTGGGTGACGACGGCTCCACCGAGGCGTGGAAGGCCCAGACCGTCATCGCCAACACCACCGGCATCGACCTGTTCATCGACGGCCACTCCCACGAGCAGATTGAGAAGACCGTGGCCAACAAGGACGGCAAGGACGTGGTGTGGGCCCAGACCGGCACCAAGCTGGCCGCCATCGGCAAGGTGGTCATCGATGTGGAGTCCGGCGAGATCGCCCACGAGCTGGTCACCGGCTACGACAAGCAGGACGACACCGTGGCCGCTCTGGTGAAGGAGAAGAACGACGCCTTTGAGGCGGAGCTGAAAAAGGTGGTTGCCAAGTCTGAGGTGGAGCTCACCGTCAACGATGCCGACGGCAAGCGGCTGGTCCGCAGCGGCGAGACCAACCTGGGCGACCTGTGCGCCGACGCCTACCGGGCGATGCTGGGGGCCGACGTGGCTTTCGTCAACGGCGGCGGCATCCGGGCCGTCATCGCCAAGGGCGATGTGACCTATGGGGACATCATCAATGTCCACCCCTATAACAATGAGGCATGTTTGGTGGAGACCACCGGCCAGAAGATTCTGGACGCCCTGGAGATGGGCGCCCGCAACTACCCCGAGGAGAACGGCGGCTTCCTCCAGGTGTCCGGCGTGACCTACACCATTGACGCCGGGGTCCCCTCCTCCGTGGTGCTGAACGACGAGCAGGAGTTCGTGAAGGTGGACGGCGATTACCGCGTCACCGACGTGAAGGTGAACGGAGAGCCGCTGGATGTGGAGAAGACCTACACCCTGGCCTCCCACAACTACATGCTCAAGTCCGGCGGCGACGGCTTTGTGATGTTCAAGAGCGATAAGCTGCTGAAGGACTGTGTGATGGTGGATAACGCCGTGCTCATCAACTACATCGTGGACGAGCTGGACGGCACCGTCACCGCCGAGCAGTACGGCGAGCCCGCCGGCCGCATCACCGTCAAGGCGGCGGAGCCCGCTCCCGAGCCGGAGCCCGAGCCCACCCCTGAGCCGGAACCCACTCCTGAACCCGAGCCCACTCCCGAGCCCGAACCCCAGCCGGAGCCCACTCCCGAGCCCGAGGGCACCTACATCGTGGTCCGCGGCGACTCCCTGTGGAAGATCGCCAAGGCCCAGTACGGCGACGGCTCCAAGTGGATCGTGATCTACGAAGCCAACAAGGGCATCGTCAAGAACGCCAACCAGATCTGGCCTGGCCAGACCCTTGTAATCCCTGCGGCATAATAGCACAAGGAAAGAATCAACACGAAGGCCGGCGCAGTTTCATACTGCGCCGGCCTTTCCACTTTGCTTTGGATTCTATAAGCGGCACACGTGTGCCTCAATACGCCCAGTGGACCTTCGGTCCGTTGGATAAAAGCGGGATTTTCATTTTTCAAACGCCTTGACCATGGCACCCTTTCACATCCACGTCCCGCAGCTCCTCTTCCCCGCCCGCCTCCACCAGCCGCAAAAGGTCCTGATGGGCCCGGATAACCCCACCTCCGCCCCGGTCTCCAGTGAGGGCACGCAGTTCAGGGAACAGTCTGGAGGGAAACACCGCCGGGGACCCTCGTTCTCCCCGCCAGCTCAGGGAACAGATACAGCCGGGATGGGCGTAAAAGTCCGCCAGCAGCCGCTCCACGCTGTCCCTCCGCAGCCAGGGCTGGTCGCACACGCAGAACATCACCCCGTCCAGATCCGCCAGGCGGGACAGCCCCAGCCGGACGGAGGCGGACTGCCCCTGGTCGGCCTGGGGGTTGGGCACGGGAAGGTAGCCCCGCTCTCCGGCCAGAGCCAGAATCTCCGGGTAGCAGCTCACCACGCAGGCCCGGTCAAAGAGCTCCGCCGGGGCGGCCTGGAAAGCCCGCCGGATCATGGGCACGCCGTCCACCGGGTGGAGCAGCTTGTTGCCGCCGAACCGACGCCCCGATCCGGAGGCCATCAGCACCGCGCCGAGCCTCATCTCCAGAACTGCGAGGGTCCCCGGCGGACAAAGCGGCCCCGGCCGGTTTTCACCACCTGACCGCCCTCCACCGCGACCTCCCCGGACAGCAGGACGGCCTCCACCCTGCCCCTGGTCTCAAAGCCCTCGTAAGGGGTGTAGTCCACCGCCTGACACTGGTCGGCGGCGGTGATGCGGCCCCTAACCCCCGGGTCAAATATCACAATATCCGCGTCACTCCCCACCGTCAGCGCCCCCTTCCGGGGATACATCCCAAACAGCTTGGCGGGCTGCTCCGACAAAAGCATCATCATCCGGCAGACGGTGATCCGTCCCGCCGCCACTCCGGCGGTGTACAGCAGGACGGGCCGGTGCTCCACGCCGGGGATGCCGTTGGGGATTTGGGAGAAGTCCTCCCGGCCCAGCTCCTTTACCCCGTGGAAATGGAAGGAGCAGTGGTCGGTGCCGATGGTGTCGATCTCCCCGGCCTCCAGCCCCGCCCACAGGGCGGCTTGGTCCTCCGGGCTCCGCAGGGGCGGGGAGAGGACAAATTTCGCGCTCTCAAAGCCGGGGAGCCGATATTTTCCGTCGTCCAGCAGCAGGTACTGGGGGCAGGTCTCCACATACGCCGCCTGCCCCCGCTCCCGCGCGGCCCGTACCAACTCCAATCCCCGCCCGGTGGACAGGTGGACGATGTTCACCGGGCAGCCTGCCAGTTCGCCGATGGTCAGCCAGCGGTTGACGGCCTCCGCCTCCACCACCGCCGGGCGGGAAAGGGGGTGGGCGGCGGGTCCCAGGTTTCCCGCCGCCTTTTGCGCGGCGATGCCCGCCGTCACCAGGTCGCCGTTCTCGCAGTGGCAGCCCACCACGCCGCCCCGGTCCCCCACGGCCCGGACCACCTCCAGCGCCGTGCCGTCGGACACCCGCATGTTGTCGTAGGCAAAATAGACCTTGTAGGAGGTCACCCCGGCCCGGTCCATGTCCGCCAGCTCCCTTTGAATGGCGGGATTCCAGTCCTTGATGGTCATGTGGAACCCGTAGTGGCAGGAGGCAATACCATCGGCCCGGCTGTGCCACACGTCCAGCGCGGAGGCCAGGGAGGCCCCCCGCTCCGGCTCGGCGAAGTCCAGCACGGTGGTGGTGCCCCCGGCCAGGGCCGCCAGGGTGCCGGAGGCCCAGCCGTCCACCGTCTCACGGGGCGTGCCCTTGTTCATCTCGAAGTGGGTGTGGGTATCGATGAAGCCGGGGAACACCAGCTTACCCGCCGCGTCCAGCACCCGACTGTCCCCCGCGGGGAGGTCGGGGCCGATCTCTACAATTTTGTCCCCCTCCACCCGCAGGTCGGCCCTGACGGGGCCCTCCGGGCAGATCAGCGTACCGTTTTGAATCAAAATGGACATGAAAACACCTCCAAAGCACTGTTGTGAAAAAACCACAATGACCCTGCGGGGCGTGTTCTAGCCCCGCAGGGTGCGCTGTTTACTGCCGGATAACGGTGCCGGTTTTGCCCGCCACGCCGTCCCGGGCCTTTTCCAGCAGGGTGATGAGGGCGGACCGTCCAGGGGCGGACCGGGCGAACTCCACCGCCGCCTGGACCTTGGGCAGCATGGAGCCGGGGGCGAAATGGCCCTCCGCCATGTACCCCTCCGCCTCCTCCGGGGTGAGGGCGTCCAGCCACTTCTGGTTGGGCTTGCCGAAGTTGACCGCCGCCTTCTCCACGGCGGTGAGGATGATGAGGGTGTCGGCGTTGAGCTGCCGGGCCAGGACGCAGGAGGCGAAGTCCTTGTCGATCACCGCCGCCGCGCCCTTCAGATGGTGTCCCTCGGTTTTGAACACGGGGATGCCGCCGCCGCCGCAGGCCACCACCACCAGCCCGGCCTCCACCATGTCCCGGATGGACTCGATCTCCACGATGGACTGGGGGCGGGGGGATGCCACCACCCGGCGGTAGCCCCGGCCCGCGTCCTCTATGACCTGATAGTCCCGCTCGGCCACCAGCCTGTCGGCCTCTTCCTTGGTCATAAACGCCCCGATGGGCTTGGTGGGGTTGGCGAAAGCCGGGTCCTGGGGGTCCACCTCCACTTGGGTGAGAACCGTAGCCACACCCTTCTGAATTCCACGGTCCAGCAGCTCCTCCCGCAGGGCGTTTTGCAGATCGTAGCCGATATAGCCCTGGCTCATGGCCACGCACACCGACAGGGGGCAGGGGATATATTTCTCCGGCTCGGCCCGGGTGAGCTCCGCCATGGCCTTCTGGATCATGCCCACCTGGGGGCCGTTGCCGTGGGAGAGGATGACCTGATGGCCGTCCTCGATGAGGTCGGCAATGGCCTTGGCCGTCTGTTTGACAGCGGCCATCTGCTCAGGGAGATTACTGCCCAGGGCGTTGCCGCCCAGGGCGATGACAATGCGCTTTCCCATCTCATTTTACCTCCATACAGTTGAAAATACAAGACAGGCCCGCCCTTGCCGGACGGGCCTGGTTCGTTCCTTTTCTTTGAAAAGAAAAGGAACCGAAAAGAAACTTTTAGCAGCGAAACTTCGTTTCGCTTTATCATATCGCAAAATGTGCGTTGCCGGGTGGAAATCTTCCGTCAAGCACTCTAACCGTAGCGAACTAAAGTTCTTTTTGGTTACTTTTTCTTTCAAGAAAAAGTAACTTACTTCTGGAACCACCGGGCCGCGCCCCGCTCCTCCAGGGCCTTGAGGGTGGCCTGGGGGTCCTTCACCTTGGCCAGGAAGATCATGGCGGCGATGATGTAGGGCTTGAAGCTGGCCTCCTTGTACAGGGGGGTGCGGTATCGGTCGAAAACGCTGGCCTCCACCTCGCCGTCCACGCAGGACACGTCGTTGATGTCGGCGGGCAGGCAGTGGAGGTACAGGGCCTTGCCGTCACGGGTGGTCTTCATCAGCTCCTCGGTGCAGCACCAGTCCTTGTGCTGGGCGTTCTGGGCCAGCAGCTCCTTCTCCAGGGCCTTGATGCCGTCGCTGTCGCCCTGGGCGTACAGGTCGGTGCGCTTCTCCATGGCGGCGAAGGGGGCCCAGCTCTTGGGGTAGACGATGTCGGCGTCCTTAAACGCCTCCGCCATGGAGTGGGTCTTGGTGAAGGTGCCGCCGGTGGCCGCGGCGTTCTTTTTGGCCACCTCCTCCACCTCGGGCATGACCTCGTAGCCCTCGGGATGGGCCAGCACCACGTCCATGCCGAACCGGGTCAT
>CANOBV010000159.1 GCA_947564255.1 uncultured bacterium | reverse complement strand
CTGGAGTTCAGACGTGTGCTCTTCCGATCTTAGCATCGTAAGTATCAATGGCCTGCAGAAACAGAGGCATTGGGTTCACCTGCATGGCCGAAGGCTCCGGTATTTCTTATCTTGAACCCTCAGATCTATATGCCCTGTTTGGCAATGCCTTGGATAACGCCATTGAAGCAACAGAGGTTTTGCCCGCCCCGGACAAGAAGCAGATATCCCTCACTGTCCGGCGGATCGAGGATTTTTACTCGGTCCATCTCCAAAACTATACTCAGCATCGGTTAGTGATGGCAGGCGGTCTGCCCCAGACCAGCAAGGAAAACAAGCTGGAGCATGGCTTTGGCGCGCGCAGTATGCAGCTTCTAGTGGAGAAATATGGAGGCGAGATCACGTTCTATCAAGACGGGGACGTTGTGAATGTATATTTGCTGCTCCCCTGCCGCGCCCCTGAGACATGACGGGTTACGAAGTGAACATGACAGGTTATGCGGGAGTGATTGACTCCCGCATTTTTTTGCTCTATGGTGGGGCTATCAACGGATTTCCCCACAGGAAATCCAGCGGAAAATAAAAAAGGAGGAGAATATTTTGAAGAAAAAAGCGGTCTTAAAGGGGCTGGCTTCCGCACTGTCCCTGCTGTTGGCGATTCTGGTCGCGGCATCTACCCTGCTGTTCGACAATGCGGGCAAGATCAACCAGTATCTCAATGTGTCCACCAGCGCGGTCGTGGAAAGCGGGGACAGCGCCGGGCAGAATACCACGTATTATGCCCAGGAGGTATTCGACACCTATGGCGCCGATGTGACCAGCAAGGCCAACGCCCTGAAGGTCGAGATGGCCGCCGCCGCGGAAGCGGTCGCTCAGGCGGAGGAGGGCACCGTGGTCCTCCGGAACAACGGTCTGCTGCCGCTGGAGCCCGGCGGGAATATCACCGTGTTCGGCAACGCCTCCGCCAATCCCTACTACAACAAGGGCAAGAGTGAATCCACAGTGGAGGCCATTCCCATGGTCACCTTTAACGACGCCATGAAGGCCGTGTATGGCAGCGATCACGTGGATCTGACCCTGGCCGATTCGGTGTACAGCGGCATGGGCCAGACCTCCAACAACGAGGTAATCGAGGCCCCTGTTTCCGACGTGAAGCAGCATGAGAGCAGCTGGAAAAACTCCAACTCCACCGCCGTGGTCGTGCTGGCCCGGTGGGGCACAGAGGATTCCGAAAGTGCCATGCTGGTGGACGACGGGGGCACGACCCGGCACTACATGGGCCTGATGAAAAACGAGATGGATCTTCTGTCCTATTTGAAGGACGGCAAAGCCTCCGGAATGTTCAACGGCATCCTGGTGGTCATCAATGCCGACCAGATGATGGAACTGGGCTGGCTGGCGGATTACGACGTGGACGTCTGCGTCCTGGCGGGCATTCCCGGCACACAAGGCTTTGAGGGCGTGGCCAATGTGATCTCCGGCGCGGTGAACGCCTCCGGCCATACGGTGGACACCTACGCCGCAAACTCCCTCTCCGCTCCGGCGATCACCTATGCCGGGGAGGAAAACACCCAGTTGTGGACCAACGTGGCGGATGTCGTCGCTGCCGCACCCACCGCCAGTGAGAGACACGTAAATAATTATGTGATCTACGCGGAAGGCATCTATGTGGGCTACAAATACTACGAGACGCGGTATGAGGACGTGGTCATGGGCCGCTACGGCGCGGACAGCAGCGTGGGCTCCACCTCGGGCAATGCCTGGAGCTACGCGGAGGAAATGGCGTTCCCGTTTGGCTACGGCTTGAGCTATACCACCTTTGAGCAGACGTTGAAGGGGGTGGCCTATGACGAGGCCACAGATATGTACACCGTTTCGGTGGACGTGACCAACACCGGCGACCGTGCGGGCAAGTCGGTGGTCCAGGTCTACGCGCAGACCCCCTATGGCGAGTATGAAATTGCCAATAAGGTGGAGAAATCCGCCATCCAGCTGGCGGGCTTTGAGAAGACCGGCGAATTGGCCCCGGGCGAGACGGCCACCGTCAAGGTGGAAATCGAGCGTTATCTGCTGGCCAGCTATGACTCCGAGGGAGCCGAAGGCTACATCCTCAGCGCGGGGGACTACTACCTGGCCATCGGCGACAACTGCCACGATGCGCTGAACAATGTGCTGGCGAAAAAGGGCTATACCTCTGCCAATGGGATGACCGATGCGGAGGGCAACCCTGTGGACGGAAATGCCGCCAAGGTCTATACCTGGAATCAAGCTGAGCTGGATGCCGATACCTACCGCAACTCCCGTTATGACGAGGAGGTCGAGGTGACCAATCAGTTTGACGCGGACCAGCTGAGCGCTTACGGCATTGACTTCACCTACCTGACCCGCAGCGACTGGGCCGGAACTTTTCCCGCCACCGCCTATCAGATCACCGCGACAGACGATATGATGACGGATATTGAGGGCGCTTGGTATAAGGACCATTCGGCCAGCCTCAGCGACGCGCCTTCTGTGGACGATTTTACACAGGGCGCTGACGTGACGATGAACTTCGTTATGCTGAAAGATGTGGACTGGGACGACGATGAGCTGTGGGATGCGTTTATCGACCAGCTCACCGTGGAGGAGATGCTTACATTAAAGGTAGACAACAACGGCGCCGACCCCATCGACCGGGTGGCTATGCCCTCCCAGGCCCGGGGCGATGACGGTATGTGTATCCAGCAGGGCAGTCTGACCGCCACGGGTGAAAGCGCCCTGTCCTGGGTATCCGAGGTGATGACCTCCCGCACCTGGAACAAAGAGCGTTTCGCGGCCCGGGGCCATATGCTGGGCGTGGAAGCCGTGTACTGCGGTCTCAACGAGTTGTGGTACGGCGGCGGCAATATTCACCGCACCCCCTTCGGCGGACGTAATATGCAGTATTACTCCGAGGACGGCGTGATGGGCTATTATGTGGGCTGGTACGAGGCCGAGAGTATGCAGAAGTTGGGCGTTATGTACGGCGTCAAGCATTTTGCCCTCAATGACCAGGAGGCCAACCGCGAGAGCCTGGCCACCTTCGCCACCGAGCAGTCCATCCGCGAAATTTATCTGCGCGCCTTTGAGGGTCCGATGTGCAAGGGCGGCTCCAACGGGATCATGGCCGGGTTCAACCGCATTGGCTGCCGCTATGTGGCCACCCATCCCCAGCTGCTGACCAATGTGCTGAAGGGTGAGTGGGCGTTCAAAGGGCACCTGACCACCGATGCAGGCGACGCAGGCTATAAGAGCCACATGCTGGAGCAGATGGAGGCAGGCGTTGACTACACCTGCTGGAACACAAAAACGGAGGACATCACCAACGCTATCGCCGAGGGTGACGGCCATGCGTTACAGCTTTTGCGTCTGGCCACCAAACACAACCTCTATGCTGCCAGCCGCTCTACCGCGGTGAACGGGCTGTCCAGCAATACCCGGGTCATTACCATCATTCCCACCTGGCAAACCGCCCTGGCCGTTGCGGCCATTGTGCTGACGGTGCTGGACTGCGCGGCCATTACCGGCTGGCTGGCCCTGAACTTGCTGGGCCGGAAAAAAATCGAAGGGAGGGTATGACATGAACGCATTGAAGGATAAGATAAAAAACGCGGGCTGGGCTCGCAGGCTCAGCGCGCTGACCGCAGTTATTTCGTTGGTCGCTCTGATCGCCTATTGTATCTATGGGGTGGTGTTCAACTACTTTGACACCGTGGTATGTGCGTTCCTGGTTGGAACCTTGGCCCTGTCCGGCGTACACTTTTACCTGGGTCTTGGGGCGTTAAACCTGCTGGGCGCCATGTGTACCTCCGGCGCGATTGCCCTGTTCTTTCTAAATAGCTTCCCGGTCTGGGCCGATGAGCTCAACGGGATCACCATGTACGCCTCCCGGGGCGGGCTTCCCCCTGTCATCGCCATTCTGGTGCTGATGTTCGGCTGTGCCCTGCTCCAAATCGCGTCCTGCTTCATACCGGCAAAGGAGGGCAAATGATATGAAACAAAAAGGGATAAAAAAGTTGGCGCTGTTCCTTTCCCTGGCCCTTGTGCTGGCCTTGGCGTCAGGCTGTTCCACCAGCGCGGGGACAAACGCCGCCCTGTACTTCAAAAACATGAGCCGGATCCTTTTCAGCGGCTCCGATAGCCAGGGGGGCGGGAGCACAGTAGAAAACACAAATGCACCTGCCAAAACCGAAATCGCCTCCCCCGCTGATTTTGCGATCAGCGATGGCAATTACAGTTTCACTGGGGTGGAGAATGCGGCCCAGTATTTGATCTACCTGTGCGAAAGCGGTTCTACGGATGATGACGATGACTATTTGTACTCCGGTGTCATTCCCGCCTCGGGTCTGGACACCCACAGCGGGACGATAAGCGATACGGTGGATCATGCCTATGGGACCTATACGGCCAAGCTGTTTGCGGTCGCGGCAGATTACACCATGTCCTCCGGGGCGCTGGCGGAATACAGCGTCAGCGGGCCGCTGCCTGAACCCGAGCTGGCCTATTCCTGGGATGGCCAGGGTACGCTGAAACTCCAAATCGCAAACAAAACGGCCTACGAATATTCCGCCATGCCGGACAGCATTGACATCCTGCTGACCGACTCGGAGGGCGCCGCCCAAAGCCTGTCCTTTGACTCCAGCCTGGGCGATATTGAAGCTGGGGAATTGAGCGCCGGCGAGTACACGATTGAAGCTGCTGCCAGCAGCTCCAGCAGCTTTGTCACCAACACCTCGGCCCAGGGTAAGCTGTCTTTGGTGTTGGGCACTGAGGAAGCTGCGTCTGAGAACTACACGGCTCCTGCACAGGGAGGTCACGGGGGCTGGGAGGTCAAACCCGCCAAAGTCAGCTTTGAGGAAGGCGCGGCCTCGTTCCCCTTCTCCATTGGCGAAGCAGAGTTCTTTAAAACTACGGCCAACCTCCAGGAGGCGCCTGATGAGGGCTCTACCTACACGTACCTCTTGGCGCCGGGCGATCCCAAAGCTCCTTTTGAAAGCACGATGAAGCTCCAAATCAGACCAGACGGCACCGCTGAAGTATCTGTGACTGAGGCGGGACCGATCAGTACCGGGACAACACCTGGCACATGGACTTCGGCAGACGGAATGATCACTCTGGCCTGGTAATCTGCACTAACATATCTTTCAACGCAAATACACGAAGAAGCCTTATCCCAGACAGTAAAACGTCTGGCGATAATAAAGGTGGCCTAACACCCCACCTTCTCATTCACTTAGGGAGGCCAGCCCAATGGTTGGACTCCCGCCTTTTCTGCATAAATTGTGTGGACTTAAGCTGTATTTTGCCTAAGTCCACTTTTTATCAAAAGCCTTTATCTCCAAACACATTTTGCTCCCGCTCCGAATGAACAAAGAGGGGGGCAAAATGTGAATGAGTAGAACAAGTCAAAGCATTGACCATTCTTTTGACAAAAAATGTCCGTCCAGTCAGCCATCGGCCAGGTGTGTCCGAAACGTAGTGAAAACGAAATGCGGACGGTGTAAAACGTTGTGGCGCAACAGCTACGAGCAATGTCAATAACCTAAGAAGCATATCGTTGAGCAGATCGTACAATGCGAGGCCTGGCTGGGTATGGCATTC
>CANOBV010000158.1 GCA_947564255.1 uncultured bacterium | reverse complement strand
GGCTACGTCATGCGGGGCGGCCGGGAGATGGACAACCATTTTGAGGTCATGTGGGACCTGTTCCGCTCCATCCCCTCCATTGAGACCGAGGGGGTCAGCGTGCTGGACGAGTATTACTGGCTGAACAAGAAGGACCCCAACTACTCCCTGTGCCGGGTCACCGAGAACCGGGGCCAGGACGCCCACACCGACGGCAAGTTCGCCATCTCCGACAGGGGCGCCATGGAACTGATGCACCTGTTCTTCACCCCGGACGAGGCGCTGGAGGACAAGCGGATCACCGACATCTTTGACGATGAGGTGCTCAGCTCCAACTTCTGGACCTACTGGCGCACCATGTTCGCCTTCTACGACTGCAACAGCGCCCTGGAGATGAAGCGGTATATGCAGCGCTTCATCCACCACATCGACGGCCTGCCCGATCTGAAGGCCCTGCGCTTCACCAAGTACAACCAGTATGAGTCCATGATCCTGCCCATGGTCAAGTACCTGGAAAACCACGGCGTCCAGTTCCATTTCAACACCCAGGTGATGGATGTCCGTTTCGACATCCGGGATGGTCGGAAGGTGGCCAAGCGGGTGGAGCTGCTCCGCGGCGGTGAGCAGGAGTTCCTGGATCTCACCGAGGACGACTACCTCTTTATCACCAACGGAAGCAACGTGGAGAACTCCACCATCGGCGGTCAGGATACGCCCTGCGCGTATATCCCCGCCCCCCAGCCCGGCGGCTCCTTCGACCTGTGGCGGAAAATTGCCGCCCAGGATCCCGCCTTCGGCCGCCCCGAGAAGTTCTACGGCGACCCCGAGGAGTGCAAGTGGATGGGCGTCACCGTCAACACCCTGGACGACAAGATCCTGCCCTACATCAGGAACATCTGCAAGCGGGACCCGCTGTCCGGCAAGGTGGTCACCGGCGGCATCGTCACGGCCCGGGATTCCGGGTGGCTGCTGAGCTGGACCATCAACCGCCAGCCCCAGTTCCACTCCCAGCCCAAGGACCAGTGCCTGGTGTGGCTCTACGGCCTGTTCCCCAACGCGGTCGGCGATTTCGTGAAGAAGCCCATGAAGGACTGCACCGGAAAAGAGATCTGCATGGAGTGGCTCTATCACATCGGTGTGCCGGAGGATCGGATCGAGGAGCTGGCTGCCCACAGCGCCAATACGATTCCCACCATGATGCCCTTCGCCAGTGCCTACTTTATGCCCCGGGCCAAAGGCGACCGGCCCGAGGTGGTGCCCGAGGGGGCGGTGAACTTCGCCTTCCTTGGAAACTTCGCGGAGACACCCCGCGACACCGTGTTCACCACGGAGTATTCCATGCGCACCGCTATGGTGGCGGTCTATACCCTGTTCGATATAGACCGCGGCGTGCCCGAGGTCTGGGGCAGCCTGTACGACATCCGCGATCTGCTGAAGGCGACCATCAGCCTCCGGGACGGCAAGCCCCTCAGCGAGATGGAGCTGGGTCTCAAGGAGAAGCTGGCGGTGAAGAAGCTGCTGGATAAGATCGAAGGCACTGATATTGAAAAGTTGTTGAAGGAGTACCATGTGATTTGAGCCGTCAGCAAAGCAGACGTAAACAGCGCCGGGGACTCCAGCGGTCTCCCGGCGCTGTTTATGATTCACCCCTGATCGGCCCCGGCATACAGTAGCGCGTTTACGATCTGCTCCATGGCGCGGAACTGAACGTGGGACATCCGGCGAAATTTCATGCTCAGTTCCGAAATGTCGTTTTCATGCCTGTCGGCAAACAGGATGCTGTCGCTGGAAATGCACAGCTTTTCGCAGATGGTCCGCAGGGTTTCGATGGAAATACCGGACACGCCGCGCTCCAGGTCGGACACGAACTGCGGCGTCCTGTTGATCAGCTCCGCGAACTGCTCCTGGGTCATCCCGCTTTTTTCCCGGGCCCGTTTGACGCGATCCCCGATCTGCATATTGAGCTCCTTCCTTGCTTTCACGGCGCGGCCCCCTTTTGTTAGTGGTGACACACTTAGTTTAACTAAAAGCGCACTTGACATACACAAGTTTATACACTTATAATTAGCAAGTGTATTACACTTGTTCCGAGGTTATAGTGTAATCCCAATAAACAGAAAAGGAGAATCCCTATGATCCCGAAAACACTCAGCAAAATTGGACTGAAAACCGCGTACAGCTACATCGAAAAAGACCCGGGGCGCAACCTTCCCAAATTGATGGAGTGGGTGGATAAGCTGGCCGGGGACGGCCCCAACAGCTTCCCGGAACAGCGAGAAGCGTTCCGAACTGTCATCAACGACCCGGACAACAATATGTATCAGTTGATCATGAACATTTTCCGGGAAGTGGACAACGATGTGGTCAAGGCAGTTTTTGAAAACTTTTTCTTAAACGCGAACATCATCGGCTGGCCCAAACAAGAGGAAATGCGGGAGAAGTACGGCTGCAACATCCCCTGGGCCATCCTCCTGGACCCCACCAGCGCCTGCAACCTCCACTGCACCGGCTGCTGGGCCGCCGAGTACGGCAATAAGCTGAACCTCACCCTGGACGAGATCGACTCCATCATCCGGCAGGGCAAGGAGCTGAGGGTGTATATGTACATCTACACCGGCGGGGAGCCCCTGGTACGCAAGGACGACCTCATCACCTTGTGCGAGCGGCACTCCGACTGCCAGTTCCTGGCCTTCACCAACGCCACCTTGATTGACGAGGCTTTCGCGGACGAAATGCTGCGGGTGAAGAACTTCATCCCCGCTATCAGTTTGGAGGGATTCGAGGCAGCCACCGACGCCCGCCGGGGGAACGGCGTGTATCAGAAGGTGGTCCGGGCCATGTCCATCCTGCGGAACAAGCGGCTGCCTTTCGGCATCTCTGCCTGTTACACCAGCCAGAACCTGGACTCCATCAGCTCCGACCAGTTTATCGACCAACTTGTGAAGTGGGGTGCGCGGTTCATCTGGTACTTCCACTATATGCCCGTGGGCAACGACGCCGTCCCGGCCCTGCTGCCCAGCCCCAGCCAGCGGGAAACCATGTACCATCGCATCCGGGAAATCCGCGCCACTAAGCCCATTTTCGCCATGGACTTTCAAAATGACGGTGAATATGTGGGCGGCTGTATCGCCGGAGGCCGCCGCTATTTGCACATCAACGCCAACGGCGACGTGGACCCCTGCGTGTTCATCCATTACTCGGATTCCAACATCCGGGAGAAGAGCCTGTTGGATTGTCTGCGTTCTCCCATTTTTATGGCCTATCACGACGGCCAGCCCTTCAACGAGAACCACCTGCGCCCCTGCCCCATGCTGGAAAACCCGGAGAAGCTGCGGGAGATGGTACACCGCACCGGTGCCCACTCCACCGATTTGCAGTCCCCGGAAAGCGTGGATCATCTATGCGACAAATGCGCTTCCTATGCCCAGTGCTGGGCGCCCGAGGCGGAGCGCCTGTGGAACAGCAGCAGGAAGTGAGGCTCGCCAGATGCGGATAGCCACTGTAACGGATTCTACCTGTGATCTGCCGCAGGAATTGCTGGAACAGTACGGTATTACTGTTCTGCCCCTGCATATCTCGAAAAACGGCCAGTCTTATTTGGACGGTATAGAGATCACGCCAGGAAATATTTTTGCCCATGTGGCGGCCGGGGGAGAGATTTGCTCGACATCAGCGGTCAATGTGTTCGAGTTTTCTGCTTGCTTCCAGGCACTTGGGCAAGATTACGACGCGATTATCTGTGTGACCATCGGCGCGGAATTTTCCACCTGCTATCAGAACGCTTGCCTGGCGGCGTCTGATTTGGCTGAGAAATGCAGCGTATATGTAGTGGATTCCCGGAACCTCTCCAGCGGGCAGGGCCTGCTGGTATTGGAGGCAGCCCGGTTGGCGGAGGCGGGACTTTTGCCTGACGAGATTGTTTCCCGGCTGGAGGCGGCGAGGGAGTTCGTGGACGCCAGCTTCATTCTGGATCGGCTGGACTATATGCGCAAGGGCGGCAGGTGCTCCGCAGTCGCGGCACTGGGTGCCAATCTGCTCCAGCTGAAGCCCTGTATTGAGGTTCGGAATGGGATGATGGGCGTTGGGAAAAAGTATCGCGGAAGCCTGGAGAAAGTAATGGCACAGTATGTCCAGGATCGGTTGGCCGCCTGGGAACCGGCGGATACGGGGGAAGTGGTGATCGTTGTCCACCCGCCGGCGGATGAGGCGCCGCTGGCTGCCGCCCGACAGGCCTTGGAGAAGGACGGGCGCTTTGCCCAAATCTGGGAGGCGCACTCCGGCTGCACCGTGGCCTGCCACTGCGGACCCAACACGATCGGCGTCATGTTTCTGCGGCATAAGAACGACACATCGAGGGGAAGCTGATTGGCATGAGTCAAAAAACAGGCGTTGTGGATGTAGGCGGCGGTATGCGGGGGATCTACGCCGCAGGGGTGCTGGACTTCTGCCTGGATGCGGGCATACGCTTCGATGCGGGGATCGGCATATCGGCGGGGAGCGCCAATCTGGCCTCCTTCGCCGCCGGACAGGCCCGGCGCAACCGGCGCTTCTTTGAGACATACTCCCAGCGCAGAGAATACATGGGCTGGCGGAGCTGGCGCAAGAAAGGCTCGTTCCTGGATTTGGACTATATTTACGGAACCTTGAGCGCCGCCGGTGGGGAGGACCCGCTGAACTATGCCGCCCTGCTGAACAGCCCAATGGAGCTTTTGATGATCGCCACCGAGGCGCGCAGCGGGAAACCCCGGTATTTCCCCAAAGAGGCTCTCCGCCAGGACGACTACCGCGTGCTGAAAGCGTCCTGCGCCATCCCCTTTGTTTGCAGGCCCCAATGGATCGAGGGGCAGCCCTATTACGACGGCGCACTGGGGGACACGATCCCGGTTGAAAAGGCATTCGAGCTGGGGTGCGGCAAGGTGGTGCTCCTTCTGACCCTGCCTGCGGACACAGTGCGCACAGCAAAGAAAGACCGCCTGCTGGCCGCCGGCATCCGAAAGGAGTACCCCCTGGCGGCAAAGCGCCTGGAACACCGGGCGGGACAGTACAACAGGGGCGTAGCCATGGCGAAGCGGTACGCGGAGCAAGGGAAGCTCCTCATCATCGCGCCAGATGATACCTGTGGCGTCACGACCCTGAAGCGGGATCCGGCGTGTATGGCCCGGCTCTACGAAAAGGGGTATCGTGACGGGAGGAAAATCGTCCCGTTTCTTTCCAGCTAAGACAGTGATACCGGGAACAATGGACAACGGAAAGAAGGGGACTTCATGCCGCGGCGATCTCAAAATACTGACCCGCATCGCGAGTGGAAATATAAGATCGTCCTGACCTGTGCATGGGCCGCTATTCTGATTTTCTGCTTTCTCAACAGGGAGCGGCTCACCGTTGACGGTGTTTTGTCCTATACGCCCCAGAACACAGCCCTTGCCGCCATATTCATGATGCTCCTGTTCGCCCTCAAAAGTATGAGCGTATTTATTTTCAGCGGCATCCTCTTTGCGGCAAATGGGATTTTGTTCCCACTGCCAGAGGCGATTGGCCTGAATGTCCTGGGAGCCGGGATCATGATCTCTCTTCCCTACTGGCTGGGGCGCCAGCTGGGGCAGGGAGCTGTAGACCGGCT
>CANOBV010000157.1 GCA_947564255.1 uncultured bacterium | reverse complement strand
GGGTGCCCAGATGCTCCAGTTCAAATTCATTGCCCTCGTCGTCGGTGACCGACACGAAATCCGGGCCGTATTCCTCACTCATAGCCATACCCCCTCTTTCCGGCGGCTTTGCCGCCTACGTCCCTATTGTAACGGCTGATTGGAAAAATTGCAAGAGGTAACATGAAATTTTACATTAAAATCCGGTGTCGGACCCCTCCGGATTCCGTCGTTCCGCACAGGGTGGACAAACGTTTTGCTCTGTGGTATAATATCTCAATGCAGCACACTGCGCACAGGGCCGGAGGGCCCGGGAGAGAGGGACCCGGACATCCCGCAGCAAGGGGATGGCTTGAATACATCGGAGGGATCTCAATATGCCAGACACCAATCAAAACCGCGCCCCCGAACGCCGGGAGCCTCAGAGCGGCGGACAGAGGCAGGCCCCTCGGGCCAAGGCGCGTAAGCGGCGCCGCCGCCCCATTTGGCTGACCATTATCGTCCGCTTTTTTCAACTCATCGGCACGCTGCTGCTGGTGGGCGTTATCACCGGCTGTTTCATGATATGCTTCGCCGCCGTTTACGTGAAAACGGCGGTGATGCCAAAGACTTTCCTGGACCTGTCTGTGTATACCATGGATGAAAACTCGGTCATCTATTATATCGACAAGAATACGCAGGAACTGAAGGAGCTCCAGACCCTGGTGGGCAAAGAAAACCGGGAGTTGATCACCTACGACCAGATTCCCGAGGACCTGATTAACGCTTTTGTGGCCATCGAGGACAAGCGCTTCTGGAAGCACCCGGGGGTGGATTGGAAGCGCACGGCGTCGGGCCTGCTGCGCATGTTCACCGGCGGCAACATTCAGGGTGGGTCCACCATCGACCAGCAGCTCATCAAAAATCTCACCGGGCGGAAAGACGTGACCGTCAACCGAAAGATTTTGGAAATCTTTACCGCCCTGGAGCTGGAAAATAACTACGAAAAGACGGAAATTCTCACCCTTTATATGAACCGCATTTTTCTGGGCAACGGCTGCTACGGGGTCCAGGCGGCGGCCCAATACTATTTTGGGAAGAACGTGTGGGACCTGGACCTGGCCGAGTGCGCCAGCCTGGCGGGCATCACCAACAACCCGGCTCTCTACGCGCCCAAGGGCACGGTGGAAGTGGTGCGCTATCAGTGCCAGAATCCGGCGTGCAAGCTCTATTCGCTGACAAAGGATGAGGTGTGCGGCTACTGCGGCGAAAAGAACTCTTATGACAACGGGGCGGTATGGACCAACGTCGAGTTCAACAAGGCCCGGCAGGAGAACATTTTAAAAGAGATGGCCAAGCCGGACGAGGCCAGAGACGGCAAGGCGTATATCACCGAAGCGGAGCGGGACGCGGCCATTGCCAAGCCCTTGGTGTTCAAGTGGCAGAACCAGGCCGAGCCGGGCAGCACCGAGGAACAAAAACCCTCCTCCGTCTACTCCTGGTATGTGGAGGCGGTGATCGACGAGGCCATCCAGCGGCTCAGCGAAGAGACCGGCCTGGCGGAAAAGACGTGCAATGACCAGGTGTTCAGCGGCGGCCTGTCCATCATCTGCGCCTACGACCCCGACGCGCAGGCGGCGGTGGACACCGTATTCAACAACCGGGAGAACCTGGACCAGGTGTCCCGGCGTACCGGCCAGCGGCTGATGTCCGCCATATCGCTGGTGGACAATTCCAGCGGATACGTGGTGGCCATGGGCAGCACGGAGGAAAAAACATCCAGACGGGGCTGGAATACCCCGGTGCGGACCAAGCGCCAGCCCGGATCGTCCATCAAGCCTCTGTCCGTCTATTCTCCAGCAATTGAAATGGGGCTCATCACCCCCGCCACCGTGATTGACGACAGCCCTCAATTGCTCAACGGCAAGGCATGGCCCGTCAACGTATCCCCGACCTACAAGGGACTGACCAGCGTGCTGGACGGCGTCACCAACTCGCTGAACACTGTGGCGGTGCGGGTGCTGCAGCAGGTCACCCCCCAGGCGTCCTATGACTTTATGGTCAACCGCTACAGCATCACATCCATGGTGGCCTACTGGGAGATGCCTAACGGTCAGGTGAAGTCGGACATCGACCCCAGCCCTCTGGCTATGGGCGGTTTGACAAGAGGCGTTTCTACCTTTGAAATGGCGGCGGCCTTTGCCACCTTCCCCCGAGGCGGCAAGTTCAACAAGGCCACCACGGTGCTGGAAATCAAGGATGCAAATGGACGCGTGCTTCTGGAAAACAAGAATGAGTCCACCTACCCTATCAAAGCCACGACGGCCTATTATATCAACTCCATGCTCACCAACGCGGTCACCTCCGGTACCGGTACAAAGGCCCGCATCGCTGGGCAGACCGTGGCGGGCAAGACAGGCACGACTCAGGACACCTATGACTATTGGTTCTGCGGCTATACGTCCTATTATACCGCCGCAGTGTGGACGGGCTATCCCAACAGCGAGGTGATCAACACAAACTTTGTTAACCCGTCGGTCTCCATGTGGCAGAAGGTGATGGCCATCCTCCACGAGGGCAAGGAGAACCAGCCCTTCCCTGTGCCTGAGACGCTGAATTCCTATTCTATCTGCATGGACTGCGGAAAGAGATCCCTGGAGGAGTGTACGATGGATGTGCGGGGCAGCCGGGTGCAGACCTTCCGGCTTTTCGCCGCCGACGCGCCCACGGAGGTCTGCGACTGCCATGTGAAGGTGAATATCTGTATGGACAGCCCAATTCTCAATGCCAATGGCGAGGCCACCGGACGTTACCACAAGGCCGGGGAATTCTGCCCGGAGGAGAGCGTAAAAACCATCACTATGGTGAACTTCGAGCGGGAACTGCCCACCGCTTCCGTCCGCGTGGGGGATTCCACCGCGCTGCTCAGCTTTTACGATACCCTGGATGACCCCAACTGCCACACCCATACCGAGTTTGTGGAGCCCTCGCCGGAGCCCACCGAGTCGGATGAGCCGTGGCCCTGGCCGACGGATGAGCCCTTTGTGCCGCCGGAGCCAACCGACAATCCCATTGTCCCTCCGACGCAGGACCCGGGACCGATTATCGACCCGCCCCAGCCCACTGTGGACCCCATCCTGCCCCCGGACGACCCCTATATCCCGGTGGTGGACGAGTGGGGAAACCCCATCCAATAGCCCGGTCCGCCCGGCGGCAGCGCCGCCGGGCGGACTTTTGTGTCTGACACGGGGAATTGCTTCATTCCGCTAAAGAAACGGGCGCAGGGGGAAAAAGGTTTGGTGAAAAAGCAGGGAGGCTGGCGATTGCCATCCGCGCAAAGATGTGATATAGTCAAGGAAGTTCAAAATTACAGACTTTTTCTCAACTTGAGGGCGGAAATGACCGCGGCGCGGATACAGCCCGAAGGAAGGAATGACTGGATTATGGTAAACGTGGCAATTTTGGGGTTTGGCACTGTGGGTTCCGGAGTGGCGGAGGTACTCACCGGCCATGAGAACAGCATTGAGCGCAAGGCGGGCGGATTGATCCGGTTGAAATATATTCTGGATGTGCGGGACTTTCCGAACAGCCCCTTCGCAGACCGCTTTGTGAAGGATTTTTCTGTGATTGAGCAGGACCCTGAGGTGGACATTGTGGTGGAGACCATCGGCGGGGCCTCCATCGCTCTGGAGTTCACCCGCCGGGCTCTGGAGGCGGGCAAGAGCGTGGTCACCTCCAACAAGGAACTGGTGGCCACAAAGGGGTATGAGCTGACTCAGCTTGCCAGGAAGAAGGGCGTATGCTATCTTTTTGAAGCCAGCGTGGGGGGCGGCATCCCTATCATTCGGCCCTTGAGCCAGTGTCTCGCGGCCAATGAAATTCTGGAAATCTACGGAATTTTGAACGGCACCACCAACTATATTCTCACTCGAATGATCCGGGCCGGGCTTACCTTTGACGCGGCGCTGAAGGAGGCCCAGGATAACGGTTACGCTGAGCGGGACCCCTCTGCCGACGTGGAGGGCCACGACGCCTGCCGGAAAATCTGTATTTTGGGCGATATCGCTTTCGGACGGCATATCAGCCCGGACCAGGTGCCCACCCAGGGCATCACCGGGGTGACCCTGGCCGACGTGGACTACGCCGAGAGCGCGGGCAAGAAGATCAAGCTGTTGGGCCGGGCCATCCATCGGGAGGACGGCCGGGTGTGCGCCTACGTGGCTCCCCACCTGGTGGACCAGTCCGATCCGTTGGCCGGAGTGGAGGACGTGTTCAACGCCATCTCTGTCCGGGGAGATGCCATCGGCGACGTGATGTTCTATGGCCGGGGGGCAGGCAAGCTGCCCACAGCCTCCGCCGTGGTGGCCGACGTCATCGACGTAGCCCGGAATATGGGCCACCGCAAGGCTCTGTCCTGGGAGCCCGGCGGGGCGGACGCGGCCTGCGGCACCGCAGAACTGGGCAGCCGCTGGTATGTCCGGGCGGCGGCCACGGCAGATGAGCTGCGCACTCGATTCCCTGGCTGCAAGCTGCTGGCCCGTCGGGAGAGCGGAGGGGTGGAGTCCGCCTGCCTTACCGAGGGCACTCTTACTCAGGTCCAGCTGGACGAAAAGCTGGTGGGGCTGACCGTATCCAATGCCCTGCGGGTGCTGGACTGAAAAGAAGCGCGGAGAAGCGGACAGCGAGGAAGCTTGGAGTAGAGCGAGGGCAAAAACCAGAGGCCGCAAAGCGGGACCGGGTTTTGCCTGAGTCGGAGCGAAAGCGACCGAACGCCTTGGCCGCTTTGCAGCGTGACAACGTCGGGGCAAACTCCATATTCCTCGCTTCCGGCTTTGCCGAAAGCTCACTCATTACGTTGCCCCTCCTTTCCCCACAAAGCCAAAGGGCGGCTTTGTGGGGGCCCCAGAAGCGCGGCCCGCATAAAATAGAGCGTCGGGACAGTGCCCGGCAATTCCCAGACGGCATGGGAAATCCATGAGAGGATGAAGAACTTATGGCATTGATCGTACAGAAATTCGGCGGGTCCTCCGTGGCGGATGCGGATAAGATCCGCAACGTGGCCCGCATCATCACTGATACTTATCAAAAGGGCAACAGCGTGGTGGCGGTGCTGTCCGCTCAGGGGGACACCACTGACGACCTGATTGAAAAGGCCGCTGAAATCAACCCTGGCGCATCCAAGCGGGAACTGGATATGCTGCTGTCCACTGGTGAACAGATTTCCTGCTCCCTGTGTGCCATGGCCATCGAGGGCATGGGCTTCCCGGTGGTGTCCTTGACGGGCTGGCAGGCGGGCTTCCGCACAAACTCCGGCTATGGCAATGCCCGCATCAAACGGGTGCAGGGAGAGCGCATTCGAGCGGAGCTGGACAAGCGGCGCATCGTCATTGTCACAGGATTTCAGGGACTGAACAAATATGACGATATCACCACTTTGGGGCGAGGCGGGTCGGACACATCGGCGGTGGCTATCGCTGCGGCCCTTAACGCCGATTTGTGCCAGATCTACACCGATGTGGACGGCGTGTACACCGCTGACCCCCGCCTTGTGCCCACCGCCCATAAGCTGGACGAGATCACCTACGACGAGATGCTTGAGCTGGCCACATTGGGGGCGCAGGTGCTCCACAACCGTTCGGTGGAGATGGCCAAGCGGTATAATGTAAACCTGGAGGTGCTCTCCAGCTTTTCCGGTAAACCCGGTACAAAAGTGAAGGAGGTCGTCAAGACCATGGAAAAATCCCACATCAGCGGCGTCG